>NZ_JBEXMH010000105.1:0-22812 GCF_040610415.1 Amycolatopsis sp. NPDC004079 | reverse complement strand
TTTTTAATTATTCCGCCCACCCCTATCATAAAAACCTTCACTCAAACACTCTCCCCCAACCCCACCCTATCCCGTTGTCGGGCCCCCCGTTTTGGGTTGGCCATCCGGCCGGATGGCCAACCCCTCGACACGGACGTGTGACCTGCTCGGTCACGACGTCGCCGGTTGAGACGGCGATGGACAGATGCGGCCCTCGCCGTCGGTGCTGTTCCCAAGCCGGGTTGCTGAGCGGTCCGCGTTGCCTGCCGGTTCGCCTTGCCGACGAGTCCGGGTTGCCGACCACTCGCCTCGGCGACCGCCCCGCGTCGGCGACTGTCCGCGTCGGCGACTGTCCGCGTTGGCGGAGCGGTTTGCCCGGTCGGCGGCACCGTTTCGGCGCTGAGGCACCGATGTCACGACGAGATCCGTCTCGGCGTTGACGCTGCACACCGGTGCCGAGCGCGTGACCACGGTGTCGTCCCCCGGGAGACGACCACCGCGCCCTAGCGGGATCGCGTCGACAGCGTCGAGACCGCTACCGAGTCACCAGGGTCTGCGCAACAGCGTCGAACCGACAGCCGCGACCGCCAGACCGACCTAGCTGGGCACCACCGCCGAACCGGATCGGGTCACCCTGGTGCCGCGGATCTTTTCTGGCATCGGCTACTCACCCGCCGCAGGAGTGTGAGTGACCAGCAGGGTCACGCCTGCTTCTCCGTCGCAGTCGACCATGACCGGACCGACTCCGTTGCCGACCTTCGTGGTGACTTTCGCTGTTGCCTTGAAGGCGTCCGGGTTCGCGTCGACGATCTTGATGTCCTTGAGGATCTGATGACCCGGGAATCCGCCGATCACCTTCTTCAGGCCCTTGCCTCCGCCGCAGTTGCCGGTGAGCGTGATGTCTCCGCCGGGGGCGGCCGGGTTCGGGTCGATCTTCACGATCGCCCGGGCTCCCTCCGGCGGCTGCTCGGCGGGCGGCTGGGCGGCAACAGCGGCAGGTGCGGCAGGAGCGGCGGCAGCGACGGGCACCACCGGATGATCGCCGGTGGCCGCCGCGGCGACTCCGATCGTTCCGCCGGTGATGACGGCCGCCGCGAGTGCCGTGCCTACGACCAGGCGGCCGTGGCGCAGAACCGAAGACTTCACTGACATTCCGTTTCCCTCCCTCGAAGTGTCCATTGAGGACACTCTGCGGTACACCCCGGTGCATGGGGCTCGTCCGGATAGTCGAGGCGACCCCCTCCGCAGGTTCTCGCCGGAGCGAAAAGTGACCGGGGTCACATCCGCAGGCAAGGGCTACGATAGCGGGAAATCGAACGCTGGCGGGGAGTTTTCGTGACAGTGGCCGGAGAAGCGCGCGAACGGCTGAGCCCGCGGGTCGCCAAGCAGGTGCGCGATCTGATCCTGACCGGCGCGGTCCGCGGCGGCGAGCGGCTGCGGACGGAGCATCTGGCCGAGCGCCTCGGCGTCAGCGCCACCCCGGTCCGCGAGGCGTTGATGGCGCTCGCGGGCGAGGGCATGGTGGATTTCCGTCCAGGGCGCGGATTCCGGGTGATCCCGGTGACGCGCCGCGACGTCGTGGACGTCTACGCGATGCAGGCCTACGTCTCCGGCGAGCTGGCGGCGCGCGCGGCGGAGGCCTTCGATCCGGCGGGGCTGGCGCGGCTGGACGACCTCCAGCGCGAGATCGGGAAAACCGTCCGCGACGGCGACCTCGACGCGACCGAACGGGCCGATTTCGCGTTGCACCGCATGGTCAATCACGCCGCCGCCTCGCCCAAGTTCACCTGGATGCTGTCCTTGACGCTCCGGTACGTGCCGTTCTCGGCGTATGCGGACATCCCCGGCTGGCCGATCCTCGCGCGCGACGACCACGATCGGGTGCTCGCCGCCCTGAACGAGCGCAAGCCGGACGCGGCGCGGGAGGCGATGGCGGCGCACATCCGCGAGGCGGGGGACCTGCTGGTCGACTTCCTTGCGGCACAGGGCGTCCTCGCGGCGCACTAGACAGCCGGAGCGTTTTCTATAGAATCCGCCGAGAGGGAGAGAACCCAGATCGAAGGAGACTCGGTGGCTGAGCGCGACGTGCTGTACCTCGGCGGCGAATGGGTCCGCTCGGATTCCGAAGCCACGATCCCGGTGGAAAATCCGGCCACCGAGCAGGTCCAGGCGCACATCCCGGAGGGCACGGCCGCCGACGCCGACCGGGCGGTCCGGGCGGCGCGCGAGGCGTTTCCGGCTTGGGCCGAAACCACGCGAGCGGAACGCGCTGAGCTGCTGCGCAAACTCCTCGACGGGCTGGCGAAGCGAGCCGACGAGATCGGCGAGACGATCGCGAAAGACGTCGGCACGCCCTTGCGCATCGCGACCCGGATCCAGGCCGCGCTGCCGCAGACCGACGTGAAGACGTACGTCGATCTGCTCGGCCAGGACGAGCCGGAGGAGAAGGTCGGCAACTCGCTGATCGTGCGCGAACCGGCGGGCGTCGTCGCGGCGATCACGCCGTGGAATTACCCGCTGCACCAGATCACCTGCAAGATCGCGCCGGCGCTGGCGGCGGGCTGCACGGTCGTCGTCAAGCCGAGCGAGGTCGCGCCGTTGAGCGCGTACCAGTTGTTCGACGCGATCCACGACGCCGGTTTTCCGCCTGGTGTGGTCAATCTGGTCACCGGATACGGGCCGGTGGTGGGCGAGGCGCTGGCGACGCATCCGGAGGTCGACGTCGTGTCGTTCACCGGTTCGGTGCGTGCCGGCACCCGGGTGGCTGAGTTGGCGGCACGCACGGTCAAGCGCGTCACGCTGGAGCTGGGCGGCAAGTCCGCCAACGTGATCCTCGACGACGCGGACCTGGCGACGGCCGTCAAAGTCGGCGTCTCCAACGCGTTCCTCAACGGCGGCCAGACCTGCACGGCGTGGACGCGCATGCTCGTCCCGCGCGAGAAGCACGACGAAGCGGTAGCGCTCGCGAAGACGTTCGCCGAGGGGTTCACGACGGGCGATCCGTTGGACCCCAAGACAAAGCTCGGCCCGCTTGTCTCGGCAGCACAGCGCGACCGGGTGCGCGGTTACATCGAGAAGGGCATCGCCGAGGGCGCAACTCTGGTGACGGGTGGTACTGAAGCTCCTGCCAACACAGGTTACTTCGTAGCACCGACAGTTTTCGCGGGCGTGGACCCGGATTCGACGATCGCGCAGGAGGAGATCTTCGGCCCGGTGCTGTCGATCATCCCGTTCGACGACGAGAAAGACGCGCTGCGCATCGCGAACAACTCCCGTTACGGCCTGCACGGGGCGGTGTGGTCGGCCGACCAGGACCGCGCGCTGGCCTTTGCGCGCAAGGTCCGGACCGGGCAGATCGACGTGAACGGCGGGGCTTTCAACCCGCTCGCCCCGTTCGGCGGTTACAAGCAGTCCGGTCTCGGCCGCGAGATGGGCCGGGCCGCGCTCGACGAGTTCACCGAGCTCAAATCCATCCAGCTCTAGCACGACCCGAAGGAGAAGACACCGTGGTCAAAGCCGTGGTTGTGCGCGAGCAGGGCGGCCGTCCGGAGGTGTGCGACATCGTGCTGCCGCCGGTCGGGCCCGACGACGTGCGGGTGCGGATCGCGGCCGCCGGGGTGTGCCATTCCGATCTGTCCATGGTGGACGGAACGCTGCGCCCGCAGTACCCGTTCGTGCCGGGCCACGAGGCGTCCGGCGTCGTGGCCGAGGTCGGCAATGAAGTCACGCACGTGCAGCCGGGGGACCGGGTGGTGCTCAATTGGGCCGCCGCCTGCCGGGAATGCTGGTTCTGCCTGGCCGGAGAACCCTGGTTGTGCTCGGCGATCGAGGGCGTCACCACGTTGCCGCGCGGAGAATTGGACGGCGGGCCGCTCAACGTGCTGCTGGGCGTCGGCGGGTTCGCCGAGGAAACCGTGGTACCCGGGCGATCCGTCGTGCCGCTGCCGGGCGGCGTTCCGCTCGATCTGGCCGCGTTGATGGGCTGCGCGGTGCTGACCGGGGTCGGCGCGGTGCGCAACACGGCGAAAGTCCGAAAAGGACAGAGCGTGCTCGTGCTCGGTCTCGGCGGGATCGGGCTGTGCGTGGTGCTCGGAGCGAAACTCGCGGGAGCCGGACAGATCATCGCGGCCGATCTGTCGCCGGAGAAGGAAACGCTCGCCCGCGCGGCCGGTGCGACGGATTTCCTGGTGAGCGACGACAAACTCGCCAAACAGGTCCGCGGGCTGACCGACGGTCGCGGCGCGGACTACGCCTTCGAATGCGTCGGAGCGGCGACGACGATCCGCGCGGCGTGGAGTTCGGTGCGCCGCGGCGGGCACTGCACGGTGGTCGGCGTCGGGCGGAAGGACCAGCAGGTCGTGCTGAACCCGCTGGAGATCTTCCACTTCGCCCGCACGCTCACCAGCACCGTCTACGGCGCTTCCGACCCGGACGTCGACATCCCGGTTCTCGCCGACGAGGTCCGTTCGGGTGCGCTGAATCTGGAAACCCTGGTGACGCACCGGATTTCGCTCGACGAGGTGGGCGAGGCGTTCGACCGGATGCGGCAAGGGCAGGGCGCCCGCTCGCTGATCCGGATCGGGGACTGAAGGACCGGCCGGGACCGCACCAAGTCCCGGCCGCCTTCGATCAGTCCGCCACGTCCAGCGCGGCCTGAATAATGCTGTCCGTGTCGATGCCGTGATGCCGGTACACGCTCTCCAGATCCCCGGACTGCCCGAACCGCGTCACGCCCAGGTGCGACGCCCGCACACGATGGACGTTCGCCAGGAACGCCAGCGTGTGCGGATGCCCGTCCAGGACCGTCACGATCGGCGCGGACCGTTCGGACGGCAGCGCCGACTCCAGGATCCACGTCTCGGCCGTGTCCTGCCCCGCCCTCGCCTGCACAGCGCGGAACAGCAGGCCGGGGCTCGTCACACACACCACATCGGCGTGCTTGCCCAGCGCGTCCAGCCGGTCGGCGGCCTCCAGCGCCTCGGTGACCATCGCGCCCATCGTCACCAGCGTGACGTCCGGGCGCGCCACCGCGGCGGTGCGGATCGGATACGCGCCCGCCACGACCTGGCGGCGGCGACGTTCCCGCGCGGCCGGATCGGTCGGCACCGCGGCCAGGCTTTGGTCCACCGGACGGGTGGACAGGCGCAGGTAGGCGGAAGTTCCGTCGGGACGCCCGAGCCGCGACAAGGAAGCCAGCAGGGTCCACTCGACGTCCAAGGCGAAAGCCGGTTCGTACGTCACGCAACCAGGCTGTTCGAGGCCGACCGAGGGCGTGGTCACCGACTGGTGCGCACCGCCCTCGGGCGCGAGCGTGACGCCGGACGGCGTACCGACCAAAATGGACTGTCCGCCGCCGTAGATGCCGAACGACCACGGTTCCAGCGCGCGCTCCACGAAGGGGTCGTAAAGCACCCCGATCGGCAGCAGCGGACGGCCCCAGCGCGACCACGTGGTGCCGAGTTCGCCAAGCGCGCTCACCAGGTTCACCTCGGCGATGCCCAGCTCCAGATGCTGTCCGCTGGGCCGCTCGCGCCAGTGCAGGATCGTTTCGGGGTCGTCGGCGAACCAGTCGACGCGTTCCTGCGGCGACCACACGCCGACCTTGTTGACCCAGCCGCCGAGGTTGGTGCTGGACGAGACGTCCGGGCACAGCGTCACGACGAGTTCCGCGGCTTCGGGCGCCTCGCGGGTCAGGTCGAGCAGCGCGCGGCCGAGCGCGGCCTGTGTCGTCGTGCGGCCGGACGGCGTGCGGCCGATGTCGGACGGCAGCGCCGGGACCGGTTGCGGGGAAACGGTTTCCCGCTCCAGGCGAGTGGCCGTCGAAGCGCACAGCTCGGCGGCGGCAGAACCCTCGGGGAACTTCTGCCACGGGTTGTCGAGCGAGATTCCGACCCGCGAGGCCAGCGAACCCAGCTGCTCGGCGGTCAGCAGCGACGAGTGGTTCTGCGGATGTCCCTCGCTGGCGAGACCGAATCCCTTGACGGTGTAAGCGAAAACGACGGTCGGCCGGTGGTCGTCGATGGCGTCGAAAGCGTCCAGCAGCGCGGGGAGGTCGTGGCCGCCGAGGTTCCGGATGGCCGCGTGCAGCGTGTCGTCGTCGACAGTGTCCAGCAGTGCAGCCAGCTCCGGCGTCGTCAGGCGTTCGCGCAGCTGCGCCGGGGTGCAGCGGAGAAGCCGCTGGTACTCCGGGTTGGACATCTCGTCAATCCGCGCCCGCAGCGCTGAGCCGCCCGGGCGTTCGAACAGATCCTGCAGCAGCCGGCCGTACTTCACGGTCAGCACCTGCCAGCCGGCCGCCTCGAACATGCCCTGCAGCCGGGTCGCGCCGATGTTCGGCACCACGCGGTCGAGCGACTGGCGGTTCAGGTCGACGATCCACACGACCTCGCCCAGTTCGGCGACGTTCGGGTCGAGGATCGCCTCCCAGCACGCGCCCTCGTCCAGTTCCGCGTCGCCGACCAGCGAGTACTGCCGTCCGGTGCCCGCGCCGCCGCCGTGCGACTCGACGTAGCGCCGCGCCAGCGCGCCCCAGATCGGGGCGGTCGCGCCGATGCCGACCGAGCCGGTGGAGTAGTCGACGCGGTCCGGGTCCTTCGAGCGCGACGGGTAGCTCTGCAGGCCGCCGAACTCGCGCAGCGTCGTCAGGTACTTCTCGTCGAGGTCGCCGAGCAGGTAGTTGATCGCGTGCAGCACGGGGGAGGCGTGCGGCTTGACCGAAACCCGGTCCCGCGCGCGCAGCCGGGCGAACCACAGCGCGGTCATGATCGACACCATCGAGGCGCTGGACGCCTGGTGCCCGCCGACCTTGAGCCCGGTCGGATTGGGCCGGACGCGGTTCGCGTGGTCGATGATCGCGGTCGACAGCCACAGCACCCGGTCCTGCACCTCGCGCAGGACGGTCACCGTGTCGTTGTCCGGAAGGCGTTCGGGGGCGGCGCTGCTCACGACGGATCGGACCTTTCTTGGGCGGAAAGTTCAGGACAGTCCAGCAGAGCTGGGTAGGGTGCACAACAAGCGCGTTCAACATTGCGCAGAACGCCCAAGACAGCACCTCGCGGTGCGGAGAGGACTGCGCAGCATGCCCAGCACTCAACGGCTCGACGCCACCGACGCCCGGATCCTGCTCGCGCTCGGCCGCAACCCGCGGGCCACCGCCGTCGCGCTCGCCGACGAACTGGGCCTGTCCCGCAACACCGTGCAAAGCCGGCTCGCCCGCCTCGAACAAGGCGACGCGCTGCGCTCGGCCGAACACCGGATCGACCCGGCCGCGCTCGGCTACCCGCTCACCGCGTTCGTGACGGTGCAAGCGCGGCAACGGTTGCTGGACGAGGTCGGCCGCGCGCTCGCCGCGGTGCCGGAAGTGCTGCAGGTGCGCGGATTGACCGGGGCGCAGGACCTGCTGGTGCACGTCGTCGCGACGGACGCGGACGATTTGTACCGGATCGCCGGGGAAATCCTGGAAATCCCCGGCGTCGAGCGCACCAACAACGCGCTCGTCATGCGCGAGATGGTGCCTTACCGGCTCACTCCGCTGCTCGAACGCGCTGCCCAACGCTGAAAATCACGGCTGGTCGTCGGCCGCGCGCTCGCCGCCGCGCTGCAGCATGGCCCGGTGCGCCCACACCAGCAGCGGCGCGGCCAGCAGGCCCCACAGGAACCAGCCGGTGTCCCCGGCCATGAGGCCGAAGACCAGCATCAACAGGACGGTCGCCTCGGCGAGCACGAGGATCTTCCGCCACCGCCGGGACTGCGCGGGCAGCACGCTTTGGCTCAGGGTCGCGGCGAACACGGGGTCGCTCGCGGCGAGTTCCTCTTCGATCTTCCGCAGGGCGCTGCGGTCGCGATGGGGCAGCATGATCCCCTCCTCGGGCAGGACGGGCCGGTGATCGCTCAGTACCAGTGGAATACCCGGTCCACGCTGCCGTCAAGCCCGGGTTTCACCAGGAATAATCGCGCGGGGCCGGAGGCCGTTGCAAACTGAAACACGTTCTAATAACGTGCCGGGGGTGAGATACGGGATCGTGTTGTTCACCAGCGACCGGGGCATCTCCCCGGCGGCGGCCGCACAGGCCGCGGAAGAGGCCGGATTCGCGACGTTCTACGTGCCCGAGCACACCCACATCCCGATCCGGCGCGACGCCCCGCATCCCCGGACCGGCGACTCCTCGCTTCCGGACGACCGCTATCTGCGCACGCTCGACCCGTGGGTCGCGCTGGCCAGCGCGGTGCCGGTGACCTCGACGATCCGGCTGGCGACCGCGGTGGCGCTGCCGGTGGAGAGCGATCCGATCACGCTCGCCAAGACCGTCGCGACGCTGGACCACCTGTCCGGCGGCCGGGTCACGCTCGGCGTCGGGTTCGGCTGGAACACCGACGAGCTCGCCGACCACGGCGTGCCCGGGAAGCGGCGGCGCACCGCGCTGCGCGAGTACCTCGAGGCGATGCGCGCGCTGTGGACCGAGGAAGAGGCGAGCTACTCCGGCGAGTTCGTGGAGTTCGGGCCGAGCTGGGCGTGGCCGAAGCCGGTGCAGCCCAAGGTGCCGGTGGTCGTCGGCGCGGGCGGGAACGAGCGCACGTTCCGCTGGATCGCGCGGCACGGCGACGGCTGGCTGACCACGCCCGCCGAGGGCGACATCACCGAGAAAGTCGCGCAGTTGCGCGAAATCTGGCGCGAGGAAGGCCGCGAAGGCGAGCCGGAAGTGATCGCGCTCGGCCCGCGCCCGGATCCGGAAGGGCTGGCCAAGCTCGAGGAGGCAGGCGTCACCGAGGTCGTGTTCGGGCTCCCGGACCGCTCGGCGGGCGAGGTCGAGGCGTGGCTGGACCGGCTCGCCGGGAAGCTCGGGCAGCTGGCCGGAGCCTGACGGCGTCCACTTCGGACCGCGCTGCCCCGGGCTTGAGCGGTGTGCTTGCTGACCGTTTGCTGAGGTCCGTGAGGGGAACCCTGCGGGAATCTGAGTCCCTCAGGGTTCCCCTTGCGGACAGCAAATCCGCGCCGAGCCGCCATTGTGGGATCGCACTACCTCCGTTGGTATGGACCTGCGCGCTGGAAGAGCGAAAAGCGCCTGAACGGGTGAACTCAGCCGTCGCGCGTCATTCCTGGAGCGGCCTTCCCTCTTGTTTCGTGTGGCGGTGACCGGCCGGCACGCCCCCCGACCGGCCGGTCACCGCTTCGCCCGTCTGCGGCGGCGAGGCGAATGGCGCCGCGCGGCACCGCCCGGGAGACTGGTCCGGTGCGCATTCCCTTTCCCCGGACCGAAACGTGACCCCCGAACTGGCCGAACTGGCCGCTGCCCACGGCGTCGCCACCCGCTACGAAAACGCCGACCAAGTCGAAGTACAGGTCGACCCAGACGTCGTGATCGCCGTATTGGCGCAGCTTGACGTCGATGCCGGTAGTCCACAAGCAATTCAGCGAGAATTGGCCGCGGTGCGGGAAGCCCGTGCCTCGCAAGCGTTGCCGCCGACTGTCGTGGTGCGCGCCGGGCAAGAACGCGAACTTGGCCGACCCGCCACTGTCGAACTCGAAGACGGCACAGCGCGTGACGTCGGCGCCACACTTCCGGCTGACCTTCCGCTGGGCTGGCACGAGATCGTGACCGCAGAGCAACGGGTTTCGCTGGCTGTCGTCCCGGACCGGCTGCCCGCGATGCTGCCCGCGTGGGGCTGGATGCTGCAGCTCTACGCGCTGCATTCCGAACAGTCGTGGGGAATGGGCGATTTCGGCGATCTCGCCGTGATGGCGTCCCGGTCGGCCGCCGAATTGGGCGCGGGCGTGCTGCTCGTCAACCCGGTGCAGGCGATCAGTCCGGCGCATCCGGTCGAACGGTCGCCGTATTCGCCGTCCAGCCGCCGGTTCGCGAATCCGCTGTACCTGCGGGTCACCGACACCGAAGCGTTCGCCCGCGCCGACGAAGACACGAAGCGGCAGGTACGGGCGCTAGCGCCGGATCCGATCGGCGAGCTCATCGACTACGACGCCGTGTGGACTGCCAAACGCGCCGCGCTGGAACTGTTGCGGCCCTATCATCCGCACCCGATCGAACTGGACGACGACCTCCGCGATTTCGCCGCGTTCGGCGCGCTCGCCGAGGTGCACGGCAGTGACTGGCGCGAGTGGCCCGAGCCGTTGCGCGATCCCGGCAGCGCCGAGGTGGCCGCCGCTCGCGAGGAGCTGGCGGAGCGGATCGAGTTCCACGGCTGGCTCCAGCAACTCTGTCACGAGCAGCTCGACAACGTCCGCCGCGCCGCGCGTGAAGCAGGCATGCCGGTCGGCGTCGTGCACGATCTGCCGGTCGGGGTGCATCCCGGCGGCGCGGACACCTGGGCGCTGCGGAACGTGTTCGCCGCGCAGGTGCGGGTCGGCGCGCCGCCGGACGCGTTCAACCAGCAGGGCCAGGACTGGAATCTGCCGCCGTGGCGGCCGGATCGGCTCGCCGAAGCCGGGTACGCGCCCTTCCGCGACGTCGTGCGCGGCGTGTTGCGGCACGCCGACGGCATCCGGGTGGACCACGTCGCCGGAATGTGGCGGCTGTGGTGGATTCCGCCGGGCGAACCGGCTGGTCGCGGCACGTACGTGCACTACGACGCCGAAGCGATGCTCGGCGTGCTCGCGCTGGAAGCGCATCGCGCGGGCGCGGTCGTGGTGGGGGAGGACCTCGGCACCGTCGAGGACACCGTCACCGAAACCATGCACGAACGCGGCCTGCTCAGCTCCGCCGTGCTGTGGTTCCAGCGCGACTGGGACGCGCCGGGCAAGCCGTTCGTCCGTCCGGAGAACTGGGATCCGGACGCGATGGCGAGTATTTCCACGCACGACCTGCCGACGGTGTCGGGCTGGCTCGACGCCGAGCACGTGCGAGTCCGAGCCGAGCTCGGCCAGCTCGACCGTCCGGTGGAGCAGGAGTACGCCGAAGCGGCGGCCGAGCGGACGGCGCTGCTCGAACTGGTTGCCAGCGAAGGAATTCCGGACGACGACTTGGTGGTCGCCTTGCACACGCTGCTCGCTTCGGCGGCGTCGCGGCTGGTGCTTACCGCACCGGCGGACGTCGTCGGCGAACGGCGCCAGCCGAATTTGCCGGGAACCGTGGATGAGTACCCTAACTGGCGCATCCCGCTTCCCGTCACCGTCGACGGGTTCTTCGCCGACCCGCGGGTGCGGGCGGCGGTCGCCCCGCTCGCCGCGGCCCGCCCGGTGCGCTGAAAAACTCGTAAAGCCCGTCCGGACAACGAAAACCGATGCCCAAGGAGAAGCCCTGTGCGGCCCTGGCCCGGAAAGCCCTACCCGCTCGGCGCGACCTACGACGGCGTGGGGACGAACTTCGCGCTGTTCTCCGAGGTCGCCGAGCACGTCGATCTCTGCCTGTTCGACGACGAGGGCAACGAAACCCGCTCGCGGCTGGAGGAGGTCGACGGCTTCGTCCACCACGGCTACCTGCTCGGCGTCGGACCCGGGCAGCGGTACGGATTCCGCGTGCACGGGCCGTACGACCCGAGCCGCGGCCAGCGCTGCAACCCGAGCAAGCTGCTGATCGACCCGTACGCCAAGGCGTTGTCGCGCGGCGTCGACTGGACTGAAGCGCTGTTCAGCTACCGCTTCGACGACCCGGAGCAGCTCAACGAGGACGACTCCGCCGGCCACGTGCCGTATTCGCTGGTGGTCAGCCCGTTCTTCGACTGGGCCAACGACCGCGCGCCTCGGGTGCCGTACCACGAAACGGTCATTTACGAGACGCACGTGCGCGGCATGACGATGACGCACCCGTTCGTGCCGGAACGGCTGCGCGGCACGTACGCCGGGCTGGCGCACCCGGCGATCGTGGAGCACCTGCAGAAACTCGGCGTGACCACAGTGGAGCTCATGCCGGTGCACCAGTTCGTCACCGACCACGGTCTCGACGAAAAAGGCCTGCGCAACTACTGGGGTTACAACACGATCGGGTACTTCGCGCCGCACGACGGGTACGCCGCGATGCAGGGCCAGGGCGGGCAGGTGCAGGAGTTCAAGGGCATGGTCCGCGCCCTGCACGAGGCGAGCATCGAAGTGATCCTCGACGTGGTTTACAACCACACCGCCGAGGGAAACCACCTCGGCCCGACGCTGTCCATGCGCGGCATCGACAACGAGGCGTACTACCGCCTGGTCGAGGACGATCCGCAGTACTACATGGACTACACCGGCACCGGGAACTCGCTCAACGTGCGCAGCCCGCACACGCTGCAGCTGATCATGGATTCGCTGCGGTACTGGGTGACCGAGATGCACGTGGACGGCTTCCGGTTCGACCTCGCCTCCGCGCTGGCCCGCGAGTTCTACGACGTCGACCGGCTGTCGACGTTCTTCGACCTCGTGCAGCAGGACCCGATCGTGAGCCAGGTGAAGCTGATCGCCGAACCGTGGGACGTCGGGCCCGGCGGCTATCAGGTCGGCAACTTCCCGCCGCTGTGGACGGAGTGGAACGGGCAGTACCGCGACACCGTCCGCGACTTCTGGCGCGGTGAACCGTCCACGCTGGGCGAGTTCGCGTCGCGCATCACCGGTTCGTCGGACCTGTACCAGGACGACGGCCGCCGCCCGTTCGCGTCGATCAACTTCGTCACCGCGCACGACGGCTTCACGCTCACCGACCTGGTGTCCTACAACGAAAAGCACAACGAGGCCAACGGCGAGGACAACCGCGACGGCGCGGACGACAACCGCTCGTGGAACTGCGGCGTCGAGGGTCCGACCGACGACGAGGAGGTGCTCGCGCTGCGCGACCAGCAGCGGCGGAACCTGCTCGCCACGCTGCTGCTGTCGCAAGGCGTGCCGATGCTGCTGCACGGCGACGAACTCGGCCGCACCCAGCAGGGCAACAACAACGCCTACTGCCAGGACACCGAACTGTCCTGGATGGACTGGGAACTCGCCACGGAGAACGCCGACCTGGTCGCGTTCACCGGCGCGCTCGCCGCGTTCCGCAAAGCGCATCCGGTGTTCCGCCGCCGCCGGTTCTTCCAGGGCAAACCGGTGCGCAAGGGAGAGGAACTGGGCGACATCGCCTGGTTCACTCCCGCGGGTGAGGAGATGACCGAGCAGAACTGGGACGACGCGTTCGGCAAATCGGTGGTGATTTTCCTGAACGGGGAAGGGATTCCGGACCTCGACCCGCGCGGGATGCCGGTGGAGGACGATTCGTTCCTGCTGGCGTTCAACGCGCACTGGGAGGACATCGCGATGACCTTGCCGGGCAACGGCTACGGTCGCGAATGGACAGTCGTGGTCGACACCGAGACCGGTGCGGTGGGGAAGACGGACGTCGAACCGGTCGAAGGCGGCGGCAAGTTCACGCTCGGCGCGCGCTCGCTGGTCGTGTTGCAGCGCACCGCGAAGGAGGGCGAATGAGCACGCCGTCCTCGACGTACCGGGTGCAGTTGCGGCCGGAGTTCGGCTTCGCCGAGGCCGCCGGGATCGTGGAATACCTGCGCGAGTTGGGTGTCGGCGCGTTGTACGGCTCGCCGATGCTCGACGCGACGCCCGGGTCCACGCACGGCTACGACGTCACTGATCCGACGCGTGCCCGGGTCGAACTGGGCGGCGAAGAAGCGCGAAAGGCGTTGTCGGCGCGGCTGAAGGACGCCGGGCTCGGGTTCGTGGTGGACATCGTGCCGAACCACATGTCCGTCGAGGTGCCGAAGGCGAACCAGTGGTGGTGGGACGTGCTGCGGAACGGCCAGGATTCGCCGTACGCCGCGTTCTTCGACATCGACTGGCACCGGGGTCGGCTGCTGTTGCCGGTGCTCGGCGACGACAACGACGAGCTTGCTGTCGAGGGTGACGAGCTGGTCTATTACGACCACCGCTTCCCGCTCGCGCCCGGCACCGGCGACGGCACGCCGCGAGAGGTGCACGCGCGCCAGCATTACGAGCTGGTCGGCTGGCGGCGCGGCAACCGGGAGCTGAACTACCGGCGGTTCTTCGACATCACGAACCTGGCCGCGGTCACCGTGGAGCGGCCGGAGGTGTTCGCCGAGACGCACGGCGAGGTGCTGCGCTGGGTGTCCGACGGCGACGTCACCGGCCTGCGCGTGGACCATCCGGACGGGCTCGCCGACCCGGGCGGCTACTTCCGGCGGCTCCGCGAGGGCGCGCCCGGTGCGTGGCTGGTGGCGGAGAAGATCCTGCATCCCGGCGAGGCGCTGCCGCAGAGCTGGCCGGTCGACGGGACCACCGGATACGACGCGCTGCGCGAGATCACCGGCGTGTTCGTGGACCCGGCCGCCGCGTCGGTGTTCACCCGGCTCGCCGCCGAACAGGGCGTGCGCACCGACTATCACGCGGTCGAGGAACGCGCGCGGCGCTTGGTGACCGACGGCATCCTGGTCGCCGAGGTGCACCGGATCGCCGCGTTGCTCCAAGGCGTGGACGCCGACGCGGCCCGAGCTGCCGTCGCCGAGGTGATGATCGCGTTCCCGGTCTACCGTTCGTATCTCCCGGAGGGTTCCGGGCACTGGGCGACGGCCGTCGCGCGGGCGCGCAAGCGGCGGCCCGAACTGGCCCCGGCGCTCGACGCGCTCGACAGCCAGGTGCGCGGCGCGCCGGACTGCGAGCTGGCGACGCGGATCCAGCAGACGTCCGGCATGGTCGTCGCGAAGGGCACCGAGGACACCACGTTCTACCGGTTCACCCGGTTCGCCGCGCTGAACGAGGTCGGCGGGAACCCGGACCGCTTCGGCTTGAGCACCGGGGAATTCCACACGCTGGCCGCGGGCCGGGCGGCTGCGGCTCCGGCCACGATGACCACGCTGACCACTCACGACACGAAGCGGTCCGAGGACACGCGGGCGCGGATGGCCGCGCTGTCGGAGGTCGCGGACGAGTTCGCGGTCGCGGTCCGACGGTGGACCGCCGCGCGCGGGATCGACGAGCCCGCGCTGAATCTCCTTGCGTGGCAGACGCTTGTGGGCGCGTGGCCGATTTCGCCGGAGCGGCTGCGCGACTACCTCGACAAGGCCGCGAAGGAAGCGAAACTCCGTACCTCCTGGACGGACCACGACGAGGACTTCGAGCGCGCCGTCGCCGAGTGGCCGTCAGCCGTGCTCGGCGACGCTGACTTGGCGGCGGATGTCGAATCGTTCGTCAAACGGGTGCGCGGCGCGGGCTGGGCGAACTCGCTGGGGCAGAAGCTGGTGCAGCTGGCCGGACCCGGCGTGCCGGACGTGTACCAGGGCACCGAGCTGTGGGACTACTCGCTGGTCGATCCGGACAACCGCCGCGAGGTCGACTACGCCGTCCGGCGCTCCCTGCTCGAACGCGTCCAAGCTGGCGAGTCCTTTGAAATCGACGAGACCGGTGCCGCGAAGCTCTTGGTGGTGCACCACGCGCTGACCCTGCGTCGAGACCGGCCGGAACTCTTCACTGGCTACCGGCCGTTGCAGGCCGAAGGCGTTGCCGCGGAACACCTTCTGGCCTTCGAGCGTGGAGCTGGCCTGACCGTGGCAGTTACCCGGCTGGCCGTGGGACTTCACCGTGCAGGTGGCTGGCGCGACACCGTCCTGCCGCTGCGCGCCGGAGAATGGACTGACGTGCTGACCGGCCGTGGGGTAGGCGACGCACCGCAAGCTTCGGCGTTGTTCGAGCAGTACCCAGTCGCGCTTCTGGTACGAGAGGACTCCTGATGTTCCGCGTGTGGGCCCCGTCCGCCGAGCGCGTCCGCGTCCGCGTGGACGGCACCGACCACGAGATGACCGCCGCCGCCGACGGCTGGTGGCAGGCCGACGTCACCGGCACCGACTACGCCTTCCTCCTCGGCGACGACGACCGCCCGCTGCCGGACCCGCGCTCGCTCCGCCAGCCGCACGGCGTCCACGAAGCCTCACGCGTCTACGACCATTCCGCCTTCGAGTGGACCGACCAGCCGTGGACCGGACGGCAGCTGCCCGGCGGCGTGGTCTACGAACTGCACGTCGGCACCTTCACCGAGGCAGGCACGTTCGACGCGGTCATCGACCGGCTCGGGCACCTCGCCGACCTCGGCGTCACGCATGTCGAACTGCTGCCGGTGAACTCCTTCGACGGCACCGCGGGCTGGGGTTACGACGGCGTCCTGTGGGGCGCGGCGCACGAACCGTACGGCGGTCCCGACGGGCTGAAACGCCTGGTCGACGCCTGCCACGCACGCGGGCTCGCGGTGGTGCTCGACGTCGTCTACAACCACCTCGGCCCGTCCGGCGCCTACCTCGACCGGTTCGGCCCGTACTTCGCCGGCCGCACCGACTGGGGCGCCGGCCTGAACCTCGACGGCCCCGGTTCCGACGAAGTCCGCCGCTACGTCCTCGACAACGCCCTGGGCTGGCTGCGCGACTTCCACCTCGACGGCCTGCGCCTGGACGCCGTGCACGCGCTGGTCGACAAGCGCGCGGTGCACCTGCTGGAAGAACTCGCCACCGAGGTCGAGGCGCTGTCCGCGGCCCTGAACCGCCCGCTGACGCTGATCGCCGAGTCCGACCAGAACGACCCGAAGCTCGTCACCGCCCGTGACGCCGGCGGCTACGGCCTGCACGCGCAGTGGTCCGACGACCTGCACCACGCGCTGCACGTGCGGCTCACCGGCGAAACCACCGGCTACTACACCGATTTCGCCGAGCCCGGCGCGCTGGCCAAGACCCTGCGGGAGGCCTTCTTCCACGCGGGCACCTGGTCGTCGTTCCGCTCCCGCACGCACGGCCGCCCGCTCGACCGGCGCGTCGCCCCCGGCCACCGGTTCCTGGCCTACCTGCAGGACCACGACCAGATCGGCAACCGCGCGACCGGGGACCGGCTGTCGGCGACCGTCTCGCCCGGCCTGCTGGCCTGCGGCGCCGCGGTGGTGTTCTGCTCGCCGTTCACGCCGATGCTGTTCATGGGCGAGGAATGGGCCGCGGAGACGCCGTGGCAGTTCTTCGCGTCGTTCCCGGACCCGGAACTGGCCGAGGCCGTCCGCACCGGCCGCCGCCGCGAGTTCGCCCGCCACGGCTGGGGAGAAACGGACGTCCCGGACCCGATGGACCCGGCCACGGCCGCCCGCTCGCGGCTCGACTGGACCGAGCCGGGCAAACCGGGGCACCGGGAGATCCTCGGCCTGTACCGGACGCTGATCCGCCTCCGCCGCTCGTACCCGGAGCTGACCGATCCCCGGCTGGACCGGGTCGTCGTGGAGACCCCGCCGGACGATTCGTGGCTGATCCTGCACCGGGGCGGACTGCGGCTGGCGTGCAACTTCGCGGCGAAGCCGGTCGAGCTTCCGGTGGCGGGGGAGGTGCTGGCTTCGTGGGGGAATCCCGCGGTGGGCGGCGAGGCGACGGTGTTGCCCGCGGAGTCGTTCGTGTTGGTCGCTACCCGCTGACCCGCGTCACGGAACGAGCAGGATCCGGCCCGAAACCCGGCCTTTTTCCAGTCGGCGGTGCGCTTCGGCGGCATCGGCGAGCGGAAGACGTGCTTCGATCGCCGGCCGCGGCACCTCGTCGCGTCCGGCCGCCGCGAGGAACTCCGGGTACGAGACGCCGAAGATGCCCGCTGCCCACGCGGGACCTGCGCAGCCGGCGACCTGGAGCCCTCGCTCGCGAATCTTCGCCGAATCGAACCCTCCGGGATCGCCGGTCAGCGAGCCGTACATCAGCATGCGCCCGGTGCCCGGAGCGAGGGAGTCCAGCAGCCGTCCGGCGACTTCGCCGCCGGCCAGATCGAACACGACGTCCACGGTGCCTTCGCCCAGGCCGTCCGGCCAGTCCGGATCGGTGTGGTCGAGGAGCTGGTCCGCGCCGAGGCGGCGAACCCGCTCCCGGCCGTCCGGCGTGCCGGCGGTCGCGATGACCCGTGCCCCGAGCTCGCGGGCCCGCGGCACGAGGTAGCCGCCGATGGCACCGGAGCCGCCCTCGACCAGCACCGTCTCCCCGGGCTGAACTCCGGCTTTCCTCGTCAGGCCGAACGCCATCGCGCCTGGAGCGGCCATCGCGACGGCGTCCGCCGCGGACAGTCCGTCGGGCACCGCCGTCGTCATGGCGGCATCAACGACGGCGTACTCGGCATACGAACCCCTGCCGCCGGTGATGCCGACCACCGTAGCGCCCCGGGGCGGGGAATCGACGCCTTCGCCGACCTCTTCGACCACTCCGGCGGCCTCGGCGCCGAGCACCGCGGGGAGGGCGAACGGGACCCGGACGGCTCCGGACCGCATCTTCGTCTCGCCGGTGCTGACGGCGGCCGCCTCGATCCGCAGCAGCACTTGTCCCGGCCCGGGTTCGGGTCTGGGGATGTTTTCCGGAACCAGCACCTCGGGACCTCCGGTCCGGTGCAGCACGACCGCGCGCATGGCAGACCTCTTCTCATAAGTGAACCAATGGTCCAGTTAGCGTCAGCTACTATATTGACCGACAGTCCAGTTGTCGAGGGAGAACGCGTGGCCGAACCGAAGCGGGAACGCGCGGATGCGGCTCGCAACCGGGCGGCCATCCTGCGCGCCGCCGAACAATTGCTCGTCGAGAGCGGGCCCGGGCGAGTGTCGGTCGAACAGGTCGCGCGGGCCGCGGGCGTCGGAAAAGGCACGGTGTTCCATCGATTCGGCAGCCGTTCCGGCCTGATGCGCGCGCTGCTGGAGGACCGCGTGCGCTTGCTGGCCGAGGCGGTCGAGAAGGGGCCTCCGCCGCTGGGGCCCGGTGTGCCCGCGGCGGACCGCCTGCTCGCTTTCCTTGACGCCGTAGTCGATCTCGCCACGCGCAACGTCGCCCTGATCGCCGCGTACGAGGAGGCTGCGCCGGAGGAGCGGCAAGCGGGCGACGTCTACCAGTACTGGCATCGTCACGTCAGCATGCTGATCACCGAAGCCCGACCCGAACTCGACGCCGAACTCCTCGGGCACATTCTGCTCGGTGCGCTGCACAGCGACCTGGTCATGCACTTGGTCCGCAGCGGCGATACCGGCCGGCTGACGGCGACCCTCCACGAGTTGGTCCGCAGCCTGCTTGTCATCCGGTCCTGAGTCTCACCGGGCGTAGCGACGGAGCATCGACGTCAGCGCCTCGGCCAGCCGGTCGCGAAGCCCTTGCGGCGCAACGACTTCCGCCAACGGTCCGAGTCGCAGCAGATCGTGGACGGCTTGGTCCGGGTGCTCAACGGGAACGACCACCCGAGTCCACCCGTCCGCTTCGACAATCCCGCTCTCCAACGCAGCACGTGCAATGGCGGGCTCGGCGAGCTGAGGCAACAGCCGCATCCCTTCCGGCGACAGCCGCAGCACCGCCTCGCCCTGGTGCCGTCGCGAGTCGAAGTCATCGAGGTAGTCCTGCCAGTAACCGCCCAGATCGAAATCCTCAATCCGGTCGAAGGTCTCGTCGAGCAGCGCCGCCTCCACGATCCGCGCCACCCGGTAAGTCCGGAACTCCCCGGATCGCCGGGCCACCAGGTACCAGTGCCCGGCCTTGAGCACCACGCCGTACGGCTCGACCACCCGCGTCGCTTCGTGAGGCGCGGCCCAGCGCTGATACCGGATCCGGACACGGCGCTGCTGCCACACCGCGTCCGAGACAGTCGGCAACTGCGGCGTGGCTTCCGTGTCGTGATACCAGGACGCCGCGTCCAGGTGGAACCGCTCGCGGACCCGGTCGGCGTGGGACCGCAGCTCGGCGGGCAGCGCGGCCAGCAGCTTGCGCTCCGTGGTCGCGACGACCGGCCCCAGACCGAGTCCGGAGGCCGCGGCGGGCAGGCCGGTGAGGAACAGAGCCTCGGCTTCCTGCCTGGTCAGGCCGGTCAGCTGGGTGCGGTACCCGTCGACCAGGCGGTACCCGCCGTCGTGGCCGGGTTCGCCGTAGACCGGGATCCCGGCGGCGCTCAACGCCTCGATGTCGCGGTAGATCGTCCGCGGGGTGACCTCCAGCCGCGCGGCCAGGTCGTCCGCGGTCCTCGGCTGCCGGGCCTGCAGCAGCAACAGGATGGAGACGAGACGGCTCGCACGCATGGGCCTAGCATGCCTCGGTCCACTGACAAAAGATGTCAGCAGACCTTGGTTAGCGTCCGGGCCATGAATGAAACCAAAGCGGTCGTCGACGAGTTCCTGCGCCGGACCGCGGCAGGGGACACCCCAGAAAGGATCGCGGAGCTCTATGCGGAGACCGTCGACTGGCGGGTGAGCTGGCCGGTGTCGCGGCATCCCGCCGTGCCGTGGATCCGTCCCCGGTCCACCCGGGCCGACGTCGCGGACCACTACCGGACTTTCGCGGCCGTCTGCGTGCCCGAAGCAGGCGAAGTGCGGCTCGACGAGATCATCGTCGACGGCCCGGTCGCGGTCCTCTTCGGAGCCAGCTTTCAGCAGGTCAAGCCGACCGGTAAGCGGTTCGCGATGACCTTCGCGCTCAGGTTGGCCGTCCAGGACGGGCTGATCGCGAAGCACCACATGTACGAGGACAGCCTCGCCGTCGAGGCCGCTTTCGGGGCGCGCCCGGCCTGACCTCGGGCTGCGCCGCCATCGGCCCAGGTCATCACCCCTATCCCGGGCAAGTTCAGCCAAGCGCCGGAGCCCGCCGCCGCCCCGGGTTTGAAAAGATCGGCGCATGGCACAGCGACCCGCAACCGACAACCAGGTCCTCGCCGGACGTCCGTTTCCGCTCGGCGCCCACCCGGAGGCGGGCGGCGTCCGGTTCGCGGTGACGTCCGCCGTCGCCGACGCGGTGGAGGTGTGCCTCATCGGGGACGACGGCTCCGAGCGGCGGATCGAGCTGACCGAACGCACGTTCGGCGTCTGGCACGGCCTCGTCCCGGGCGTCACGGTCGGTCAGCGCTACGGCTACCGCGTGCACGGTCCGTACGACCCGGGGCGCGGCTACCGCTGCAACCCGGCCAAGCTCCTCGTCGACCCGTACGCGCGCCGGATCGACGGCAGGCTCGCCGGCCTGCACGCCGCGCAGGGCTTCACCGGCGACCCCGAGCGCGGTCCGATGTCCACTGTGGACTCACTGGGCACCGTGCCGCTGTCGGTGGTCACCTCGCCGGGCGGACAGGACACCGGGGTCAAACCCGAGGTGCCGTTCGAGGAGTCGGTGATCTGCGAACTGCACGTGAAGGGCTTCACCCAGCAGCATCCGTTCATCCCGGAAGCGCTGCGCGGCACGTACCTCGGCCTCGCGCACCCGGTCGCGATCGAGCACCTGACCCGGCTCGGCGTCACGACCGTCGAGCTGCTGCCGGTGCACGCCTTCGCCGACGAGCCCGCGCTGATCCGCTCAGGACGGCACAACTACTGGGGCTACTCGCCGCTGGGCTACTTCGCGCCGCACGCCGGGTATGCGAGCGAGCCGGGCCGTGAGGTCGAGGAATTTCGCACGATGGTGGCGGCCCTGCACGCGGCCGGCATCGAGGTGCTGCTCGACGTCGTCTTCAACCACACCTGCGAAGGCGGCCCGGACGGCCCGACGCTCTCGCTGCGCGGCCTCGACGCCCCGGCGTACTACCTGCACACCCGCCGCGGGCACATGGCCGACCTCACCGGCTGCGGCAACACCCTCGACGCCGGTTCGCCGACGGTCGTCCGCCTGGTCACCGATTCGCTGCGGTACTGGACGCAGGAGATGGGCGTCGACGGATTCCGCTTCGACCTGGCGAGCACGCTCGGCCGCCCGCGCGGCGAGATGTTCGACCGCGAGTCCACGATGCTCACCGCGATCACGACCGACCCGGTCCTGTCGCGCTGCAAGCTGATCGCCGAACCGTGGGACGCGACCGGCGAGGGCTACCGCGTCGGCGACTTCGGCGCGCAGTGGGCCGAGTGGAACGGCCGCTACCGGGACACGGTCCGCGATTTCTGGCGCGGCGCGACCGGCGTCCGCGACCTCGCCTACCGGCTGTCCGGCTCGTCCGATCTGTACGACCACAACCTGCGCCGTCCGTGGCAGTCGATCAACTTCGTCACCGCGCACGACGGCTTCACGCTGCGGGACCTGGTGTCCTACAACGAAAAGCACAACGAGGCCAACGGCGAGGACAACCGCGACGGCACGAACGACAACCGGTCGTGGAACCACGGCGCGGAGGGCGGGACCGACGACGCGGCGATCGTCGCGCTGCGCACCCGCCAGGCCCGCAACCTGTTCGCGACGCTGCTGCTGTCCACCGGCACGCCGATGTTCACCGCGGGCGACGAGATGTGGCGGACCCAGCAGGGCAACAACAACGCCTACTGCCTCGACGACGAAACGTCGTGGGTCGACTGGACCCCGACCGAGGCCTCGGAGCCGATGCTCGAGTTCGCCCGCCGCCTGATCCGGCTGCGCGCGCACAGCCCGGCGCTGCGGCAGCCGGAGTTCTTCGAGGGCCGCACGACGGTCACCGGCAAACCCGACCTCGTGTGGTTCCGTCCGGACGGCGAGGAGTTCGACGAGATCGACTGGTTCGACGAGGACCGCCGCACGCTCTGCATGTGGATCGACGGGTCGAACAGCCAGGCGCGCAACCGCGAGGGCGCGCTCGTCACCGACCATTCGTGGCTGCTGGTGCTGCACGCGGGCGCGGAACCGGCCGAGATCGTGCTGCCCGGACCGGAGTACGGCGAGACCTTCAAGCCCACTTTGGACACCAGCACCGCCGACGGCACTCCGGCCAATCCCGGCGTGCTCGAGCCGAAGGCGCGGATCACGGTCGAGGCGCGGTCGCTGCTGTTGCTGCGCGCGCCGCGGGACACAGTCGAGATCCCGCAGCTGTAGGCCGGCCGAGGTCCGTGAAGGACTCCTTGCGGGAATCAGATTCACCCCAAGAGTAGATAAACGAACGGTAGCCCGGGGGGTAATGCGGGGTATAACCCGGAACAGGGGGGGGGTTTTTTAAGCAAAAAG
>NZ_JBEXMH010000104.1:0-22853 GCF_040610415.1 Amycolatopsis sp. NPDC004079 | reverse complement strand
GGCTCCAGCTTCTCCCCGCCCACCGCCAGCGCCAGGTCCGGGAACCGCTCGAACAACGCGGGGGACGGTTCGGAGAGGTTGTTCCGGGTGGGCTCAGCCCAGCCGGATCACGCCGTAGTCGAAGCCCTTTCGCCGGTAGACGACACTCGGCCGGCCGGCCTCGGAGTCGTTGAACAAGTAGAAGTCGTGGCCGACCAGCTCCATCTCGTAGAGAGCCTGGTCCACCGTCATGGGGTCCGCGTCGTGTTGCTTCTCGCGGACGACGCGGCCGGGCTGATGGCCCAGGTCCTCGTCTTCCCAGCGCCCCTGCCGGGGAATGTCGCCCGCACTCGTCGCCGCGAAACCGTTCACCATGGGTTCGGTCGCGTCGGGTGCGTCCAGGACGGCCGTGCCCATGGCGGGCCCGGCGACGGCATCGGATCCGCCGACCACGGACGTCGCCTCGGCGACCGACTCAGGACGGCTGCGTCCGTAATGCACGCGCCTGCGGTCGTGTGTCCGCCTGAGCCGGTTTTCCAGCTTGGTGACGGCGGAGTCGAGCGCTGCGTAGAAGTCGGCCGCGCTCGCTTCGGAGCGAACAGCCGGACCGCGGCCCTTCCCGGTGATCTCGACGCGCTGGCAGCTCTTGGCCTGCCTGCGGTTGGGTTCGTGGAAGAGTTCCACTTCGTAGCGGATGACCTTCTTGTCGTAGCGCTCAAGGCGGGCCAGCTTTTCGCTGACAAGCGCCCGGTAATGCTCGGGCACCTCCACGTTGCGGCCCTTAACGACGATGTCCATACACGACCTCCCTCGCTGAGGAAACTGCGAGCTGTTGTGTTCTCACGGCACCGGTACTGAACGGCTACTGCACGGGTTCGGCGGGCTGATAAAGAATTCGCGACCGGATCACGACGTCTCGTGGCGGTAGCGCGAACGCGGACTCAGCGGGCCGCCGGCGCCAGGGACATGGGCTGCACACCTCCCTGCCTGCGGGTATTGCTGATAGCGGTGCACGTTAGCTTCATCACGCCGTCCGCAACAGCCCCCGAGCCGGGGGATGTCACGATCCGGGAACCCGTCACGGGGCGCAGTGAATCATGCGTGCGCAGCCCGAAACCGCCGCCCGGAAGGCCGAGCCCGCGTGCCCAAGTTTCACGCGGACGGCGCAATCCGGCGGCACCTCGGACGCCGAGGGTGACCGACCCGCCCAGCACAGCCGCCACCTCGGCGAACTGCCCCGTTGCGGGAGTGATTCCGGCCTTGATCCTCATGTCCGGACAACGGGCGACGGCCGCGGGAGGTTCCCTCTTGACATCACTCGTGTAGGTGACACCTGGCGGTAGTGGGCGTTCGAGCGCGAGTTACCTCCCTGGCGGGAAAGCGGAGAAAGTTTTTCGGGTGGGTGGTTTTTGGAATCGTTCCGTTGTGGCCGCGACCGGCGCGGGTGATCGGTTTCCGCGCAACCGGATTTCGGTTTCGGATGGCGCCGGTCTCGGCGCCCGGCGGATTCTCGGCGGACTGGGCCAGGGCGCGTTCGGGTTTCGGACGTGGGGACAGGCTGCCTTTCAGACTGTCGCCAGCAGGGCGAGCACCGCCACCACTGGCACGCCCGCGTTTTTCAACGCCGTGACACATGCGGCGGACGTGGCGCCTGTGGTGATCACGTCGTCCACCACCACGACCCGCGCGCCCGGCGGCGGCCGGCCGGCCGCGGCGAAGCGAAGCCGCCCCTCCAGGTTGGCCGCTCGTTCCGCCCGGCTCAAGCCGACCGCGTCCCGTCCGCCGGTCAGCGCCAGGGCGGGCGCGACATAACCACCCGTCAGCCGAGCGGCTTCCGACGCGATGCGCAGGACGTGCGGGCCTCCGCGAACCCGCGAGGCGGCGCGTCGGCTCGGGGCGGGGACCAGGCACCACGGACTGGCTCGAGGACCGCCCGGCAGCAACGTCATCAGGCCAGCGGCCAGCATCCGCCCCAAAAACGGGGCCACGTCCCGACGGCGGCGTTCCTTGTACGCGATCAAGGTTCGCTTGGCGACACCCGCGTAGCGAGCCAAAGCGTAGGCCGGAGCCAACGCCGCCAGCGGCGCGCGAAACACCTCAGTGGGGGACCCCCACGCCGTGGAGCATCCGGCGCACACGGCCGCGCCGCGGTTTTCACAGCCTGCGCAGAAGGTCGGCAGGAGCAGGTTCAGCAGAAGTCTCAGCACCATGACCAAGAGTGTGCACGCGACCACCGACAGTTTCGGGCCCCGCGAGCGCCGGGGCCCGAAATCCGCGCCGGGAAAGTCCCGGGATCACCCCGGATAGAACGGCTCCGCGTTCTGCATCGAGTGCGACTGCGGCCGCCACACCTCGCCCAGTTCGGTCGCCGTCCACAGCCCCCCGGCGTCCGCGACCACGATCGGCTGGCCCGGGACCGCCGCGACCGCGCGCACCGGAGCGGTGAGGTTCGAACTGTTGTAGGCGTCCATCCGCCGTCCGTCGACCGACAGCCGCTGTACCGGCTGCGAGGGCGAGGACGTCGCGGCCACGAGCGTGTCCGGCGTAGAACCCCAATCCACGTCCAAGACGTCGATCAGGACACCAGGCTGCAGGACGCGCGGCTCGCGCAAGGTGACCGTGTCGCCGCTGCGCACCACCGACGCCACGACCAGCTGGCCGTTCACCGTCGCGGCCACGCGCGCGCCGTCCCGGGAAAGCCGGAGAACGCCGATCGGCCCGAGTGCCAGCAGGTCGTTCGCGTTGACGCTTTGGCGCAGCCAGCGGCCGTTCGGGTCGAGCACCATCCGCGCGATGATCGAATGGTCGACGACCGTCCACACCTCGTTCGACGGACCGGCCCCGCTCGGGGCGGGCCGCCAGGTCGGGCGGCTCAGCGAACCGCCGCCGAGCTCGACCGTCGGCAGTTCGCGGCCGAGGTCGCCGATGCGCAGCCGGACCCGGTCGCCGTCCTGCTCGACCACCGCGAGCCGTTTGCCGTCGATCGACTGGGCCGCGTTCACCACCTGGTACTCGCCGTTGCCCGCCGGGCCCGCGATCGGCGCGCCGTCGCTGAGCGAGCGGACGCGGCCGCCGATCGTCATCAGGCCCCGCAGGTCCGGGCTCGGCGACGAGGAAGCGGTGTACGAGGGCACGTCGCTGCCGCGCCAGTACTCGTGGTCGCGCACGAGCGGCGCGCCGTCGGCGAGCAGCCGGATCCGGGTCGAAGTGACGGTCTGCATCGACAGCACGATCTGCGCGGCGATCAGCGACCGGGTTTCCGGGCTGGTCCCGGTGAGCCCG
This sequence comes from Amycolatopsis sp. NPDC004079, assembly GCF_040610415.1. Taxonomy (NCBI): domain Bacteria; kingdom Bacillati; phylum Actinomycetota; class Actinomycetes; order Pseudonocardiales; family Pseudonocardiaceae; genus Amycolatopsis; species Amycolatopsis sp. NPDC004079. The sequence continues at coordinate 19,592 of NZ_JBEXMH010000104.1, read as the reverse complement.
GTCAACGGGACGGTGAGCGAGCCGTCGTCGTTGTTCTTCACGTTGTTCTCGAGCGACACCCCGTCGCCGAACAGGTTCTTCACCGCGCCGGTGAGCCCGGCCGACGGGCCCTGCAGGATCAGGTCCATCACCCGGCCCGGCATGCCAGACTGCGGCTTCGCCGGGACATAGCGCAGGTCCGGCACGAAGGCCCCGGAATCGGGCGAGTAGAAGCTCACCGAGACCGGGTTGTAGTTGCCGTCGAACTCGTCGTCGGTCACCAGCAGCACCGGCGGGGGCGGGCTGGAGATCCGCCACTGGCCGTCGGCCTGCTTGTGCACCTGGAAGGTCTGCTCGGCCGGACCGCTGCCGGGGATGAACGCGGAGTCCGCGCTCAGCGTGCCGAGCACCGAACCGCGCACCGTGACCGTGCGGACGTTCGGATCCGGCGCCGTCGAGGACGGAGTGGCCGTGGTGGTCGGGCCGGAAGCGACGGTGTCGTAGACCGTGCTGAAGGTCTTGTCGATGATCGTGAACGAGCGGTTCGGCCGCCACGCGCCGCGCTGTTTGTCGTCGAGGAACGCCCGCGAGGCCGCGTTGCCGGACCGCGGATCGGCGTTGGCCTTGATGAACAGCCGCACGATGTCGAGGGGTTCTGCGTTGGCAGGCGGTTCCGGCGCGTTGTTGGCCTGCTGCGGCGCCTTTTCCGCGGACACCACGACCGGCAGCGATTCCTGCGGAACGTTCGCGCAGCTCGCGAGCACCAGCGCGCAGGCGAGAAGGAGAAGCACTCGCCTCACTGACCGACCTCCTCCCGGTCCGGGGCCGGATCGGCGAGGATCGCTTCCGGCGCGGGATGCAGTTCCGCGACCGACGACGGCGACAGCGTGATCTCCGAAACCGCGTCGGGCGGCGGCAGCACCAGCGGGCTTTCCGCGATCGGCACGCCTTGGCGGCGCGGCACCTCGAGCCGGAAGCACGCGCCGTGTCCCGGCTCGCCCCACGCGTCGAGGACGCCGCCGTGCAGCCGCGCGTCCTCCTGGCTGATCGCGAGGCCGAGCCCGGTGCCGCCGGTGCGCCGGTTGCGCGACGGGTCGGCACGCCAGAACCGGTTGAACACCAGCTCCGCTTCCCCGGCCCGCAGGCCGACGCCGTAGTCCCGGACGGTGATCGCGACCGCGGTCTCGTTCACCGCGACCGTCAGCACCACCGGTTTGCCCTCGCTGTGGTCGACGGCGTTGGCCAGCAGGTTGCGCAGGATCCGCTCGATCCGGCGCGCGTCCACCTCGGCGGAGGTGTCCTCGTCCGGCAGCACCAGTTCGACGACGCTGCCCGCGGTTCCGGCGAGCACCCGCACCTGCTCGACCGCGCGGGTCGCGATCGGCCGCACGTCGATGTACTCGGCCGACAGCTCCTCGACGCCCGCGTCGAGCCTGCTGATCTCCAGCAGGTCGCCGAGCAGCGCCTCGAACCGGTCCAGTTCGTCGACCAGCAGCTCGGTCGAGCGGGCGAGTCCGGGCGGGAACTGTTCGCGGGACGCGTGCAGTACGTCGGCGGCCATCCGCACGGTGGTCAGCGGGGTGCGCAGCTCGTGCGACACGTCGGAGGTGAAGCGGCGCTGCAGGCCGCCGAATTCCTCGAGCTGGCGGATCTGGTTCTGGATGCTGGCCGCCATGCTGTTGTAGGACACCGCGAGTTTGGCGAGATCGTCCTCGCCCACTACGGCGAGGCGCTGGTCGAGATCGCCGCCCGCGAACTGCTCGGCCGCCGCGACGGCTTGCCGGACCGGCCGCACCACCTGCCGGACCACCAGGTTCGTGATGCCGGCGAGCAACAGCAGCAGCACGATCCCGGCCACGAACAAGGTGTTCTGGACGGTCGACACGGTGGTCTGCTCGCTGGTGAGCGGGAACAGCAGGTACAGCTGCAGCGGACTGGCCCCGGACATCAGCGAGGTGCCGACGATCAGGTAGGTGGTCCGCACGCCGTTCTCGTCGACGGTGTGCTCGAGCCGCGCGAGGTGGTCGGCCTCAACGAACTGGCGCAGCCGCTCCGGCACGGAGGTGAACGGCCCGACATACACCGGGTCCGTGTCCGACTGCCCGCGCCCGACGCTGGCCAGCACCGGTTCGAAGGTGCCCGCGGTGGAACCCGCGCGCGACGACGACGTGGTCGAGATCTTCTTGAGCGCGTTCTGCAGGCGCGTGTGCAGCGCGTCCGGGGACTCGCCGCCGATCCCGACCAGCTCGCGCGCGGCGGTGTCGGCGAGCGCCTGGGTCTGCTCGATCGCGGCGCGGCGCTTGGTGTCCAGCAGCCGTTCGGTGATCTGGTTCTGCAGGACCATGCCCAGCACGAACACCACGGCAGAGGACAGCGCCAGCGTCGAGATCGTGACGCGGAACTGCAGCGAGTGCTTCCACAGTTCGTTGAACGCCACCGCGCGGCGGCGAGCGAAAACCACGACCCGGCCGGAGAGCCGGGCCGTGGCGCGGGCGGCGGCGCGAAGCCGCCCCGCGAAACCGGTCATGGGCGGATCACGGCGGGCCGGCCTTGTACCCGACCCCCCGCACCGTCAGCACCACCTCGGGGTGCTCCGGGTCCTTCTCCACCTTCGAGCGAAGGCGCTGGACGTGCACGTTCACCAGCCGCGTGTCGGCCGCGTGCCGGTAGCCCCACACCTGCTCCAGCAGCACCTCGCGGGTGAACACCTGGCGCGGCTTGCGGGCCAGCGCCACGAGCAGGTCGAACTCGAGCGGGGTCAGCGGGATCGCCTTGCCCTCCCGGGTGACCTCGTGCCCGGGAACGTCGATCGCGAGGTCGCCGATGGTGAGCGATTCGGCGGGCTCGGCCTCGGTGCGGCGCATCCGGGCGCGCACGCGGGCGACGAGTTCCTTCGGCTTGAACGGCTTCACCACGTAGTCGTCGGCGCCGGACTCCAGGCCGAGCACGATGTCCACGGTGTCGCTCTTGGCGGTGAGCATGACGATCGGCACGCCGGACTCGGCGCGGATCGCCTTGCACACGTCGATGCCGTTCATGCCGGGCAGCATGAGATCGAGCAGGACGAGGTCCGGTTTCAGCTCCCGCAGCGCGGGCAGCGCCCGCGAACCGTCCGCGACCACCGCGGTGTCGAACCCCTCGCCGCGCAGGACGATGGTGAGCATCTCCGCCAGCGCCGGGTCGTCGTCGACCACCAAGACACGTGCCTTCATGACCACATGTTCGCACTACCGCCCACGCCCGCGCGCACGACCCGCGCGTTTGACCACCGGAAAGATCAAGATCACCGGCCCGGTTGGGCCATCCGGCCCCTTCCGGCGTCCGGCCGCGACCGGATTCGCCCGCTCAGCCGAACAGATCGCAGCCGAACGGTTACTGTTGCGCTATGCGGAACCAGGACTCGGGAAACGCAACGGGAAGCGCGGTGCAGTCCGTCGACCGGGCCATCACAGTCCTGGAGCTGCTGGCTCGCAACGGCGAAACCGGCATCACCGAGATCGCCGGCGAGCTGGGGGTGCACAAGTCCACCGCGTCCCGGCTGCTGAGCGTGCTGGAGGCGCACGGACTGGTCGAGCAGCTGGGCGAACGCGGCAAGTACGCGATCGGGTTCGGCGTGGTCCGGCTGGCGGGTGCCGCGACCGGCCGGATGGACCTGGCGAAGCTCGGCAGGCAGACCTGCCAGACGCTCGCCGAGGAACTGGGCGAGACGGTCAACATCGCGATCGCCGACGACGGCGTCGCGATCAACATCAGCCAGGCCCGCGGGTCGGCGGCGATCACCACGCAGAACTGGACCGGGCAGCGCACGCCGCTGCACGCCACCTCCAGCGGCAAGGTGCTGCTCGCCGCGATGGACGACGCCGAGCGCAAGCGGATGCTCGCGCACGAGCTGGAGCAGTTCACGCCGCGCACCACGGTCGACCGCGACGAGCTGGCGGCCGAGCTGGAGCGCGTCGCCGAGGACGGCTACGCGGCGTCCTTCGAGGAGCTGGAACTGGGCATGCACGCGGTCGCGGTGCCGGTGCGCGGTCCCGGCGGCGACGTCGTGGCGGCGATGAGCGCGTCCGGTCCGTCCTACCGGCTGTCCAAGCAGCGGATCCGGCAGATCGTCACGCCGATGGCCGACGCGGCGCGGGAGCTTTCCGCTCAGCTTGGCTACTTTTCCGCGTGATCTCCCCGGCCGCGGCGGCTCTCTTGACAGCGCGCCCGCGATCCCGCAATTTGTGAGTTGCAGCAGACGGAACATCGATCTCCATCCGCAACGCGTCCGTTCCCCGGCGGGGGCGTTCCGGCATGCCTGTCTCGTCCCGAGCCGGGCCGTCCGCGACGGCCGGCAGGCAGGAGGTACCTCGCGATGGCGGTGCGACCGCGGGTGGTTGTGCTCGGCGCCGGGCTCCTCGGCTGCGCGGTCGCCGACGAGCTGACCGAACGAGGCTGGACGGACGTCACCGTCCTCGAACCGGAACCGGCGATCGCCTCGGCCGGGCCAGGACTCCTGTTCCGCACGCACGCCGACCGCACGGCGTCCGAGTTCGCGAAGTACACCGCGGAGAAGTACAGCGGGCTGACCGTCGACGGCGGCTGGTGCTTCCAGCCGGTCGGGAGCCTGGAACTCGCGACCACGCCGGAGCAGCTTTCCCGGCTGCGGCAACGGCTTGGCTGGGCGACGTCGTCCGGCGTGCGCGGCTATCTGCGCGAACCGGGCGAATGCGCCCAGCTGCACCCGCTGCTCGACCCCGTGAAGGTGCTCGGCGGCCTGCACCTTCCCGGCGACGGGCTCGTCAAACCGATCCGCGCGGCGCTCGCCCAAGCCCGCCGCGCCAAGGAACGGGGCGCGAAATTCCTTACCGGGCAAGAGATTGTCGAGATCGTGCGCACGGCGGGCCGGGTGACCGCGGTGGCGACCGCGACCGACCGGTTCCGCGCCGACGTGGTCATCTCGTGTGCCGGAGTGCGCGGGCCGCAATTCGGGCGGCTGGTCGATCTCGCGGTGCCGGTGGTGCCGATCGCCGTCGATCACGCGCGGACCACGCCGCTGGCGCAGCTCGCCGGGGACAACGACCACTTCACCGAGGCGGACAAACCGATCCTGCGCGGTGCCGGGCTGTCGCTGCGCGAGCACGTCGACCGGCTGGGCATCAGCGCGCTGGGCCCGGTCGACGCCGATGCCGAGTTCGCTCCGGCGGGCTTCGAGGAGTCGTGGACGGCTGCGCTCGGGTTGGTGCCCGCGTTGGCTGAGGCGAAGGTCGAAGAAGGGGTCCGACAGCTGGTTCCGGGCACGCCGGACGGCTTGCCGTTGCTCGGCGAGCATCCGGATCTCGACGGGTTCTGGATCGCCGAGGCGGTGGATTGTGCGTGGTCCGCCGGGGTCGCGCGGGAGTTGACGCGCTGGCTCATCGAGGGGCAAGCGCACCTCGACCTGCACTCCGTTGACCTCGCCCGGTTCGATCGGCTGCAACTCGCCCCCGGCCGGGTCCGGGAGCGGAGTTTGGCGACGGCGGGGCATCAACGGCCAGCGACGGAACTGCTGCGGACCACGCCCTGCTACGAACGCGAAGTAGCGCTGGGCGCGGAGTTTCGCGAGGAAGACGGCTGGGCGCGGCCGCGGCGGTATTCCGACAGCCGCGCGGAGGCCGTCGCGACTCGGAGCCGGGTGGCGTTGTTCGACATGACCCCGCGGCGACGGCTGGAGATCACCGGCCGCGGCGCGCTGCCGTTTCTGCAGACCATGACCACGAACCAGCTCGACCGTCCGCCCGGCTCGGTCACCGACACGTTGCTGCTCGGCGAGGACGGCGGGGTCCGCAGTGATCTCACCGTCGCCCGGCTCGGCGTGGAGCAGTTTCACGTCGCCGCGCGGCATCACCGGGACGTCGCCTGGCTGCGCCGTCATCTTCCCGGCGACGGCTCGGTCCAGCTGCGTGAAACGACCGGCGGCACCTGCTGTCTCGGCTTGTGGGGACCGCTCGCCGAACGGGTGCTGCCCGAACTGTCCACATCGGACTCCCGGGTTTGGCGGACGTACGTCGGCGACGTGCCGGTGACCGTGCTGCGCGGGTCGGAGGTGGGCGAATCCGGCTGGGAGCTGCACACCGGCGCGGACCTCGGCCGGTCGCTGTGGGACGCGCTCTGGTCAGCCGGGCAGCCGCACGGGATCGTCGCGGCCGGCGAGGACGCGCTGCGCAGCCTCCGGATGGAGGAAGGGCACCGAAGCTGCGGCATCGACGTGACCACCGAGCATGACCCGTACGAAGCCGGGCTGGGGTTCGCGGTGCGGATGGACAAGGGCTACTTCCTCGGCCGGGACACGCTTCTGCACCGTTCTCCGTCGACGGTGCGGCGGAAACTGGTGTGCTTGACCGTCGACAACGCGCCTTCCGTCATGCAGGGTCGGGAGCCGGTGTACGTCGACGGCCGCCCGGCGGGATACGTCACGAGCGGCGCGTACGGCTACACCGTCGACAAAAACCTGGCCTACGCCTGGCTTCCCGTCGAGGACGCCCGGCCGCGGACGCCAGTGGAAATCGAGCACTTCGGGGAACGGTTCGCGGCGAGGGTGGCCGCGGAACCGTTGAGGAGCAGTGAATGACGCACTACGACGTGATCGTGATCGGTCTCGGCGGGATGGGCAGCGCGGCTGCCTACCGGCTGGCGGAACGGGGCCAGAAGGTGCTCGGGATCGACCAGTTCGCGCCGGTGCACAACCTCGGTTCGAGCCACGGCGGTTCGCGGATCACGCGGCAGGCGTACCTCGAAGGTCCGGATTACGTACCGCTGCTGCTGCGCGCGCACGAGATGTGGGACCAGCTCGAACGCGACTCCGGACGGTCGCTGTTCACCCGCTGCGGCGCGGTGATGGGCGGACCGCCGGAGTCGCGCACGATCACGGGCAGCACGCTTTCCGCCGAGAAATTCGACATCCCGCACGAAATCCTGGACGCGGACGAGATCCGGCGCCGGTTCCCCACCATCAGCCCGGCCGAGGACGAGGTGGCACTGTGGGAACCGGGCGCCGGTTTCGTGTCGCCGGAAGGAAGCGTCGCCGCGCACCTGCAACTCGCCGCGCGCCACGGTGCCGAACTGCACCACGAAGAGCAGGTTTTCACCTGGACCAGCACGGAAACCGGGGTGCGCGTCGGCACCGCTTCGAGCTACTACACCGCCGAGCGGCTCGTGCTGTGTCCCGGCGCGTGGGCACCGGTGCTGCTCGGCGACCTAGGCGTCGATTTCGAGGTGCGCCGCCAGGTCCAGTACTGGTTCGAACCGGAGGACGCGCAGCCGTTCGTCGACCATCCCGTCTACATCTGGGAAACCGCGGAAGGCGGCCAGTTCTACGGATTCCCCGCGCACACCGCGCAAGGCGTCAAGGTTGCGATCCACCTTGGCGGCGAGCCGTGCACCGCCGACACGATCGACCGGCGGATCCACGACGACGAGGTCCGCGCGGTCGCAGCGGTCGTCGGCTCCCGGATGCCGACGCTCCCGGCGACTTTCCGCCGCGCGGCGGCCTGCCTCTACACCAACACCCCGGACGAGCACTTCGTGATCGCCCCGCACCCGAAGCATCCGCGCGCGGTCGTGGCGTGCGGGTTTTCCGGCCACGGCTTCAAATTCGTGCCGGTGGTCGGGGAGATCCTCGCCGATCTGATCGTCGACGGCACGACGCGGCATCCGATCTCACTGTTCGACCCGGCGAGGTTCACGCCGTAGCGAAGTAGTGCTCCTCCGCCAGATCTTCAAGCAGGCCAGGGTGTTCCGGCTTCCAGTCGAGCAGTTCACGCGTGCGCGCGGCGGACGTCGGCGCGTCCGACTGCACCATCGGAGCCAGGAACGCGAAGTGCGCCGGAGCTTCCTCGGGAGTGATGGACTTCGTCGGGACACCGAGCCGCGCACCGATCGTCTCGGCGATCTGCCGGAGCGAAATGGCTTCGTCGCCGACCGCGTGCAGCACGACCCCAGCCGGGGCACCCTCCAGCGCCAGCCGGTAGAGCCGGGCCGCGTCGAGCGTGTGCCCGGCGGACCAGCGGTTGGCCCCTTCGCCGACGTACGGCGAAACACCGGCCGCGCGGGCGAAACGGATCATGGTCGGGACGAAACCGTGCTTGTCGAGCGAGCTGTGCACCGACGGCGGCAGCCGCACGACTGACGTCCGGACGCCGCGGTCGGCGAGCCCGAGCACGTAGTTCTCCGCGTCCACGCGCGGACCGCCGGGGAGCCGGTCGTCCTCGACGCCGGTGCGGCCGAGCCCGGCGAACATCAGGGTTCCGGAGGTCGAGACCAGTGGTTTCCCGGTGCCGGCGAGAGCTTCGCCGAGCGCCTTCAGCGCGACGAGATCCGCGTCGACCGCTCCGGCGAACTCGCCGCTGGCCATCAGGTCGTGCTTGAACGCCAAGTGCACGACGCCGTCCGCCTCGGCGGCCGCCGCGCGCAGGCCGTCGAGATCGTCGAGGTCGCCGCGCCGGACCCGCGCACCGCGTTCGGCGAGAGTCGTGGCGGAGGCGTCCGACCGGGCGAGGCCGACCACCTCGTGTCCGGCGGCGAGGAGTTCGGGGACGAGAGCCGAGCCGACATGCCCGCTGGCTCCGGTGACGAAAACCCGCATGGGCCTTCCTTTCACTGTTGATGACACCTGGTGCCATCAACAGTACGCCTGATGTCATCCGGTGTCATCACCTAGACTGGACGGCATGGGCCGCTGGGAACCGAACGCACGCGAACGCTTGGAGCGGGCCGCGCTCGACTTGTTCACCGAACGCGGCTACGACCGGACGACGGTCGCCGAGATCGCCGAACGCGCCGGTCTCACGAAGCGGACCTTCTTCCGCTATTTCGCCGACAAACGGGAAGTGCTGTTCGGCGGCCAGGAGGAACTGACCCGGCTGTTCTCCGAGGGCATTGCCGGGTCGCCACCGGGCGCGACGCCGTTCGAAGCGGTCAGCGGGGCACTGGCTGCCGTCGCGGCGGTTTTCACCGGCGAGCGGCTCGCTCTGGCCCGGCAACGGCAGCCGGTCGTGGCGGCGAACACCGACTTGCTCGAACGCGAATTGCTCAAGCGCACCAAGCTGGTCGCGGGCATGCACGACGCGCTCGCCGCGCGCGGAGTCGGCGAGCCGACAGTCACCGTGGCGGCCGAATTGGGCTGCCTCGCGTTCGGCACGGCCTTCCACCGATGGATCGAGGAAGGCAACCGGCGGGAGTTCGGCGCGCTGGCGGTCGAGGCGCTCGACGAATTGCGCACCGCTACCGCGGCCTTGGGTTAAGCGAGCAGAGACTTCGCCAGCGTCGGCAGATCAACGCCAGCCACGCCGTCCAGCACCTGCCACGGCGCCAGCCACGACTCCGCAGCCAGCTCGTCGTACACCGCGGCACAACGTTGCTGCAGCGAATCGTCCGACTCGAACGCGTCTCGCGCCCGTGCGGCGTCCGACTCCGCCCGGCGCACCGCCCGCTCGGCAGCGACCTCCGGGCTCACCCGCAGCAGCAGATGCGCGTCCGGGCGCGGCAACCCGAACCGCGTCACCTCTAGGTCCCAAACCCACTGCACCACAGCGCCATCCGCGTGCTCGCGCAGCCGCGCGGCGGCGTAGGCGGCATTCGAGGCGACGTAGCGATCCAGCAGGACCACGTCGTTGGCCTCGAGCAGTTCGCGGATCTCGTCAGCCGCACCGCTGCGGTCGAGGGCGTAGAGCAGCGCCATTCCGTACACCGAATCGGCGAGGTCGCCGTGCCCGCGATGCAGCGCTTCGCGCACCAGATCGGCGTGCACGCTCCGGCCGTAGCGAGGGAAGGCGAGGCTGCCGACGCTCGCGCCAACGTCCTTCAGCGCAGCAGTCAGCCCCTCGGACAGCGTGCGCTTGCCCGCGCCGTCCAGACCTTCGATTACGACCAGTCGCCCCACGCCGTCGAAGATACTTGGTGGCTTCCTCAGGCTGCCTCGCGGCGCGCGCGGACGTAGCCGAAGTAACCCACCGGCACCGCGACCAGCAGTCCGGCGAGGCAAAGCAGCGGAATCCAGTCGTCGCCGTGCGGCTGCGCAGGCGTGCTCTGGCCGTCTCTTGGCACCACCTCGCTGCGCGGCGCGGCCGTAAGGTGGGCGTTGCCGGTGTCGGCGGGCTGCGCCGCGCCCGCGCCCGGAGCCGACACCGGCAACGCCAGGCCCGTGAACGCTACGAGGAGCAGCAAGCGTCCGACGTGCCTTCGGCAACTGGTCGAGGACCGCCGGACCCGCCCGGCAGTGCTTCCCACGTGATTCGGTTTCCCCAAGCCCATGACGCACCTCCCGCCTAGACGTGGCCAGTGGTGGTCACAACGGTGAACTGGTCGATCACTCCGAGCAAGATGCCCGTCCGGCAACGGGGGTGTTCCGGGTCGGCGATGGAACACGGAACGGTTACCCTTCCGTGGCCAAGCACACCAAACGGGGGCCGGACCCGTGACCGCGCGCTGCTAACGTGAACGTTCCGCGGCATTCACGCCCAGCGCACGGGCGGCGTTGAAGGGACAGCGGTGGCACGAGACGGGGATGGCCCACTGATCATGGAACCTGGCCGGCGCGGCGCGGGTGAACTGCCGCCCGAGCTCGGCGAAGCACTGCGGTCCGGTGAATTCCACCAGGCGCTGCGGCTCGCGATCGCGCATCGCGGCCTGTCGCTCGCCCGGCTGCGGGCGCACCTCGCGCTCCGCGGCGTCCACATCGGACAGTCGACGCTGAGCTACTGGCAGCGCGGGCTCCGCCAGCCTGAGGTGCCGAAGGCGCTGCCGGCGGTCCGCGCGCTGGAGTCGGTGCTGCAACTGCCCGCGGACTCGCTGGTGGTGCTGATCGGCCCTCGCACGGCGCGTCCGCGCGGACACCAGGCGGCGGCGTCGTTCCACGACCTGCGCTCGGGCGAGATGGGCGCGATCGTCGAGCAGCTGATGAGCGACCTCGGCGCGCCGCCGACGTCCCGGCAGTCGAATTCCGACCTGGAAATGCTGTCGGTGCACGACCAGATCACCATCGACGAGCAGCAGCACCAGGTCAAATTCCGGACCCGGCTGGTCACCCGCGCGCGGCGGCACGGCCCGGACCGGTACGTGGCCGTCTACAACGGCGACCCCGGCTGCCGGATCGACGACGTCGAGCTGATCACCGCGGAAGGCTGCCGCGTCGGCCGGATCCGCAGGCACCCGGCGCGCGAGACGATGGCGACGGAACTGCTTTTCGACCGGAAGCTCGCCGAGGGCGAAATCCACGTTTTCTGCTTCGAAATCCATGACAATTCCGCCGTGACGTTCCCCGGGTACTACCGGATGCTTCGCGACCAATGTGCGAGCTATCTGCTGCAATTGCAGTTCGCGCCCACCGCGATGCCCGCCCGGATCACCCGCGAGGTCCGCGCCCGCGACGACGCCCTGCCGGTCGAGGCGGAGGAATTGCCGTGCGACACCGGCGGCGTGACGAGCGGGTATTTCCGCGACACCGGCCCGGGGCTGGCCGGCATCGCGGTGGAATGGAACTGAGCCAATCGCTGGCCGCCGCCCCTCATCCAGTCACGGCGTACCGGGCGGCGACAGTGCGGACGGCCTCGTCGACTACCTGAGCGACGCGTTCGGCGCTCACCTCCCAGCCCGGCACCAGGAGCGTCGGCCAGAAAACGTAATTGGAAATCATGCCGAGGAACTGGGTGGCTGCGAGGTCCGCGTCTTCGACCCGCACCGTCCCCGCTTCGTGTTCAGACAGAAGGTAGCTGCGCACGGATTCGAAGTAGGGCATCTTCCCACGCGAGAACTGCGCATGAGCCAGTTCAGGGAACCGCGGCAACTCCGCGATGACGATCCGGAACAGGTCGGTCATCTGGGCCCGGCCCAGCAGCTGGGCGTAACGGCGACCGAGGACGCCGAGCCCGTCGACGACGTTGCCCGCGGGCGGCGGGTCCTCCTCGTCGGCGGTCGACCATGACTCGGTGACGATGGCGTCGAACAGGGCAGCCTTGCTCGGGAACTGCTTGAACAAGGTGGCCCGCGAAACGCCCGAGGACTCCGCGATCCGCGCCAGCGACGTCCGGTCGTAGCCCAGCTCGAGAAACAGTGCGGTCGCGGCCGCCACGATCAGCGCGCGCTTCTCCTGGGCGACGCGCTGGTGATACGTCGGCACGACCTTGCTCATGGGCCGAGCATACGAGGTGAGTGGCTTGACTCGCCACTGCCGCATGCTTAGTGTCGGCGTGGATGGCGAGTCACTCGGCTCACCACTGGCGATCTCGGCCAGTCACCCCCGCACCGAAGGAACATTCGATGCCCCGCTTCGACAATCAGACCGTGCTCGTGACCGGCGGGACCGGCGGCCAAGGCTCGAGCCACGTGCGCGCATTTCACGCGGAGGGAGCGAACGTCGTGATCGGCGGCATCGACGCGCGACGCGGCACCGCTCTCGCCGACGAACTCGGACCCCGCGCTCGCTTCGTCCGCCTCGACGTCACCGACGAGAGTTCGTGGGCCGCCGCCGCGTCAGCCGCCGAGGCCGCCTTCGGCGCACTGAATGTGCTCGTCAACAACGCGGGTGTGCAGAATCCGCCCGCGACCATCGAGGACACGGATCAGGCCACCTGGTCGCGCGTCCTCGGCATCAACCTCACCGGGACCTTCCTCGGCATCAAGGCCACGACCCCCGCCCTGCGCCGCGCGGCAGGGGGAGCCATCGTCAACATCGCCTCGATCATGGGCCTGGGCGGCACGGCGCACTACGCGCCGTACGTCGCCAGCAAGTGGGCCGTGCGAGGCCTCACCCAAACGGCAGCGCTCGAACTCGGCCGCGACCACATCCGCGTGAACACCATCCACCCCGGCGTGATCTCGACCCCCTTCATCCACGAACCAGCGGCCGGCGCCACCGCGGCGATCGCCGACTTCTACTCACCGGAGCCGTTCGCCGTGCCCCGGCTCGGGGAGCCAGCCGACGTCACCCGGCTTCTCCTGTTCCTCACGTCATCAGACGCGTCGTTCGTCACAGGGTCGGAGTACGTCATCGACGGCGGGCTCCTCCTCGGCCCCGCCCTTCAGGCATGAGCACTCCGGACCCGAACGGCTCCGCGCCGGACGCGTCTTGGCCCGACCACATCCGACGAGCCGTCGAGATCACTCCCGCCGCGGGCACCAGAGAAAGGATCATCGACATCACGACACGGGGCCGCCGCACCGGCCGGCCACGCCGCATCGAGATCTTCTTCTACCGAGCCGCGGGCAGCACCTACCTGTGCAGCGGCGCGGGCGGGGCCGCGACCGACTGGCATGCGAACCTTCTCGCCAATCCCGGCTTCACCTTCCACCTCAAAAACGGGATCCGCGCAGATCTGCCCGCACGGGCCACGCCGGTCACCGATCCAGCGGAACGTCAGGCCGTGCTGGCGGAGATCGTCGCGGATCTCAATCAGCCCCACGACCCCGGCACCATCCGGCCGACTCGGCTTGAAGACTGGGCCGACAGCAGGCTGATGCGCATCAGCTTCCGCCCTCGGCCGTGATCGCGGATCCTCAACCGCGAAGCGGCGTTTTATTCGTCCACCCGCTGCGGCGTGCCCTTGGTGATCCGGACCAGTTCGTCGAACGTCGTCGGGAAGACGGCGTTCGGCGTACCGGCCGCGGCCCACACCTCGGAGTACTGCCGCAACGCCTCGTCAACCACCGTCTCCAGCGGTGCTGGATGCCCGACCGGCGAGACCCCGCCGATCACCTGCCCAGTCGCCGCACGCACCTCGTCCGGCTTCGCCCGGCGGATCCGGCCGCGCCCGAGCCGCGCGGCGAGCGCCTCGACGTCCACCCGGTGCGCACCACTGGTCAAGACCAGCAGCGGGGCGTCGTCGGCCATGAAGACCAGGCTGTTCGCGATCGCGCCGACCGTGCAGCCCAGCGCTTCCGCCGCCTCGGCCGCCGTCCGCGTGGACTGCGGAAGAGTCCGCGCCTGACCAGCGACGCCTGCCTCGTCGAGCGCGTCCTGCACGTTCTGCATTGCCGACATCGGCACACCTCCAGCTGTTCTGTAAACAGAACACTAGACTAGGCCGGGTGTCGACGTCACCCGCCCCGGACGGCCGCGCCCTCGCCGCGGCGGTCGGTACCCGCATCCGAACGCTGCGCACCCGCGCGGGCGTCGGCCTGACCACGCTCGCCGCCGACAGCGGCCTCGGCAAGGGAACGCTGTCGGAACTGGAAAACGGCCGCCGGAACCCGACACTCGACACGCTGTTCGCCATCGCCACCGCGCTGTCCATCCCGTTGAGCGACTTGCTCTTCGGCGACGACGGAGTGGCGGAGGCACACGGCGACAGCGTGGCGGCGACCCTGCTCGGCCGCTGGGAGGACGCGGACGGCGTGACCGAGGTGTACCGGCTGACGATCCATGAGCGGGTTCAGGTGTCGCATCCGCACAGCGCTGGGGTGCGGGAGGTTCTGACTGTGTTGACCGGAACGGCGGAGGTGGGGCCGGTTTCCGCTCCGGCGACTGTTTCCGCTGCCGAGACGCATACGTTTATCGCGGAAACGGACCATGTTTACCGCGGAATTGGCGGACCGGCTACGGCGGTGTTGACGATGCAGTATCCGCGTTAGCGGACGAGAAGCCCATTCGCTTTTGCCGCGTCGGCCTGACGCGCATCACAGGTCACCACAGTGACAGGTTCGCCACCAGTAAGGTCAGCGGTTTCCCGCATCACGACCGCGAGATGAAGCGCGTCGAGCGTGCGCAGGGAATAGTTCTCGACGACCAATCGTTGAGCGGCCGGAAAAACGCGCGAAGGCCGAAACGGGATCACCCCTAACGTCGAAGAACGGCTCATCGCATCGAACTGATCCAGAAACTCCCGCGCGTCCGGGATGAGCCCGGAGCGCTTGGCCGCCGCCATCGCGCTGGCGAACTCGATCCGGGTCAGCTCACTGGTGAGAACCCGGTTCCGGCCGCTCGCAAGCAAGTCGCGCAGTTCAGCATGCTCAGGCTCGTCCGCGAAAAACACCCGCACGACTGCACTCGTATCGGCATAATAGACAGTCACCATTCACCTCGTGACCAGTCGAGCGCCTCGCTGACCGACGTTCCCCAACCGGCCGAACGTCGCTCCAGTTCGTCGAGACCGACTGGCTCCCGCTCAGGCTCGAAGGTGATCAGCTTGCCCTCCGCGAGCAGCCGGGCTTTCCATGCCTCCGGCGTCTCTTCCCTGTTGAGCGCTTCGCTGAGGACTTCGGTGACCAGGTCGTTCATGCTGCGCCCCTCAGCCTCGGCCCTGGCCTTCAGCCGAGCGTGCAGCTCGTCGTCGACGCGAGTGATCAATTGCTTCACCGCATCATGATAACACGTCACCCATTAGAGCTATCACGTGTTTTCATGTGCAGACAAAAGCCGCCCCGAAACGCATTCCGGGGCGGCTTCGGCGTCAGCGATCAGTAACGGTAGTGCTCCGACTTGAACGGGCCCTCCACGTCCACGTCGATGTATTCCGCCTGTTCCTTCGACAGCTTCGTCAGCTCGCCGCCCAGTGCCTCGAGGTGGATCCGGGCGACCTTTTCGTCCAGCTTCTTCGGGAGGCGGTAGACCTCCTTGTCGTACTCCTCGGTCTTCGTGAAGAGTTCGACCTGCGCGAT
Source organism: Amycolatopsis sp. NPDC004079 (assembly GCF_040610415.1). Taxonomy (NCBI): domain Bacteria; kingdom Bacillati; phylum Actinomycetota; class Actinomycetes; order Pseudonocardiales; family Pseudonocardiaceae; genus Amycolatopsis; species Amycolatopsis sp. NPDC004079. Next base: position 4,004 of record NZ_JBEXMH010000104.1, on the reverse strand, counting down.
GACCTGGTTCGCGAAGCTGTTCGACATCACGAAGCTCGGGTGCCCGGTCGCGTTGCCCAGGTTCAGCAGCCGTCCCTCGGACAGCACCAGGATGCTCTTGCCGTCCGGGAACACCCACTCGTCGACCTGCGGCTTGATGTTCACGCGCCGCACGCCGGGGTAGCGGGCGAGGCCTGCCATGTCGAGCTCGTTGTCGAAGTGGCCGATGTTGCCGACAATCGCCTGGTGCTTCATGCGCGCCATGTGCTCGACCATCACCACGTTCTTGTTGCCGGTGGTGGTCACGTAGATGTCGCCCTCGTCCAGCACCGTCTCCAGGCGCTTGACCTCGTAGCCGTCCATCATCGCCTGCAGTGCGCAGATCGGGTCGATCTCGGTGATGATCACCCGGGCGCCCTGGCCGCGCAGCGATTCCGCCGCGCCCTTGCCGACGTCGCCGTAGCCGCAGACGACCGCGACCTTGCCGCCGATCAGGACGTCGGTGCCGCGGTTGATGCCGTCGATCAGCGAGTGCCGGATGCCGTAGCGGTTGTCGAACTTCGACTTCGTCACCGAGTCGTTGACGTTGATCGCCGGGAACAGCAGCTCACCCGCGGCCGCCAGCTGGTACAGCCGCAGCACGCCGGTGGTGGTTTCCTCAGTGACGCCCTTGACGCTCTGCCCGATGGCGGTCCACTTGCCCTTGTCCGCCGCGACAGACGCGCGCAGCAGCTCGAGGAAGACCTTCCACTCCTCGGGGTCCTCGTCGTCGGCGGACGGGACCACGCCGGCCTTCTCGAACTCGGTGCCCTTGTGCACCAGCATGGTGGCGTCGCCGCCGTCGTCGAGGATCATGTTCGGGCCTTCGCCCTCCCACGTGAGCATCCGCTCAGTGCACCACCAGTATTCCTCGAGCGTTTCGCCCTTCCACGCGAACACCGGGACGCCCTTGGGCTCCTCGGCGGTGCCGTGCGGCCCGACGACGACCGCGGCCGCGGCGTGGTCCTGGGTGGAGAAAATGTTGCACGAAGCCCAGCGCACCTCCGCGCCGAGCGCCACCAGCGTCTCGATCAGCACCGCGGTCTGCACGGTCATGTGCAGCGAACCGGCGATTCGCGCGCCGCGCAGCGGGTATACCTCGGAGTATTCGCGACGCAGCGCCATCAGGCCGGGCATCTCGTGCTCGGCGAGCCGGATCTCCTTCCGGCCGAACTCGGCGGCCTCGAGATCGGCGACGGCGAATTCGATGCCGCCCCGGGTGTCGTGCCGCTTGACAACGCTTTCGGGGGTCATAGTGCGGTTCCTCCAAGGTTTGATGGCACCTGAACAGTACCGTTGTCGGCTCGACCCTGACTTGAACGGATGAGGAGAGAATCACCGTGCCCGCCCCGCTCCCCGGCCCTGACACCCGCATCGTCGAAATGAGGGTGTCCGGACTCGTGGGCACGAGCGGCGAGACGCTCCTCGACACGGTCCAGACCGTCGACGTCGCCGGCGACGAACTCGGCCGCGTGGTGCGCCCGGCCGACCGGCTGCGGCGTCCGGCACCCGGTCCGGTGGTGCCCGCGCTCGGCCGGTCGATCCCGCGCACCGTCGAAGGCTACCTGTGGAGCGGCATGACGTCCGGAGGCGTCGCGAAGGCGGCCTGGGCGCTGCTGTTCCCGTTCTCGCTGGCGAACGTCGCGTTCTGGATGCTGCCGCCGGTGCACCGCGGCCGCTGGCTCGGCGGCCTGTGCCGCGGCCTGCTGCGGATCGCCTCGGTGCTGCTCACCATGCTGCTGGTCAGCCAGGTCGCGGCGGCCGTGCTCGACCTCGTCGCGACGCAATGCCTCGCACCCGGACGGGCTTGCCTGACCTGGGTAGCCCCGGAACTGCGCAAGGGACCGCTGCGCATCGGTGTCGGCGTGGCGGTGCTCCTGTCCTTGGTCTACGCGCTGCACCGGATCTCGTCCACGAACTGGCGGGTCCGCCCGCCCGACCATCCAGGCCGCAAAGGCGTCCCGCTGCGGTTGCGCGCGGATCCGGAAGCGCCCGGAATGTCCGCGACGCACGCCGTCGCCGCACTCGCCTGCATCGCCCTGCTCTTGCTGGGCGGGCCGTTTCAGGTGCCCACGAAAATCCCGGAACTGGTCGGGTGGATCTGCACCCTCGCGCTGGTCCTCGCGGTCCTGATCGGCGGCGCGATCGGCAGCGACACCGGCACCATCGCGCGCCGAAGCCTGATCACCTTCGCGACGCTGCTGGTCATCTTCGCCGCTGTGCTGGCCAAGCCGGTCGACAACCGGCTCCCCGGCGTCGACAACACCGTCGAAGGCCTCGGCGGCTCCCTGCTGGTGGTCACGTTGCTGTTCGCCCTAGCGCTGATCCCGTCCGCGCTGCTGGCCCGCTCCGTTTGGCGCGACCGCCCGCGCCGTCTTCGCCCGTGGCTCGGCGGATGGGCCGCGGCCCCGGTTCTCGCCTTGGCCGGACTCCTCGGCGGCGGTTTCGGCGCCGGACTGGCGATCGCCGTCCGAAAACTGCTCCACACCGAAAAGCTTTCCCTGCCCACGACGTACGACCTGGTCACCGTCCTGTGGGGCGGCGGGCTAGGCCTGATGGCCCTGCTCGCCATCGCCGGGTACGCCATCGGCGTCCCGCTGCGCCGTCGCCGACGCGGCGTCCCGCCCATCGTCGAACTGATGGAACACGACGAGCAGCAAGAACAAGACGCCGCCCGGGCCTGGGCCCGCTCCGCCTGGGAACGCCGTCACCTGCACCACCTGGCGTTGATCGTCGCGCTGGGCCTGTGCGTCGGGGCGATCACCCTGCTGGTCGTACGTTTCGGCTTCAACCTGCAGCCCAACTGGTTCACCACAGTCTCGGCGATCGGCGTATTCGCGCTCGGCGCACTGGCCGCCGGCCTGCTGCGAGTGGTCTACTCCGCCGCCCGCTCCCCCCAACGCAGCCGCCACCTGGGCGCCCTAGCGGACCTCGTCTCCTTCTGGCCGCGCGCCGCGCACCCCGGCGTACCGCCTTGCTACGCACTCAAAGTCGTCCCCGAACTGGCAGACCGGGTCAAGGAACACCTGGCCGAACCCGGCACCCGAGTCGTGTTGTCCGGCCTGAACCTGGGCAGCATCCTGACCGTGCTGACCGCCGCCCAACTGTCCGCCGAACTCCCCCCGGACGAACGCGACCGAGTCGGCCTGCTCACCGCCGGCTCGCCCCTGCAGTGGGGCTACCAACGAGCCTTCCCCGCAGTCCTGCCGCAGGATTCGCTGGCCGAACTGTTCGCGTCATTCGACGGCCGCTGGCGCGCCCTGTGCCGAGGAACGGACATCTTCGGCGGCGGCGTAACCACCTGGCGGCACCAAACAAGCGGCGGCCATCTGCTGGGCGAGGGCTACCTCCCGGAAGGCAAATGGGGAGCCCTGGAAGCAACCCCGGACGACGCGGGAGTCCTCATCCTGGGCGGCGACCACTGGGTCCCCGACCCCCTGCGCGCCCCCGACGGCCGCAGCCGCTGGGCCCCCGGAGTCCTCAAACACACCGAGTACCTGGCCGACCCGGAGTGGGACAACGCAGTCGCGATGGCCGCAGGCCTTGGCCGCCCCAACGGCCGAGCCCGCACCCTGGGCGAACAGGGTTCTCTCTTCGGCGACCTTCCCCGCCCCCGCTAAGCCACGCGATGTCCGTGAGGGGAACCCTCACAGACTCTGAGTCCCTCAGGGTTCCCCTCACTCCCTCGACAGTCCATGAGGGACCCCTTGAGGGAATCTGATTCCCTCAAGGGGCCCTTCACAGACCGCCCCCTGATCGCCGCCGCGATGCGCCCCAATGTGGCGTTGGGTGCGCCAGATGCACCGAATGCCACATTGGTTGCGTCGCATGCACCCAACGCCACATTGGGGCGCTAACCCCACCGCCCAAACCGCAGCCAATGCACCCGACCAACCAAGCACCCACACCACCCCGCACCCCGATACGAAGCCAGAAATGCGGACGGCGGGTGCTTGTCAAGGCATCTTTCCCGCCTTGACAAGCAG
>NZ_JBEXMH010000103.1:0-23065 GCF_040610415.1 Amycolatopsis sp. NPDC004079 | reverse complement strand
AAGCCAGAGGGCATCTGCGCGTCCAGACACGACCTACAACACCACAAACACCGGTGGATCCAGGTCAGATTCCCTCAAGGAGCCCTTCACGGACCTCAGCAGGAGAAAAGCCGCCCCACACGTCTCGTCGGCCAGTGCGCCGCAGCGCCCTGATCAGCACCGCTACCGCGAACCCGCCGCACACCGCGCTGCCGGGAAAACCTCATTGGGGTGCACAGCCGGAACAGCGGGCGGGGGCGGATAGATGGACATCGCGCTCGCGGTAGCCCCGGTCGTCCTCGTCACGCTGCTCATCGGCGTGCGCGGGGTCGCCGCCATGCGCACCACGTCCGACTTTCTCGTGGCATCCCGGCGGATCTCGCCCTTCGTCAACTCCGCCGCGGTCTCCGGCGAATACCTGTCTGCGGCGTCGTTCCTCGGCGTCGCCGGGCTGATGGTGAAGGACGGCGTCGGCGCGCTCTGGTATCCGGTCGGTTTCACCGCGGGATACGTCGCGATGCTGGTCCTCGTCGCCGCGCCCATGCGGAGATCCGGCGCACTCACCGTCCCCGACTTCGCCGAAGCGCGCCTCGCCTCCCCCGCACTGCGCCGCCTCGCCGCGGTTGTGGTGCTGGTGATCGGGACCATCTATGTCATACCGCAATTCCGTACCGCCGGGCTCGTGCTCACTGCTGTCGGCGGAACTCCGTACTGGGTCGGCGTGGTCATCGCGGGCACCGCAGTCAGCGTCACGCTCGCGCTCGGCGGCATGCGCGCCGCGACGTACGTCCAAGCGTTCCAATTCTTCCTGAAACTCGTGCTGTTCCTAGTCCCCGCGCTGTGGCTGGTGCTTCACATCAGCTCCGACACCCGCGACGCCAGCCTCACGCCGGTCGAGTTCACCCGCTTCTCGCACGCCACCCCGGTGCAGTTCGACCACGACGTCACGCTCACCTTCCGCGAACCCACCGCGATCGAGGACCGCGGCACCGTCCCGCCCGGACAACTGTTGGTGCACAAGGGAGAACAGCTCACCTTCGCCGCCGGTGCGCAGGTTCCCGGCGTCAGCGGAGAGGTCGCGCTCGGCGGGCCGGACTGGCAGCGTCCGCTGCTGGAGATCGACAAGGGCTACCCGCTGCTCGGCACGTGGGCGGTCCTCATCGCGACCGTCCTCGGCACGATGGGCCTCCCGCACGTCCTGATGCGCTTCCACACCAGCCCGGACGGCCGCGCCGCGCGCCGCACCGCCGCGATCACCGTGGCGCTGCTCGGAGTCTTCTACCTCTTCCCCGGCGTCTACGGCGTGCTCGGCCGGGTGCTCGTGCCTCAGCTGTACCTGTCTGGCAACACCGACACCGTGGTCGTCGCACTGCCCTCGCAGGTCGATCACAGCTGGGCCGGACAGTTGTTCACCGCGTTGCTCACCGCAGGCGCCTTCGCGGCGTTTCTGGCGACGTCATTGGGATTGCTGCTGGTGATGTCCGGCGCGCTCGCCTACGACCTGATGCCCGGCGGCCTGCGTCGTCTGCGGGTGACGGTCGTGTTCGCCGCGATCGCGATGGTGCTGCTCGCGCTGCCGTCCGCGCGGCTCGACGCCGGGGTGCTGGTGACGTGGGGGTTCACCGTCGCCGCGTCGACGTTCTGCCCGCTGCTCGTGCTCGGCATCTGGTGGCAGCGGCTCACCGCGGCGGGCGCGATCGCCGGAGTGCTGACCGGACTGGCCGCCTCGTCCGGGTCGATCCTGTTTGCGCTGGCGGGACCCGCGATGCAGGGTTGGGTGGCGATCTTGGTCTCGCAACCGGCACCCTGGTCAGTACCGCTCGCGTTCGGCGTGATGATCACGGTGTCACTGCGCGGGCGCCCACCGTCCTGGGCCGGGGCCGCGATGCTGCGCCTGCACCTCGACGAACGCCCTTCGTCCACGCCCGGTGACCGTTCGTCAACCGTTCGTCGTGCGGCGAGGCGTTTGAGCCGCTGACGGTTCCGCTGGCTCGGACTCCTCCCTACTGTGTCGCGCACCACATCCGCAGCGTCGCACAAGGGAGATCCCATGAGCGCAGGCGACCCGTCCGGCGCGCCGCCGGACACGATCTGGGAGCAGGCGCACGACAGCGCCGAGTTCCGCGAACTCCGCGGCCGGCTGCGCCGGTTCGTGTTCCCGATGGCCGGACTGTTCCTCGCCTGGTACCTGCTCTACGTCCTGCTCGCCGACTACGCGCACGGCTTCATGAGCACGAAGATCACCGGCAACTTCACCGTCGGCCTGCTCTTCGGGCTGCTGCAGTTCGTCTCCACGTTCCTCATCACGTGGCTGTACGTGCGCTACGCCAACAAGAAGCTCGACCCGCTGGCCGCGCGGATCAAGGACGACATCGAGAACCCGGCGAAGGAGGGGGCGTGAAGACTCTCGCCGCGAGCGTCGAGGGCAGCAACCCGACGCTCAACATCACGATCTTCGCGCTGTTCGTGGTCATCACCCTGGTGATCGTGTTCCGCGCGAGCCGCAACACGAAGACCGCGTCCGACTACTACGCGGCCGGCCGCGCGTTCACCGGCCCGCAGAACGGCATCGCGATCTCCGGCGACTACCTGTCGGCGGCGTCGTTCCTCGGCATCGCCGGCGCCATCGCGGTGTACGGCTACGACGGGTTCCTGTACTCGATCGGCTTCCTGGTGGCGTGGCTGGTCGCGCTGCTGCTGGTCGCGGAACTGCTGCGCAACACCGGCAAGTTCACCATGGGCGACGTGCTGGCGTTCCGGATGCGGCAACGCCCGGTGCGCGCCGCGGCGGCGGTTTCGACGCTCGTGGTGTCGTTCTTCTACCTGCTGGCGCAGATGGCGGGCGCGGGCGGTCTGGTCGCGTTGCTGCTGGGCATCGAGGGCAAAGCCGCGCAGTCGCTGGTGATCGCGGTGGTCGGCGTGATCATGATCGCCTACGTCCTCATCGGCGGTATGAAGGGCACCACCTGGGTCCAGATCATCAAGGCGGCGCTGCTGATCGTCGGCGCGCTGGCGATGACGCTGTGGGTGCTCGGCAAGTACGGCTTCAACTTCTCCGCGCTGCTGCAGGGCGCGGTCGACAAGGCGGGCCACGCCGGTGAGGCGCTGCTCGGGCCGGGCAAGCAGTACGGCACCAACGGCACGACGAAGCTGGACTTCTTCTCCCTCGGCATCGCGCTGGTACTGGGCACCGCGGGCCTGCCGCACGTGCTGATGCGCTTCTACACCGTGCCGACCGCGCGCGAGGCGCGTCGTTCGGTGGTGTGGGCGATCGTGCTGATCGGCGTGTTCTACCTGTTCACCCTGGTGCTCGGCTACGGCGCGGGCGCACTGGTCGGTCCGGACGCGATCAAGAAGGCGCCGGGCGGCGTGAACTCCGCGGCGCCGTTGCTGGCGCTGAACCTCGGCGGTCCGGTGCTGCTCGGGTTGATCTCGGCGATCGCGTTCGCCACGATCCTCGCCGTGGTCGCGGGATTGACGATCACCGCGTCCGCCTCGTTCGCGCACGACGTCTACGCGAACGTGTTGAAGAAGGGCAAGGCCAACACCGGTTCGGAGGTCCGCGTCGCCCGGATCACCGCCGTGGTGATCGGCATTGTCGCGATTCTCGGCGGCATTCTGGCGAATGGGCAGAACGTCGCGTTTCTGGTGGCGCTGGCCTTCGCGGTGGCGGCTTCGGCGAACCTGCCGACGATTCTGTACTCGCTGTTCTGGAAGCGGTTCAACACCCAGGGCGCACTGTGGAGCATTTACGGCGGGCTGATCGTGACGATCGTGCTCATCGTGTTCTCGCCCGCCGTTTCCGGGAAGCCGGTCGACCCGAAGACGGGCAAGAGCGCGTCGATGCTGCAGGGCGTCGACTTCCACTGGTTCCCGCTCGACAACCCGGGTCTGGTGTCCATCCCGATCGCGTTCGTCCTCGGCTGGCTCGGCACGATCCTGTCGAAGGAGCACGACAAGGCGAAGTACGCCGAAATGGAAGTACGGGCACTCACCGGCGCCGGTGCGGAAAAGGCTGTGGAGCACTGAGTTTTACCCGCTGAAACCGCTGGGTGCCGCTTCGCCGCGGCACCCAGCGGTTTTTTAATACGGCAGCTTCCCTTGTGCGATCCCGCCGAGCGCGCTTTCCAGCACCCCGCGCAGATACCGCCACAACCCGGCCCCCAGGGAAATCCGGGCTACCCCCAGTTCGGCAAGCCCGGCCAGACCCGGACCGCCGGGAAGCGCCGAAGCGTTGACCGGACCGCCCACCTGGCGGACGAATTCGGCCAGCACTTCCGGCGAACGCACGAGAATCGGGTACACACAGTCCGCACCGGCCTCGAGGTACGCGCGCCCGCGAGCCACCGCGTCGTCGAGCACCGCCTGCTCGTCCGGCGCCCCGAGGAACGAATCCACCCGCGCGTTGACCACGAGCCTGTCGCCCGCCGCCCGGCGCAACCCGGCGAGCCACTCCGCCTGCTCCCCCGCCGGTCGCTGACTGCCCTTGCTGTGATCGGTGTCCTCGATATTGCAGCCGACCGCACCGATTCCCTTCAGCCGGGCAGCGAGATCCGCTGGTGCCAAGCCATATCCAGCCTCGGCATCGACGGTCACCGGCACCGACACCGCGGCCACGATCCGCTTGGCCGCCGCGAGCATCTCGTCCGCGGACCCGCCCTCGTGGTCCGCCTGCCCGAGCGCCGCCGCGACCGCCGCGGAACTCGTTGCCACGATCGGGAATCCGGCCGCTTCCACCGCCTGCGCGGTATCCGCGTCCCAGGCGTTCGGCAGGATCAACGGCTTCCCGGGCACATGCAGCGCCCGCAGCTTCTCCGCGGTCATTCCGCACGCTCCGGCAGCTCGGCGTGGCTCGCGACCATGAGCCGGTTCCAGGTGTTGATGGCGACGACGCACCACGCCAGCGCGCGGTACTGGTCCTCGGTGAACACGCGGACGGCCTCGGCGTAGACGTCTTCGGGGACGTCCTTGTGGTCCGAGATCAGGGTCATCGCCTCGGTGTAGGCGAGCGCGGCGCGTTCCTGTTCGGTGAACAGCTCGGTCTCGCGCCACCCCTCGAGCACGTAAAGCCGCCGCGGCGCTTCCCCGGCCGCGACGGCCTCCGCCGCGTGCATGTCGAGACAGAAGGCGCATCCGTTGATCTGCGACGCGCGCATCTTGACCAGCTCGATGAGCTTCCCGTCGAGCCCGGCGTTCGCGCTGGCCTTCTTCACCTCGCCCTGCAGGTGGGACATCGCTTGATACAACCCGCCCGTGGCGAGCGCGATTCGCTTCGTCATGCCACTTACGCTAATCGGGATTGGCCTAACGGGGTGGTCCAGTTCGGCTTGGGTGGTGTGGGCCAGTCAGGGCCGCGGCCGAGCGTTGCGGAGCCGGATCCCGCTGAACCCCGCCGTGCTGGCAGTCACCGCGTCCCAGAACGGCCAGAGGTTCGGCAGCACCCGCAGCTGAATCCCCGCCTCCTCGTGCAGGCGCAGGAGATCGCCGACTGGTTCCGCCGGGCCGAGCGGTTCAACCGGTTCGGTGGCGACGTGGGCATGCGTCTCGGGCTCGCCGAACGGCCGGAAACCGGCGGCGGGAAGCCGGTAGGCGAACAATTCCGCCGTCCGGAGCGCATCCAGCCAGCGGTACTCGACGGCGTGGACCCGTTCGTCGCCGCCGAGGATCCGTTCCCGGTCGGCGTCGGTGGTCGACGACGTCGCCCACGCCATCGCCCGAGGACACTGGCGCGGGAACCAGTAATCGGGACAGCGGGCGGAGTCGACCGCCCAGACGTACGGCTGCGGCTGCCGTGCGGTCGCCGCGACGTGGGGCACGAACCGCGTGATCCCCGGGTCCTCGGAAAAGTGCAGCACCTGGCCAGGCTCGGGTCGCATCCCCCTGTTCTACTGCGCGCTCAGCGCCCGCAGAACAGGCAAAGCGGCAAAACCAGCTCGAGATCCGTCTTCCGCACCGGCTTCCCGTCCACCGGCGTCTTCCCCGGCGGGGTGTCCGCGTCCGGCTGGATGCCGCCCGCCGCGACGCGGTCCAGGGTGCGGAGTCCGGCCGAGCCGACCGTGCCGAAGACCGTGTAGTTCGGCAGCAGGCTGGAATCCCCGTACACCACGAAGAACTGCGAGCCGTTCGTGTCCGGTCCGGCGTTCGCCATGGCCAGCAGGCCGCGCGCGTACGTCCGGCGCTTGCCCGTCGGGTCGGACGGGGCGGGCGGGAGCGTCGTCGGCAGTTCGTCGCGGAACTTGTAACCCGGGCCGCCCTCGCCGGTGCCGGACGGGTCGCCGCACTGCAGGACCTTCAGCGTCGAGTACGCGGTGAGCCGGTGGCAGGTCGTCTGGTTGTAGAAGCCGTTGGCCGCCAGGTGCAGGAAGCTCTGGACGGTGCACGGAGCCTGCGCGCGGTTGAGCTTCAGCGGGAGCAGGCCCTGGTTGGAAAACACCGCGACGTCGACACTGCCGCGGTTCGGCGTGCGCTTCGGATCGCGCGGGAGCGAAACCGGGCGCACCGCGGGATCGTCCGGCGTCGAGGTGTACTGGCACGGCCCCGACGTGACCTTCGGCGGAGCCGAATCCGTCGCCGAGGCCGGTGCGGCAACGGCGACCAGCGACAACGCGGTCAGCACGGACACGAGCAGTTTCTTCATTCCGGTTCCCTCCCAGTGCACGGAGGATCGCAGTATAGGGACGGGAAACTGCCCGCGCTTCCGGCGAAAGTCGCATCCTGACCGGTTCCTGACACCCGCCTCCTACCGTGCGGTTTCATGATCACTCCCCTCGCCGCGGGACTGGCCGGACTGGTCGCCGGGCTCCTGGCCGTCCCCGCCGGTCCCGTGCAGCAACCGCTCGCGTCCTCCGCCGCCGAACAGCAGGCGGTGTTCGCCTACTGGACCCCGCAGCGGCTGGCCGCGCTGACCGAGCCGTCGTCGCAGAACCCGCCGAAGAGCGGCCCCGACGGAGCCCCGTGGCCGGATCCGCTGCCGAAGGCCGTCGGCCGGCTCTTCTACACCGACCACGGCGAGGACGCGAGCTGCACGGCGACCGTCGTCCGCAGCAAGAACCGCAGCACGATCGTCACCGCCGGGCATTGCGTCAACGACACCGATCTCCTCGGCGAGCACAACGCCTGGAACGCGCACGTCATGTTCGTCCCCGGCTACCACGACGGCCAGGCGCCATACGGGAAGTTCGCCGCCCGCCTCGGCGTCGCCGACCGCACGTGGCTCGCGAACGACCAGCAAAACGCGCGGAAATTCGACACTTACGACCAGGCGTTCGCAGTCCTCGGCCCGAACGAGTCAGGACAACTGGTGCAGGACGCGGTCGGCGCGCAGCAGATCGGGTTCGACCGTCCGGGAGCGGCGAAGGTGACCCAGTTCGGCTACCCGCGGGCGGCGTCCGATCCGGCCCGCGAGGGGCTGCCGGAGTACACCGGGGCGCGGCTGGCGTATTGCACTGGCACCGCACGGCAATGGACCGGCACCGCGACCTATCCCGACTCTCCCGATCAGTGGGGCACGGAGTGCGTCATGGGCGGCGGTTCGAGCGGCGGCCCGCGGTTGCGCGACTTCAACCCGGCGACCGGACTGGGCACGGTCGTCGGGGACAACACGCACGCGGGCTTCTTTGCCGCAGACGGGAAACCGTGTGAGCGCGATGCGGGCTGCGCGAGGTATCTGGTGGGACCGCAGTTCAGCGGCAAGGTCACCAAGCCGCTGTACGAGGCGGCACAGACGTCGTGAACGGCAATCCCGGTTAGAACCGGGTGTTGAGTCTCAGGACATCGCGGACAGTTGGTGTCTCAGGACATCGCGGACACTGACCGGCCTGTCGGCGTGGTGACCAGGGCTTGTGTGGTGATCATGCGGCGATGGGCAGAGCAGGGTTTTCGATGGATCCTGAGTTCGTCGCCGCGATCGCCAGGGTCGCTCACGGCGAGAAGATCAACGTGGCGCGGTTCTGCCGCGAGCACGGCCTGTCCCGGGACACCTTCTACAAATACCTGGCCCGGTTCCGCACCGAGGGCGCGGACGGGTTCACCCGCCGCAGCACCGCCCCGCGCCGCCGCCCGACCGCGTTCGGGCCGGAGGCGGCCGAGGCGGTGCTGCGGGCCCGCAAGGAACTCGCCGACGAAGGCCGCGACAACGGGCCGACCTCCATCCGCTGGCGGCTCGAGGACGCCGGGACCAGCCCGCTGCCCTCCCGCGCCTCGATCCACCGGATCCTGCGCGCCCGCGGCCAGATCGTGCCCCAGCCCCGCAAGAAACCCCGGACCCGACGCCGGTTCGAGTACGCCGACCCCAACGGCTGCTGGCAGATCGACGGCATGGAGCACTACCTCGCCGACGGGACCAAGGTCTGCGTCATCCAGATCCTCGACGACCACTCCCGCCTCAGCATCGGCTGCCACGCCGCGGCCAGCGAGAACGGCGCCGACACCTGGGCCGCGCTGCAACAGGCCTTCGCCGGCCACGGCCTGCCCGCGAAAATCCTGTCCGACAACGGACTCGCCTTCTCCGGCAAACACCGCGGCCGCATGGTCGAGACCGAACGCCGCCTCGCCGCCCTCGGCATCACCGCCATCGCCTCCAGCCCCCGCCACCCGCAAACCTGCGGCAAAGACGAACGCGCCCACCGGACCCTGCAGAAATGGCTCGCCGCCAGGCCACCCGCCGACACCCTCGCCGACCTGCAACAACTGCTCGACGACTACCAGACCGTCTACAACAACCGCCGCCACCAAAGCCTCGACGGCCGGACACCCAGGCAACGCTACGACGCCCGACCCAAAGCCGCCCCCGCCACCGGCCCGCACCGGCCCAGCGGCGTCACCGCCCGCCCCGTCTCCGCCACCGGCGTCATCGCGTTCTCCGGCTGCTCCATCGTCCTCGGACGCCACTGGGCCGGACACACCGCCACCGTCTACTGGCAAGGCGACCGCGTCGCCGTCATGATCGACAACACCCTCGCCCGCCAGCTCACCCTCAACAGATCAGTACGCTACCAACGCCTCAGCAACCAGAAACTGTCCGGAAAGCCCTGAGACACATCTGTCCGTGAGGTCCTGAGACAGCACACCCGGTTAGAACCGGGACAAACACTCACGAGTCCTTCAGCTCGCCGATCAGCTGGTCCGCCGCCGCGAACGGGTCCAGTTCCCGCGCCACCACTCGCGCCGCCAACTCGCCCAGCCGGTCGCCGTGCCGGAGATCCGCCAGCTCCGCATGCAACCGGCGCAAAGCGATCGCGGCGACTTCCTCCCGGGCGCGAGCGGCGCGGCGGCGGTCCAATTCCCCATGCGCGACAAGCCATTCATGGTGCGTGCGCAACGCCGACACCACCTCGTCGACGCCCTCGCCCTTCGCCGCGACCGTGCGAACGATCGGCTGCCGCCAGCTCGGCCCGCGCAATTCTCGGCGGGCCAAGGTGATCATCTGCTTCAGGTCGTGCACCGTCGCGTCGGCGCCGTCGCGGTCGGCTTTGTTGACCACGAACACGTCCGCGATCTCCAAGACCCCGGCCTTCGCCGCCTGGATGCCGTCGCCCATTCCCGGGGCCAGCAGAACCACCGTGGTGTCCGCCAGTTTCACAACGTCCACTTCGGACTGTCCGACCCCGACAGTCTCGATCAGCACCACGTCGAACCCCGCGGCGTCCAGCACCCGCACCGCCTGCGGGGTCGCCCAGGACAACCCGCCGAGATGTCCCCGGGTGGCCATCGAGCGGATGAACACGCCGGGATCGGTGGCGTGCTCGGTCATCCGGATCCGGTCGCCGAGCAAAGCCCCGCCGGAGAACGGCGACGACGGGTCGATCGCCAGCACTCCGACCCGCAAACCCTCGCCGCGCAAGGCAGTGAGCAGCGCGGACGTCGACGTCGACTTGCCGACCCCGGGCGGCCCGGTGAGCCCGACGACGCGGGCGCGTCCGGTGTAGGGCGTCAAAGCGCGGGCGATATCCGCGACTTGCGGCGACGAACCGGTGTCCGACTCGATAAGAGAAATGAGCCGGGCGACCGCGCGCGGTTGTCCTTCCCGCGCGCGGCCGACCAGCTCGTCGAGGTCCGGGCCGGCCAACTTACGCCGACGGGACGCGGATCAGCAGCGCGTCGCCCTGGCCGCCGCCGCCGCACAGCGCGGCCGCGCCGAGACCGCCGCCGCGACGGCGCAGCTCGTGCACCAGGTGCACGGCCAGCCGCGCACCGGAAGCGCCGATCGGGTGGCCGAGCGCGATCGCGCCGCCGTTGACGTTCACCTTCGACTCGTCCAGCCCGAGCTTCTCGCTCGACACCAGGCCGACCGCGGCGAACGCCTCGTTGATCTCCACCAGGTCCAGGTCGCCGACCTCCAGCTTCGCCTTCTTCAGCGCGGCGAGGATCGCGTTCGACGGCTGCTCGTGCAGGCTCGCGTCCGGACCGGCGACCACGCCGTGCGAGCCGATCTCGGCCAGCGGCGTGATGCCCAGCTCGGCCGCCTTCTCCGGGCTGGCCACGATCACCGCGGCCGCGCCGTCGGAAATCTGCGACGCCGAACCAGCGGTGATGGTGCCGTCCGAGGCGAACGCCGGACGCAGCTTCGCGAGGCTGTCGCCGGTGGTGTCCGCGCGCACGCCCTCGTCAGTGGAGAACACGACCGGGTCGCCCTTGCGCTGCGGGATCGACACCGGCGCGATCTCCTCGCGGAAGAACCCGGCCTCGATCGCGGCCGCGGCGCGCTGGTGCGAACGCGCGGAGAACGCGTCCTGCTGCTCGCGGGTGACGCTGTAACGGGCGTTGTGCTTCTCCGTCGAGACACCCATCGCGACCTGGTCGAACGCGCAGAACAGGCCGTCGTAGGCCATGTGGTCGACCAGCGTGGTGTCGCCGTATTTGAAGCCCGCGCGGGACTTCGGCAGCAGGTGCGGCGCCTGCGTCATCGACTCCTGGCCGCCCGCGACGACGAGGTCGAACTCGCCCGCGCGGATCAGCTGGTCGGCGAGCGCGATCGCGTCGAGGCCGGAAAGGCAGACCTTGTTGATGGTCAGCGCCGGAACGTCCATCGGGATGCCCGCGGCGACCGCGGCCTGGCGCGCCGGGATCTGGCCCGCGCCGGCGGTGAGCACCTGGCCCATGATCGTGTACTGGACCTGGTCCGGGGAGACGCCTGCGCGTTCGAGCGCGGCCTTGATCGCGATCCCGCCCAGCTGGGCTCCCGAGAAGTCCTTCAACGAGCCGAGCAGCCGCCCGATCGGGGTACGGGCAGCGCCCAGGATCACGGAACCGGACACGACGTCCTCCAAAGCATCGGTGCACTGGCAGTGTTCCCACGATACGGCCTGGACAGGGTTCCCGGCGCGTCTTGATGGAGCCAGTGTGAGGGGGCGCACGCGGGGTTCCGCGCGGCCGCGCGGGGCTTATCCTCCCCGGTATGGACACCGAGCCCAGCGCATCCGTGCTCAAGCCGTTCGTGACCGCGATCGACCACGTCGGCATCGCCGTGCCCGACCTCGACGCGGCCATCGCCTTCCACCGCGACCACTTCGGCCTGGAGGTCGCGCACGAGGAGGTGAACGACGAGCAGGGCGTGCGCGAGGCGATGCTGCGCGCCCCCGGCACCGCGGGCACCGAAACGATGATCCAGCTGCTCGCCCCGTCCCGGGACGATTCGACGATCGCGAAGTTCATCGGCCGCAACGGGCCGGGCCTGCAGCAGCTCGCGCTGCGAGTGTCCGATGTGGACGCTGCGGCCGAGGCGCTCCGGGCGCAGGGCCTGCGGTTGCTGTACGACGCGGCCAAGCGCGGGACGTCGAACAGCCGGGTGAACTTCGTGCACCCGAAGGACGCGGGCGGGGTTTTGGTCGAACTGGTGGAGCCCGCCGCCTCCGCACACTGACCGCCCCATGAGGTTTCTCGGCAGCGGGGGCCTCGCTGTCGGGCTGGCCTAGCGTGCGATGCCGAGGTACGTGAGGGGAACCCTGAGGGAATCAGATTCCCTCAGGGTTCCCCTCACGTACTTTCGCCGGAACCGAGCCGCTTCACATCGCCGAAGCAGGCGGCTTGCCCTTCGGAACCCGAGCCGACAACGCGTTCGCCACAAACGTCAACTCGCCGTCGAACTCCGCGGGCCGGTCGTCCCCGGTATGCCGGGCCGTCGCGTGCCGGTGCGTGACAGCGCGGGCCAGCAGCCCGGACGCGTTGTCGATGTCCGCCCCGGCGAGCCGTCCGCCGGTCGCGGCCACGATCACCGACCGCATCAGCCGGACCAGTTGCTGGAAGCGTTCGGACAGCGCGTCGCGGACCACGTGGTGGGTGTCGGCCTCGCGCCACAGCAGGTGCGAGAGCCCGAGCGAACCGGTGAACCGGCGGTCGAGTTCGCCGACCAGTCTGCGCAGGGAACCCGCCAGGTCGCCGGGGACGACGACCGCGGCCGGTTCGATGCGTTCGTCCGGCAGCCGGTCGACCAGCGCGGCCAGCAGGTCGGACTTGCGGCGGAAGTAATAGTGGACCAGGCCCTTCGGGACCCCGGCGCGCTCCGCGATGCGGGACGTCGGGGTCGCTTCGAAGCCGGACTCGGCGAACAGCTCCTCCGCCGCGCACAGGATCCGTTCCTTCGCCGAGTCGTCGGTCATGTCACCTTCCTCGCGGAGCGGCAGTGCTCCGTCAGTGCGGGCCCGGTCAGTGCTGCCCGGCCGTTCGGTGGGCGGCGTTGGCCTCCGGCATCGCGGCCGCGCCGGCGATGATCGTCAGCGCACCGCCGACCCAGGACGTCCACGACGCCCCGTTGAATGCCGTGTACCCCATCACCCACGGCGCGATGAACAGCAACGCGCCGAGGACGATCTGCACGCCCTCGCCGTAAACCATGCTCGGCGCCGCGAGCGACACCAGGCCGTCGATCGCGATCAGCGCACCGAGGACCACCATCGTCCACACCATCGTGGTGTTCGTGCTCAGCCAAAGGGGTGAAAGAGCGGCGACAACACCAATCACGACCTCGGCCCAGTCGTAGGGCCGCGTCCAGGCGCGCGTCGAGACTTCACTCATTCGTGCTCACCTCCGCCGGAAAAGAGCCGTTCAGGGAGATTTCCCACTGCCGACTATGCGCCTTGACTGGCCAGCCGGTCAAGATTCGTGCGTCACACTTCGACTCGTGTCCGGGGTCTGCGTCTCGTACAGTGAGGCCCCCGGTTACCGACGAGTAATTTCGTGCTGTCGCGTGCCGCGACCGACCCACTGGAGGTTCCCGATGTCGCACCTCGACGAGATCCAGCAGGCGATCCTGAACGGCCGCCTCGACGCGATCGCCGAGCTGCCCGTGCCCGAGAGCTACCGGGGCGTCACCGTGCACGCAGACGAGGTCGACATGTTCGAGGGCCTCGAGAGCCGGGACAAGGACCCGCGCCGCTCGCTGCACGTCGACGACGTCCCGACGCCCGAACTCGGCCCCGGCGAGGCGCTGGTCGCCGTGATGGCGAGCGCGATCAACTACAACACCGTCTGGACGTCGATCTTCGAGCCGATCCCGACGTTCAAGTTCCTGCGCAAGTACGGGAAACTCTCGCCGCTGGCCAAGCGGCACGACCTGCCGTACCACGTGGTCGGCTCCGACCTGTCCGGCGTCGTGCTGCGCACCGGCGCGGGCGTGCACAACTGGAAGCCCGGCGACGAGGTCGTCGCGCACTGCCTGAACGTCGAGCTGGAAGGCCCGGACGGGCACAACGACACGATGCTCGACACCGAGCAGCGGATCTGGGGCTTCGAGACCAACTTCGGCGGGCTCGCCGAGATCGCGCTGGTCAAGGCCAACCAGCTGATGCCGAAGCCCGCGCACCTGACCTGGGAGGAGTCCGCCTCCCCCGGGCTGGTCAACTCGACCGCGTACCGGCAGCTGGTGTCGCGCAACGGCGCGGACATGAAGCAGGGCGACGTCGTGCTGATCTGGGGCGCGTCGGGCGGGCTCGGTTCGTACGCGACGCAGTACGCGCTCAACGGCGGCGCGATCCCGGTGTGCGTCGTGTCCAGCCCGGAGAAGGCGGAGATCTGCCGCAAGCTCGGCGCGGAGCTGATCATCGACCGCACCGCCGAGGACTACAAGTTCTGGAAGAACGAGAACGAGCAGGACCCCAAGGAATGGCAGCGGTTCGGCGCGAAGATCCGCGAGCTGACCGGCGGCGACGACCCGGACATCGTGTTCGAGCACCCGGGCCGCGAGACCTTCGGCGCGTCCGTCTACGCCGCTCGCAAGGGCGGGACGATCGTCACCTGCGCGTCGACCTCGGGCTACATGCACCAGTACGACAACCGGTACCTGTGGATGAACCTCAAGCGGATCATCGGCTCGCACTTCGCGAACTACCGCGAATCGTGGGAGGCCAACCGGCTGATCGCGAAGGGCCTCATCCACCCGACGCTGTCGAAGACGTATTCGCTCGAGGAGACCGGCCAGGCCGCCCTTGACGTGCACCGCAACGCGCACCAGGGCAAGGTCGGCGTGCTCGCCCTCGCCCCGGAAGAAGGGCTCGGCGTCCGTGACGAGGAACTGCGCGCCAAGCACCTCGACGGAATCAACGCGTTCCGCGGCGCGTGAGGGCAGACCACCTGCCTCTTCGGTCCGGCCGCTCGCCGCACGAGCGGCCGGACCCCGTGGGTGCTCACCCGTCCGTGACCGCGGAGCGACTACGGTGGTGGCATGAGTCTTGGCGATGAACGCGAACTCGTGCCGCTGGGAGCCGGCTTCGACGTAGCGAAGCGGGGGTACGCCCGAGCGCAGGTCGACGAGCACCTCGAACGGCTCGACGGCGACCTGAAGATGCTCACCGCCGACCGCGACGCCGCCATCGCCCAGTCCGGCGACCTGGCCAGGCAGCTGGAAGTCGCGCGCGGCGAGATCGCCGATCTCCGCGGTCAGGTCGACCGGCTCGCGCAGCCGCCGACGAGCGTCGAGGGCCTGTCCGAGCGCCTCCAGCGGATGCTGCGGCTGGCGCAGGACGAGGCCGCCGACACGCGGGCCCGCGCCGAGGCCGAAGCCGGCCACATCCGGGCCAAGGCGGAGACCGACGCCAGCGCCATGCGCGCCCGGTACGAGCAGCTGCTCACCGAACTCGACCTGCGCCGCAAGGAAATGGAAGCCGAGCACCGCAAGGTTCTCGAGGACGCGCGTGCCGAGGCCAAGCGGATCACCGACGAGGCCGAGGCCGAGCGCAAGAAGCTCGACGCGGAATCCGAGGCCCGCCGCACGCAGGTCGAGGAAGACTTCGAGATCGCCATGGCCACCCGCCGCGCCGAGGCGATGCGCGTGCTGGCCGAGCAGGAGGCGGCCAGCAAGGCCGAGGCCGAGCGCCGGGTCCGCGAGGCCGCCGAGGACGCGGCCGCGATCCGCGCCAAGGTGCTCGAAGAGGAGACGGCCGCCAAGACCGACATCGACCGTCGCCAGCGCGAATCGGTCGCCGACGCGAACAAGCGCCGCCAGGACTCGATCACCGAGGCCAACGCGCGCCTCGCGGAAGCGGCCGACGAGGCCCGCCGCCGCGTCCGCACCGCCACCGACGAGTCCAACCGCCGGATCACCCAGGCCAACGAGCGGGTCGAGGCCCTGCGCACGGTCCGGGCGAGCCTGGCCGAGCAGGTCCGGTCGGCGCGCACCGTGCTGGCCGAGGCGCAGCACGTGCTCGGCGAAACCGACGGCGCCGTTCCCGCGGACATCAAGGCCGCGGTCGACGAGGCCAACGGGTCCGGGCCGAAGTCCGCCGCGAACGGCTCGCAGACCGGCGGCGCCACGGCCGCGCAGAGCGGCAAGTCCAGCCCATCCGGGCAGAACTCCGCTGGTCAGGGCGCCAAGAACGCCCCCGCGAACAGCGGGAAGCCCGCGGTGAGCCGCGACGTCGAGCAGACCGTCCGGCTGCGGACTTCCGACGTGCCCAAGCCGCAGCCGCAACCGCGCCCGGCGGGAAAACCGACTGGCGAGTAACCTTCCCCCGCGAAGGGGCCGCGCCGCCCCGCTGACCGATTCGCCGGGAGGTAGTGGATGGCTGTCTATCGGACTGTGGTGGTGGGCACGGACGGGTCCGACTCGTCCTTCGCCGCGGTGGACAAAGCCGCCGGGGTGGCTGGCGACGCAGGGGCGACGCTCGTCGTCGTCTGCGCGTACCACCCGGCAAGCCGCCAGGACGTGGAACGCGCGCAGGACGAGCTCGGCGACGAGGCCTACCAGGTCGTCGGGTCCGCGCCCGCTGAGGACACGCTGCAGTCCGCACGGGACCGCGCGGCGAAGGCCGGTGCCACGAACATCGAAACGGTCGCGCTGGAGGGCCAGCCGGTCGACATGCTGAGGAAGGTCGTCAAGGACCGCAAAGCCGACCTGCTGGTCGTCGGCAACCGCGGCCTGAACACTCTCGCCGGACGGATCCTGGGCTCGGTCCCGGCGGAAGTGGCCCGGAAGTCGGGCGTCGACGTGCTGATCGTGCACACCACCTGAGGCCGTGGCCGATTCTTCCCGGGACCTGCAGCAGCGCCTGGAACGCGCCCTGCTCGGCGGTCCCCGCCGCTACACGAGGCTCGAAGTAGCGAAACGAGCCGGCGTACCCGAAGAACGCTCGCGGCGGCTCTGGCGGGCGCTGGGTTTCGCCACCGTCGAAGACGACGAGATGGTGTTCACCGACGCCGACGTCGAAGCCATGCGCATCGCCGACGGCTTGGTGAGCTCCGGCCTAGTCGCCCCCGGCATGGAAGTCGCGGTGACCCGTGCCCTCGGCCAGCATCTTTCCCGGCTGGCCGAGTGGCAGGTCCACATGCTGTGGGAGCTGATCACCGACAACCCCGAACTGGCCCGCAGCGACCGCCAAGTCACCCGCCTGGTGGAACGCCTGCTCCCCGAACTGGAGCAGGTCCAAAACTACGTCTGGCGCCGCCACCTGGCCGCCTTCGCGGGCCGCGCCTTCGCCAGCCCAGACGAGGACCTGGAAACGCGCGCCCTGGTGGTCGGCTTCGTGGACATGGTCGGCTACACGCGCTTCACGAGAGAAGCCGACGAAGAAGAACTAACCCAGGTCCTGGACGGCTTCGAATCCCTAGCCACCGAAGTCATCGCCGAACACCACGGCAGAGTCGTGAAAATGATCGGTGACGAAGTCCTCTTCGTCACCGACTCCCCCGCCGACGGCGCGGAAATCGCCCTGACACTAGCCGAACGCACCGGCGAGGACGGCGGCCTGCCCGCAGTCCGAGCCGGAATGGCGTCAGGCCGGGTGTTGTCCCGCTTCGGGGATGTCTATGGCTCCGTCGTGAACCTGGCCGCCCGACTCACGTCAGCCGCCCGCCCCGGAACCGTGCTGGTAGACCGAGAACTGGCCGGGCAACTGGAGCCGCTGCCGGAGTTCGACCTCCGCACCAGACGCCCCATCGCAGTACGCGGCTACAACCGCCTCCGCCCGTCCGCACTCCGCAGGGCAAAGGACAAGCCCACCGGCCGCTTCGCCTCGTCTCAACAACTGGCGGCGGAAATGCTGGGCCTAGGCGACCCCGCTCCGCCCGAAACCCCGGAACCGGACGACTTCCCGCCCCCCGCTGCTCCACGCAAACGCCGCCGACGCCGCTAAACGTCCGTGAGGGGAACCCTCACGGACTCAGAGTCCCTCAGGGTTCCCCTCACGACCAGCGGTGGTCCGTGAGGGGCCCCTTCACGGACTTAGATTCCCTCAAGGGGCCCTTCACGGACCGCCCCCACTTCCGCGATGCACCCAACGCGGCGTTCGGTGCGTCGCATGCACCCAATGCGGCATTCGGTGCATCCCGCGCACCCAACGCGGCATTGGTTGCGTCACATGCACCCAACGCGGCATTCGGTGCGTCGCATGCACCCAATGCCACATTGGGGGCGCTAGCCCCAACCCGAAACCGCCGCCGATGCACCCAACGATCGAGGCACCCAGCCCCTCCCCCGCACCCCGATACGAAGCTCTCCTGCGGTCTGGGGGTGCTTGTCAAGGCGGGAAAGATGCCTTGACAAGCACCCCCGAACCGCAGAGGAGGCTTCGGATCGGGGTTGGGGGCGGGGTGGGTGCCTCCATGGGCGGGTGCACCGGCTGCGGTTGGTGGTGGGCGCAGTGGCGAGGACTGCAAGCTGGCGCGCAGTGACGTGCGGGGTTAGCCGGGGAGCAGTTCCGCCAAGCGGTGTCGGGGGACGTCCACCAGGCGTAGGTCCGCAAGGTCCTTGGGGACGTTCAGCGCGGCGTTCGCCAGCCTCGCGTGGGCGCGGGTCAGCAGGTCGGACGGGTGGTCCACTACGTCTGCCGCGACGATGGCGTGGCGGTTGTCTGGGGTGCTGCGCAGGAGGCGCAGGCGGTATTTGTCCGCCACCAGCGAGGTCAGGGCTGCTTGTGCGGCGGCGTCCGCGAGGTCGGGGTGGTTGTTCGGCACCAGCAGCGCCAGGCGGCGGGCGTTCGTGCCCAGCAGAGTGCGCAGGAGCCAGGGGCCTGGATCAGCCGAGAGGTCCATCGCGACGGCGTCGCCCTCGGGGCCGGAAGTGGCCCAGCCGACGGGACGGGTTTCCAGGGCCAGGCCGCCCTCGGAGGCGATTTCTCGGGCGGCCGCTAGGAGACCCGGTTTGGTGGCGGCCGATTCTACTGATTGCGGGCCGTGGGTGTAGATCGCGGAGCTTCCCTTGCGGGCGAACGATTTCTTGGCCTTCGCGGTGGGTTGGCAGACGTAAAGGTCCGCTGCGCTGCCGATGGCTTGTGCGCCGGTGTAGCGGTTGAAGTCGGGGAGGATCGCTTCGAAGGTGAGGCCCAGGGTGGCGAGCGAGCGCTGTACCTGTGCGCCTAGGGCGGGGTGGCGCGGGCTGTAGCCGTAGGCCAGCAGGATTCGGCCTTCGGTGGGTTCCCGCAAAGCTTGCACTGCGCGTGCGGCGAAGAGACCCATGCCTTCTGGGGTGTAGGGCGGATCGCTGAAGACCAGGTCTGCTTTGCCAGTGAGGGCCGGGGGCAGGCCGACGCGCAGGTCGGCGTGAGCGGTGAAGATGCCGCGTTCGCCGGTGGTGTCCAGGTAGGACAGGACGCGTTCGTCCAGGTCCACTACGGACAGTTCGGCCTCCGGGCACACTGCGCGCACAGCCAGGGAAGTCAGGTCGTGGTCGCCTAGGAAGAGGACTTTGCTGCGGCGGAGGTCGTAGCGAGAGTTAAGCCACAATGCGCGGCGCAGCACGGTCTCCGGGGTCGCTTGCACGTGGTCCAAGGCGGCTAGCGGCGGCGGGACGGCGGCGATTCGTTCGGCCAGCATGGTGAGCAGGGCGGGCTGGTCCGCGACTGCTGCGTCGAGGGGGTCGGGCAGCGGGGGCAGGGAGTAAGACGCGTAAGCGGGGCGCGAGCCAGGGGAGATTCGGACGCCGGCCGGGGAGCGTTCCAGGTCCGGTTCCAGCGCCGCGAGAAGGTCTTCGACGCTTCGGCGCGGGGCTGCGGTGAGCCGCACCAGGTCGGGCAGTTCGTACGAGCCGCTGCGGAGCAGGCCTAGTACTTCGTAGAGCGGGCGGACGGCGGCACCGTGTGCGGCGAGGACGTCGTCTAGGGCGGTCACGGGGTCCCAGACTAGTCGGCCACCCTGCGGGACGGGCTGCCAAGGCCGCGCGAGTGGGCTACCGTCGGACTCTGCACCGGACGTGGGGAGAAGTCTGTGACCATCGAATTCCGAGACGTCGTCAAACGCTATCCGGACGGCACGGTCGCGGTCGACGGCCTCTCGCTGACCGTGGAAGACGGCACGATCACGGTGTTCGTCGGCCCGTCCGGCTGCGGCAAGACCACCTCGCTGCGGATGATCAACCGGATGGTCGAGCCGACCTCGGGCGCGGTGCTGCTGGACGGCAAGGACGTCAGCGAAGGCGACCCGGCGGTGCTGCGCCGCGGCATCGGTTATGTGATCCAGCACGCCGGTCTCTTTCCACACCGGACAGTGCTCGACAACATCGCTACCGTGCCGCTCCTGTCCGGATGGGACAAACGCAAAGCGCGCGCTCGCGCGGGTGAGCTGCTGGAGACGGTCGGGCTCCCGACGGAACTCGGGAAGCGGTATCCGGCGCAGCTGTCCGGCGGGCAGCAGCAGCGCGTCGGCGTGGCTCGGGCGCTCGCGGCCGACTCGCCGGTGTTGTTGATGGACGAGCCGTTTTCGGCGGTCGACCCGGTGGTCCGCGAAGGGCTGCAGGACGAGTTGCTGCGGCTGCAATCCCAGCTGGGCAAGACAATCGTGTTCGTGACGCACGACATCGACGAGGCTGTGCGGCTCGGGGACAAGGTCGCGGTGATGCGCGTCGGCGGGAAGCTCGCGCAGTACGGCACTCCGGCCGAGGTGCTGCGGCATCCGGTGGACGACTTCGTCGCCTCGTTCGTCGGACGCGATCGCGGGTATCGCGGGCTTTCGTTCCTTCCGGCGAGCGGCGTCGAGGTGTCGCCGGCTCGCACGATCGATCTTGGCACCAAGGTCGACGGTCCTTCGGAGGGCTGGCTGCTCGCGGTGAACGACGAGAAACAGCCGCGCGGATGGCTGCCGCCAGGCTCCACAGTGGACGGTCCATTGGCCGAAACCGACCTTGTGGCAGGCGGATCGCTGTACGTGCGGGGAACGCCGATCCGCGGGGCGCTCGACGCGGCGCTGTCGTCGCCCGCCAGCCTCGGCGTGGTCGTGGACGAGGAGAACCGCGTGCTCGGGACGGTGGTCGCACACCAGGTCTTGGATGTAATCGAGGCCTCCCCGCAGGCGTCCTGATGGGCGACTTCTTCGGCGAGCTCGGCCGGTACCTTTCGAGCGCCAACAACCGCGACGAGATCCTCTCCAATCTCCTCCAGAACATCTATCTCGCGCTGGTGCCGCTGGTCGCGGGCATCGTGCTGGCGATCCTGCTCGGCTGGCTCGGGCATCGCTGGCGGCCCGCGCGCAGTGTGCTGCTGGTCGTGGGGAATCTGCTGTACACGATTCCGTCCTTGGCGCTTTTCGTGGTGATTCCCGGCATTATCGGCACGAAGATTCTCGACAGCGTCAACGTGATCGTCGCGCTGACGATCTACACCACCGCGCTGCTGGTGCGCCCGGTGCTCGACGCGCTGGAAGCCGTGCCGCCGCACATCGTCGCGGCCGCCACGGCGATCGGGTATCGCGAGCCGCGCCGGTTCTTCAGCGTCGAACTGCCGCTTTCGGTGCCGGTGCTCGCGGCTGGGGTCCGGGTGGCGTCGGTGAGCAATATCAGCCTGGTCAGCGTCGGTGCGCTGATCGGGACCGGGGCACTCGGCGTGCTGTTCACCGACGGATTCCAGCGGGAATACTTCTCGCCGATCGTGGTCGGAATCGTGCTGACGATGCTGCTCGCGCTGATCGTCGACCTGCTGCTGGTGGTGCTGCGCAATCTGTTGACGCCTTGGGAGAGAGCGGGTCGCGCGCCGGCCGCGGAGGTGGCGGGATGATCGGCGACGTTTTCACCTGGTTCACCACCGCCGCGAACTGGCAGGGCTCGGACGGCATTCTCGCCCGGCTGGCCGAGCACGTCGGCTACATCGCGCTGGCGCTCGTCATCGCGCTGGTGATCGCGATCCCGATCGGACTGTTCGTGGGCCACACCGGCCGCGGCGGCGTGGTGCTGGTCGGCGTCGGCAACGCGATCCGCGCGCTGCCGACGCTCGGGCTCGTCACGTTCCTGTTCCTGCTCTTCACCGAAAGCACGACGGCGACGATCATCGGCCTGGTGGTGCTGGCGATCCCGCCGGTGCTGGCCGGAACGTACGCCGGTCTGCAGGCGGCCGAACACGATGTCGTCGACGCCGCGCAAGGCATCGGGATGACCGGCTGGCAGCGGCTGTGGCAGGTGGAGGTGCCGATCGCGCTTCCGTTGGTGCTGGGCGGAATCCGCAACGCCGTACTGCAGCTGATCGCGACCGCGGCCGTGGCCGCGTACGTCGGTCTCGGCGGCCTGGGCCGGTTCCTGCTCGACGGACTGGCCATTTTGGACTACACCGAGGTCGTCGCGGGCGCGATTCTCACCGCCCTGCTGGCGATCGTGGTCGACCTGCTGCTCGCCGCGGCGCAGCGGGCTTTGGTGCCCAAGGGAGTCCGGCTGGCCGCACAGGCGGCGTCCGGCCGGGCAGTGGCTGCGGGAGGAGCGGCGTGAAACGGTGGGGGATCCTGGTTGCTGGCTTGGCGCTGCTGGCGTCGGCATGCGGAAACCCGCTGTCCGGCGGCGGTGAGGGCGGCAGTACCGGCGATATCATCATCGGCGCGTCCGATGTCGGGGAAAGCTCTTTGCTGGCCCAGATTTACGCCGGGGCTTTGCGGAATGTCGGCGCGCACAACGTGACGGTCCGGCCGCCGGTCGGCAGTCGCGAGGTCGTGGTGAAAGCGTTGCAGGACAAGTCTTTGTCGGTGGTACCGGATTACTCGGGCAACTTGCTGCGGTATTTCGACAAGAACACCCCGGCGACCACTTCGGAAGATGTCTATGCGCAACTGAAGCAGAAGATTCCGGCCGGGTTCGAGGTTCTCGCGCAGTCGCCCGCGCAGGACAAGGATTTGCTCGTTGTGGGCAAGGAGCTCGCGGCCACCGGGGTAAAGACATTCTCCGATCTCGGACCACGCTGCAAGGATTTGGTGATGGGCGGGCCGGGGCAGTGGAGCAGCCGGTGGAAGGACCGGATCAAGCAGCTGTACGGGTGCGAATTCAAGGAAATCCGCACCACGGACACCGGCGGTCCAGTGACGGTGGCGGCGCTGAAGTCGGGTGATGTGCAGGTGGCGGACCTGTTCAGCACGTCGGCGACGATCGCGTCGAATGGGTTCGTGCCGTTGGAAGACGACAAGCACATGTTCCCGGCGCAGAACATCGTGCCGCTGGTGTCGCGGGGGACGCTGAACGATGCCGAGACGGCTGCGTTGAACCGGGTTTCGGCGGCGTTGACTACTGAGCAGCTGACTGAGCTGAATGTGCAGTACACGGATGAGAAGCGGAATGCGAAGGATGTCGCTGAGGAGTTTTTGCGGCGGAATGGGTTGGCGGCGTCGTGAGTGGCTATGCCGGTTCTCTTATAACTGGGCGTCCGTGAGGGGAACCCTGAGGGACTCAGAGTCCCTCAGGGTTCCCCTCACGGAC
>NZ_JBEXMH010000102.1:0-23849 GCF_040610415.1 Amycolatopsis sp. NPDC004079 | reverse complement strand
CGAGGTCACGTTCCAGTTCGGCACGTTCTTCTCGATCGCGAAGGTGACGTCGCCGCCCTGCTGCAGCTGATCGGCCTGCGCCGCGTTGCAGGTATCCCTCAAGGAGCCCTTCACGGACCGCACCTCCGCTCCGGGCACGCCCGACGACGCGAGATCGAGGTGCTCCGCCCGACCGGCGCACCCAATCCCGCGTCACGGTCCCGCGTTCAGCGGGCGAAAGCAGGCGGAGCACCCATCGGGCTGAGATGCATCCCCGCGATCCGCCACCCGTCCCCGCCGCGGACGAGCACGTGCGTCGCCCGGAACGTGCCGTCGACGCGGTTCCCCTGATGGGTCGCTTCCTGGTCGTGCACGCCGATCGCGATGGCGGTGTCACCGTGGACGCGCACCTCGACGTCGCGCCAATCCAGCCGCAGCGTCGCCAGCGCGCCGGAGCGGTAGCGGTCCAGCCACTGCTCCCGGTCGAGCACGAATCCGAGGGGTCCGACGAGCCGGAATTCGTCGGCGACCAGGCCGCCCAGCGTGTCCGTGTCGCCCGCCGCCTCGGCGACGGCCCAGCGTTTGCCCAGTTCAGCGATCTCCGCAGTGTCCACGATGCCCTCCAGTGCCGATCAATGAGACAGCACAAACGTTAGACATCTAATCGTTCGTCGTCAAACAGTTAGAGCTCGACGAACCTGCGGTACCGTCTTCCCGTGCCCCGACCCGACACGCCTCCGCTCGGCGTCCTCCTCGCCCGCACCGCCAAAGCCGCGGGCCAGGCTTTCGACCGCGCACTCGCCGAGGTCGGCGGATCGCAGCCGGCCTGGCAGATCCTCATCGCGCTCAAAACCCGCCAGCACGCGAGCCAGCGCGAACTCGCCGACGCCGTCGGCATCCAGGGCGCCACGCTCACCCATCACCTCAACGGCATGGAGACCGCGGGCCTGCTCACCCGCACCCGCGACCCGGAAAACCGGCGCGTGCACCAGGTCGAACTCACCGAACACGGCGAGCGCACCTTCCACCGGCTCGCCGACGCCGCGATCGCGCACGACAAGCGGATGCGCCGCGGGTTCACCGACGACGAGATCGCGACGCTGGCCGCATTGCTCGGCAGGCTCACGGAAAACGTGACGCAGACGGACCCGTGAGCGTCCGAGGAAGCGCTCACGGGTCCGAGTTCTGCAGTTACCGGTTATCCGGGCACGTCTTCCAGGCGAAGTGGTAAACCGTCTGGACGCTGCCGTCCGTCGAGTCCATCGTCAGGAAGCTCGTCGTCTTCGCCGGGTCCGAAGAACCGGCATACGCCCGCAATTCCGTGTTGATGTTCAGGTTGCGCTCCTGGCCGCACGGTTCGTAGATAATCGCGTCGATGTCCGTCTGATCCGAGAACTGCCAGTCATTGTCGTAGAACCCGTCCAGCCGATGCGTCGCGTACGCGGTCGGCGAGTTTCCCTGGAAATAGTAGTTCGCGCGTTCCACGCCGTACGCACCCTTTTCGAGGTGCCCGAATCCGCGGTAGTCCGCCGAGGCGATTCCGTACGTGAAGCCCTGCGGCACGTGCACGCGCAGGCCGATCTGGCAGTTCTTGCGGAAGTCGGTCGGCTGCGCGCCGACGCCGACCTGAGCGGTGTATTGGCTGTAGGTGACAGTGAATGCGGTGTTGTCCGCCGAAACCGAAACCGCGGCCGTGTCCGGCGGGCAGCCGGTCCCGTTCACGGTCGCGACGTCGATGATAATTTTGTCCGGCGGAGGATTCTGCGGCCAGGAATGCGGGGTAATAGTCGAGGAGAGGGCCAAAAGCGCAGCGGCCATTGTGGTAAGCATGGGTTCCTTCCCATTACTTCCGAGGGTGGGGGGTTTCGACAGGGTAGCGCGAGAACTACACACCGAGTCCCACTGAATGGAGCAACGTACTTGCTTAGCTGCGCACAGCAACGTGTTAACAAACCGTTGACAAAAGCTATTATGGACAATTGACGAATCAACAAAAATGATTCAAAAATACACGACCCAGAACCACCCGCCCCGGCTGGTCCGGACAACTCCGGCGGAAATCGGCCCGAAAATCGGGGCAATTGGGACAGTTCGCGCGCCGCGGCGGCCGACGCGCCACCCCGCGCCCTCTCACCCGATCCGACGGAATCTCCCGGCGCTGCCACCCGTCGCGCCCGTGTCCGCCGAACTCGACAGCTCCGGACCCGCCTCCCCCGCACCGGCCCGCAACTAGATCGTGATCTCGAGTTACGCCCTTCGGCGCGCGACTTAAGGCGGATCGCGCCGGCCCCGAACGTGATCCTGGCTACCGTGACTGGACGCACCCGGACGACGCCCGCCGGTAGGGCTAGCATCCTCGGTACTAGCCAAAGTCGTCTCAAGCTGGAGAAGCGCAATGACCCAAGCCCCTGTCAACGTCACCGTCACCGGTGCGGCCGGCCAGATCGGCTACGCGCTGCTGTTCCGCATCGCGTCCGGTCAGCTGCTCGGCGCCGACACCCCGGTGAAGCTTCGGCTCCTGGAGATCCCCCAGGCGGTCAAGGCGGCTGAGGGCACCGCGATGGAACTGGACGACGGCGCGTTCCCGCTGCTGGCCGGCATCGACATCTTCGACGACCCGAAGCAGGCCTTCTCCGGCACGAACATCGGCCTCCTGGTCGGGGCCCGCCCCCGCAGCAAGGGCATGGAGCGCGGCGACCTGCTCGAGGCCAACGGCGGCATCTTCAAGCCCCAGGGCGAGGCGATCAACGCCGGCGCGGCCGACGACATCCGCGTGCTGGTGGTCGGCAACCCGGCCAACACCAACGCGCTGATCGCCCAGTCGCACGCCCCCGACGTGCCCGCCGAGCGCTTCACCGCGATGACCCGCCTCGACCACAACCGCGCGCTCGCCCAGCTGGCCAAGAAGCTGAACGTGGCCGTGACCGACCTCAAGAAGGTCGCGATCTGGGGCAACCACTCCGCCACCCAGTACCCGTCGGTGCAGCACGCCGAGGTCAACGGCAAGAACGTCGCCGAGACCATCAACGACCAGGCGTGGCTCGCCGACACCTTCATCCCGACCGTCGCCAAGCGCGGCGCCGCGATCATCGAGGCCCGCGGCCTCTCCTCGGCCGCGTCCGCCGCGTCGGCCGCCATCGACCACGTCTACACCTGGGTCAACGGCACCGCCGAGGGCGACTGGACCTCGGCCGGCGTCGTCTCCGACGGCTCCTACGGCGTCCCGGAGGGCCTCATCTCCTCCTTCCCGGTCACCGCGAAGGGCGGCAAGTACGAGATCGTGCAGGGCCTGGAGATCGACGAGTTCTCCCGCCCGCGCATCGACGCCTCCGTGGCCGAACTGGCCGAGGAGCGCGACGCGGTCCGCAAGCTGGGCCTGATCTGAGGTTCCGTTTTCCACGATGGCCGCCCCGGTTCCGGGGCGGCCATCGCTGTCCGTGCCGGACGGAAGAACGTTTAGACCGGGTTGACGACGATATTCAGGATGCCTCGGGACGCGCCGCCGGAGAAGTTCAGGTCGCCGCGCAGCTTGTTGTAGCCCTCGCCGGCGCCGCCGGTGATCGACCCGAGCGCCTCCCTCGACGTCGGGCCGGGCACGAGCAGGTCCTGGCCTTCGACTACGACGCCGGTGATGTCGCCGTCACGGAACCGCAAATCCACCGTGCACAGCAGCCGCTGGTCCCGCCTCGCGGTGACGACAGTGCAAGTTTCGTAGAACACGCCGACGCGCAAATGATTGGCGTCCCTCAGCTCTCCGGTGCCGATGGCAACCCCACCGAGCTGGAGCGGAAGGGACGGAATCGTGTCTTCGAAGTTCTCAGCGGTGTAAGTGACCGGGGTGAGCGCGGCCGGTGAACTCGGCGCGGCGGGCGACGCCGGCGCGGCCGAGGCCGCGAGCGCGCCGAGGGGCAGCAATGCGGCCGTCGCGACACCGACCACCATCGTCTTCGAGATTTTGATCGCCACTATATCGCCCTTCATTACTCATTCGGCATCCGTTTCGGATGCCAGCAAGGAATAGTCCAGGTATTAGCTCAGCGACAGGATCTCAGTAATTTCCGCAATGGGAACGCAGATGAGCGACGTGCTGCGGGGACGCGTTCCCGGGGAGAAGAGTAGCCGCCGCCGAAAGCTTCCGAAGCCGCTGTTGGAGTGACCGCCAAAGCTCGCAGCGAATCGGCGTCCGGAGCACCGCTGATGCAGTCGATTTCACTGCCCTGAAAGGTCTTTGTGCCCTTGCCGGGCGAGGGCGATGCGACTCCGTCCGGCGACGTGCCCGAAGAATGAAACTCTATCATGGCAACCGCCGGACCGTCTTTTCCGAACGATTTCCGCACCGAACACCGCAAGACGGAAAGTTATTCCAGTCTCGCCGCGGGAGCGCCTCAGAAAGCTCCCGCGATGAGCGCGTGCAAACCGGAAGCGACGCCGAAGTCGGGAACCGTGTGCGTGTCGTCTCGAAGGTCCGTCGCCAGCTGTTCGTAGACCCGGCCGACATTCGCCGCCTGGATCGGCAATCCGCTGGCCTCGCTCACCGGAACCACCGTCCACTCCGGACTTTCCGGCCTCGACGAGCGCAGCTCCAGCCGACCGATCTGCAGCTGCGCCGCCCACGGATCAGTCTCCACAACGGAGGCCAGCATGAGATTCCCTTCGGTGCCCACGATTTCGATCCGCGTCCGGGGCAACGCCGCTTCCCCGTCGTGCAGATGAACGGACACCACTGCCCCGCCGTCGAGCTCAGCGTGGGCCAGGAAGTGATCCGGTGCCGTGACGTCGATCGGCTCCCCCGTCTCGGCGACGCGATGCGAGCCGTTCCGGATCGCCGTCCGAGCAGTCAGCTCGCGGATCGGCCCGAGCAGGTACTGCACCAGATCCAGCGTGTGCCCGCCGAGGACTTCGACCAGTCCGGCCCCGGTGCGACGGTCGTAGGTGTAGGCCGTCCATCCGGGGACATCACGGGTGTTTCCCTTGCTGCGCGAGCTGTACACGGTCGCGGACTGCACCGCGCCGATCTCGGCGATCATCGCCTGGGCCCGGCGGACGGTCGGCGAGAACCGCGCCTGCAGCCCGACAGCGGTGCGCACTCCGGCCCGCTCCCCCGCAGTAGCCAGCGCGACGGCTTCCGCGGCGGTCGTCGTCAGCGGCCATTCGCAGTAGACGTGCTTGCCCGCCTCCAGCGCGGCCGTCACCAGCTCCACGTGCGCCGGCACCTTCACCGTGACGACAACCAGGTCGACGTCCGGATGCTCGGCGAGACTCCGGGCATCAGTGAAGGCATGTCGGGCACCGAAGCGCGTGCGCGCCTCTTCCGCACTGCGGGTGCGCGTGGTCGCGACGGCGGCCAGCGAGAAGTCGGGCGACGCAGCGATGGCGGGAATGTGCGCCCGCCCTGCCCAGCCCCGGTCCGGGTTCGCGCCGAGGATTCCGACGCCGATCGGCTTGGTCAAGTCCCTGCCTCCAGTGAGCGGGTCAACGTGTTCCGGTTCTGTCAAGCTACCAGAAGCGGAACAACATGACCCGCTTGGTTTAGACTGCGGGAATGCCGGAATCCGCCGTCGCAGCGCTGCTCGCCCAAGGCCAACCGCGCGCCGACGCGCAGCGCAACGTCGAGCGGCTGGTTGCGGCCACCCGCGAAGCGCTCGATGAACTGGGACTCGCGGTCACCACTCGCGACATCGCGCAGCGCGCGGGCGTCGGCCTCGGCACGCTGTACCGACGCGTGCCGTCGCTGGACGCACTCCTCGCCGCGATCCTCACCGACACCATCGACGAGATGACCGACCGCGCCGCCCGCGCACTCGACTCCCCCGATCCGTGGCAGGGGTTCGCCGAGTTCGCCGAAACCTATGTCCAGCTACGCGCGTCCAGCTGCGGACTGCACGACGCTCTCTCCGGCCGCGGCGAACGGCTTGACCTGGAGCCGCGCATCACCCGACTGCAGCGGGCAGTGCGTCAACTCGTCCGGCGCGCACAAAAAGCCAACGTGCTCCGCGCCGACCTCGACTGGCGGGACATCCCCTTCGCGCTCGCCACCGCGATCCCGCCCGGCCACACGATCGGCCTCGTCCCGAGCGGCGACCAGTGGCGGCGGAACCTGCGCATCATCCTCGACGGCCTGCGCCCGGCACGATCGCTTGCTCCAGAAGGCCCTGCAGAACCCGCTGCTCCTTCGGATTGAGCCCGGCCAGCGGCGAATCCCGCGTCAGCAGTGCGAGCAACCGCTCGCGCAGTGCCGTGCCGTCCTCGGTCAGGACGAGATGCTTGGCGCGCCGGTCGGTCGGGTGCGCGCGCCGCTCGATCAGGCCCTGTTTCTCCAGCTTGTCCACGACGAACGTGGCGTTCGACGGCTCGCAGCTCATCCGCTCGGCCAGCTCGCGCATGGTCATCGGGCCGGTCAGCTCCCGCAGCGCGGTCGCCTGCGCGGCAGTGAGCCCCAGCGCCACCGCGCGCTCCCGGACGTGGTCGGCGATCTGCTGCGCCAGCCCGTTCACCAGACCGCACAGCTCCCGTTCGGCGATCGCCCGAGGTTCCGTCATGATCCCATCCTAGCAACTCCATCAAGTGAGCATATTTAAAGCTTGAATGTTTCTAGCTTGATGCTTATGGTCGGAGCAGACCGAGGGAAGGGAACGAAACCGTGCTCGACGACCGACTGCGCCGGCCCGCGCTGCTCCAGACCGTGCACCTGGGCGAGACGAAGGTGTCCTTCGTGCCGGACGGTGCTGTGCAAGGGAATCCGCGGTTGTGGCTGCCCAGCAGCACCGCGGAGACCTGGGCCGCACGCCCGGAGTATCTGGACGACGACGGCTACCTCGTCGCCAGCATCGGCGGGCTCCTGGTGGAACACGACGGCCGGGCGCTGCTGATCGACGCCGGGTTCGGACCGCAGTCGGTGCCCGCTGAGCCGGGAGCGCCGAACGGCCTGCTGTACGGCGGCGCGCTGCTCGACAACCTGAGCGCGCTCGGGCGAAGGCCGGAGGACATCGAGGCGGTGGCGTTCACGCACTTGCACTCGGACCACATCGGCTGGGCAGCGCAACCGGCATTCGCGCACGCCGAGTATCTGGTCGCGAAGCCAGAGTGGGCGCAGCGTGAGCCCTCCAGCGAGACCGACACGATGGCACCGCGGGTGCGCACGGTCGACGACGGGCAGGAGGTGTTTCCCGGCGTCCGGGTGCGCTTCGCCGCCGGGCACACGCCGGGACACGCGGAGTACGTCATCACCGCGGGCGAGCAACGGCTGATCGCGTTCGGTGACGCGGTCCATTCGCCGATCCAGATCGAAAACCCGGATTGGTCCTGCGTGTACGACCACGATCCGGCCGAGGCCGCCAGCCACCGCCGGAAGCTCGTCGCCGAACTCGCCGAGCCCCGCACGATCGGCTTCGGAAACCATTTCGCCGACGTCGTCTTCGGGCACGTCCGCGACGGCCGTTGGACCGCTACTGTGGGGTGAATGGCCCGGCTGATCCACCTCAACGGCCCGTCCGGCATCGGGAAATCCACCGTCGCGCGGCACTACGCCGATCTCCATCCCGGCGTGCTCGCCTTGGAGGCCGACCAGGTCGTCACGATGATCGGCGGCTGGCGGACCGCGTTCTGGGACACCCTGCCCGCCGCGCGACGGCTCGCGCTCGCCATGGCGGAAACCCATCTGCGGGCCGGGCACGACGTGGTCATGCCGCAGCTGGTGGCCCGGGTCGAGCAGGCCGAGCGGTTCGAGAAGGCAGCCCGCACGGCGGGCGGCGAGTACATCGAGATCATGCTCGCCGCGCCCCGGACGCAGGCGAAGGCCCGGTTCGCCGCGCGTGGCGAGCACGCGGCGACCGACGCGATGGCCGCATTGGGCGGACCGGTCGTGCTCGACCGGATCCACGACCACGTCGCGGAGTACCTCCCGCTCCGTCCACAGTGCACAGTGCTGGACACCGAACACCTCGACCCGGACGAAACGTGCGCGCGCGTCGCGGCGATTGTTGCCCGGCGAGCAGCGGCAGAGGCACCGAGTGCACGGAACGGGGACCAAACGGGAAAGCCGCCGCCGAGCCCGGCCTGAGCGCGGTATATGTCGAGGAGTGCCAGGACACAGAGCCGACGCGGTCCGGCCGCCGCTTGCCGGGCGGACCGCGCGCACCCTCGCCGCGGGCCGGGTGCGTTCACGGGCCGGATTCGCGGTCGCTGGTGCGGAAATCGTGGCTCGCGAGGCTGAATCCAGCGCAATTCCGCTTGCCAGCGGTCAAAAGCACGTCGGAACTGCGACGCCACTCCCCTACGACGGTCCGGTCGCCGCCGCGGATCCCGGAGTCCCCGGCCCGACCCCGCACCCGTCCTCCCGGAAGAGACCCCCATGCCCGAACCCGCTGCCCGCACGGATTTCCCCACGCCGCCCTGGCTGCTCAGCGCGACCGACAGCGTCGCCCTGCGTGCCCTCGCCGCGGGCATCCTCGACAGCACGGCGTCCGATCTCGACCTCTCCTACACGCTCGCGACCCGTACTCCGCTGGCACTCCGCGCACTGGTCCCCGCCGGGGACCGCGCCGCCCTCTCAGCCGTCGCAAGCGGCGAAACGACCGGCCAGCCCGTCGCGCAGCGCCCGCGGCTGACCTTCGTCTCCCGCGGCACCGAACTCCCGCCGGGCAGGGAAACCGAGTTCGGCCAACGGTCTCCGCTCTTCTCGGAAACGTTCGACGCGATGTTCGGCGACTATCAAGACCGGCACTTCGCTTTCCAGGGCGCGCTGTGCTGCCTGCTGGAATCCTGGGGCCTCTACCCCGAGGCGGTCGCCCGCCTGGCCAAGCGACCTTGGGATGACGCCAGCCTCGTCCTGGACCTCACCCCGGCCTCCGTCCCGGATCTCCTCGCCGAGGTCGCCCGGCTGCACACCGCGGGCATCCCGGTCGCCTGGAACGCGGTCTTCGCCGGCAGCGGCGCCCGGCAGGTCGACCTGCCCGCCGAAGCCATGCTCTACCGCCCGGAGCGGGTCCCCGTCCCGGCCAAGCCCGGCGCAGCCGAAATCCTCGAAATCCCCGCCAGCGACGACCTCCACTCCCTCACCGCCCACACCCTGCACGCAGTACAGAGCCGCGAAGACCGACTCGTCGTGACCACCGCTGGGCCTGACCCCGTGAACGCCGCGGTCTGGGGCTTGGTCAACGCCGCAGCCGCCGAGTACCCGGGCAAGATCACCGCCGTAGGCCTCGACGCGCCAATGCCCGCCGATGAGATCCTCAACCTCGTCGGCGGCAACACCGAACCGCAGCTCACCATCCGCGACGGAGTCCCGCACGCCTTCCGGATCCGCCCGGCCGCGGTCCGGACAGCCCGGCCCATCGATCCGTCCGGCACCGTCCTCATCACCGGCGGCACCGGCAGAATCGGCGCACTGCTGGCCGAGCACCTCGTCGTCGAGCACGGCGTCCGGCATCTCGTGCTGGCGAGCCGAAGCGGCCCCGCCGCGCCGAACGCCGAGCATCTCCAGGACCTCGACGCGGACGTCCGCATCGCCGCCATCGACGTCGCCGACCCGGGCCAAGCCGAAAGCCTCATTGCCTCCTGCACCCCGCCGCTAACCGCCGTGATCCACTGCGCCGCCGTCTTCGATGACGACGTCCTCGCGGAGCAAACCCCCGAACGCTTCGACCCGGTCCTGCGCGCCAAAGCCGACTCCGCCTGGATCCTCCACGAAGCCACCCAGCACCTGCCGCTGTCGGCATTCGTGCTCTTCTCCTCCGTCGCAGGAGTCCTCGGCGAAGTCGGACAAGCGAACTACGCCGCCGCCAACCGATTCCTCGACGCCCTCGCCGCGCACCGGCACGCGAAAAACCTGCCCGCCGTGTCGATCGCGTGGGGCCGCTGGGACCCCGCCCTCTTCGACGCCGCCCTCGGCAGCGAAGAACCGGTCGTGATCGGCCCCGGCACAGTGCCACCGCACGCGGAACGGCCTTGTCCGGCCGAAGAAACCTTCCCCAGACTGCTGACGAATACCCCGGCCGGAAGATGACATCCGTCATCGGGTCCGTCCCCGGTGCGCCGCAATACTCAGTGCCATGAACAAGATCCGGACCGCCGCCGCGGCCGCCGCCCTCGTCGCGGGATTCGCCGTGCTCGCCCCGGCCGCCGCCGACGCCACGACCTCGCCGCTGACCTTCGGCATCTACCCGGGCGGCTACGCGGGAGGCGGTTCCACCACCGGCAAACCCGACAATCCGGCCCAGATCCGGAAGGCGTTGGCGCAGCTGCAATCCGGACGCCAGCCGTTCCTGCTCCGCGACTACCTCGGCTGCGGCACCGCCTTCCCCGACGACGAAATGCGGTACCTCGCCCCGGGCCGCCGGCTGGACGTCGTGCTCGGCTACTCCGGCGAAAGCATGCCGGAATGGCAGACCTGCGTGGAGAACACGGTGCACCGCTACGGCCCGGTCGCCGACACGATCTCGGTGACACTCGAACAGAACGTGGTACCCAAGCCGAACGGGGACACCGCCTTGGTGCAAGGCGTGATCGCGGGCAAGAAAACCGCTGACCGCGACGGGTTCCACCGGCTGCAGATCGGCTTCGACGAGGTCGCCTACACCAAACCGTTCACCCAGTTCTGGCAGCACCTCGCCGAACTCGGCGGCACGGAGTTCAGCCGCTCGGTCGGCTTCGTCGGCATCGACCTCTACCCGGACGCGGGGCTGCCCGGCATCCCGCCGCAGTCCGACCTCGCCGGGTTCGTCCACCAGACCCTGCACAACGTCCGCACCCAGGAGATGCCGATCGCCGGCCTCGGCCGCGACGTCCCGATCCGCGTCTCGGAGAACGGCTGGGCGACGCACACCGCCGAGCGCGCACCCGCCGACCAGGCCCGCGCGCTCACCACGGAAATCCTCGCGATCAACCAGGACCGCGTCACGGAAAACGTGGCCAGTTACGAGATGTTCGACCTGCGCGACGACGTCACCGGCTCCCCCAGCCCGTTCGACAACTTCGGCCTCATGACCGACGACTACGCCCCGAAGCCGATGTACTGGCTGTACCGCGGCTTGATCTCGGCCCTCGGCCGTTCCTGAGCGGTTTTTGTCTTGAAACGTGAGCCGGGCGCTAGACGAAGTTTTCCGCCTAGCGCCCGGCTGTATAGGTCGTTATACAGTATTCAGTTGACCGAGATGTCGTCGGCGTAGATCGGGGCCTGGCCGTACCAGCCGTGCACGTAGATCGTCACCGCGCCGGAGGATCCGGTCGTGAACGGGACGGTCAGCTTGGTCCAGCTGGAGTTCGCCGTCCACGAACTGGCCGTCGCTCCCCCGCTGACCCCGGCGTAGGCGTATCCGCCCTGCACCCACGCCGTCAGCGTGTACGCGTGGTTCGGCGCGAGCGTCAGCTTCTGCGCCGCTTCACCGGTCGTCGACGCCGTCGGCGACACCTGCAGTGCGTGGCTGCCGGAGTGCACCGGCGAGGACACGATCGTCCCCCCGGTCCACGGGCTCAGTGCGCCGGTCTCGAAGTTGCCGTTGATGACGCTGCCGGTCGGGCTGGTTCCATTGACCGTCAACGTGTACGTGGCGGTGTGGCTGCCGCCGCCCGCCACCGAACCGGTGATGGTCAGCGGATAAACGCCCGGCTGGGTCGCGGCCGTCGTGGTGATCGAGAGGTTCGCGCTCTCCCCCGCCTTGACTGTCGCCGGGCTGACCGAGGCGGTCACCCCGCCCGGCGCACCGCTCACCGCGAGCGAAACCTGCTGCGCCGTACCGGAAGTCACCGCGGTGGCCACCTTCCCGGCCGCCGAACCGCCCGGGTCGACCGAAGCCGAGGCCGGGCTGGCCGAGACCGAGAAGTCGTTGCCCGGCACCGGGGTTCCGCCGGTGAACGGGGCGAACGTGTGGCTGAAGTACCACTTGTCCTGCGGGATGCCGGAACAGGTGTCCTGCGCGCCGGTGCCCGGGCAGGTGCCGTTGTCCCGCTGCAGCGCCCAGAAGGACAGCATGTTGATACCCTTGGACACGGCCCAGTTGTAGACGGTCACCGCGTCGGCCGTGGTGAACGTTTCGGCCGCGCCGAAGTCGTCGATGCCCGGCATCTCGGTGATGCCGACCATGCCCCACAGCTGGTCCTGCGACTTGTCCGGGTACAGCGAAGCCAGCTGCGACACCAGCCCGGCGGCGGCGGTCTGGGTGTCCTGGGCCATGTTGTGCGTGGCGTTGTCGTAGTAGTCGAAGGTCATCAGGTTGACCACGTCGACCTTGGCACCGTTGGAAACCGCGTTCTGCAGGACGCCCAGCGCGCTGGTGAGACCGCTCGTGGTGGTCGGCAGCGTGTAGGAGATCTGCAGCGAGCGCCCGTTGGCCGCCGCCCAGTCCTGGACCTTCTTGATCGCCTTGTTCCGGCGGTCGACGCCGGCCGAGTTGGTCAGCGAGTTGTCCTCGATGTCCATGTCGAGGCGCGGCACGTCGTAGGTGGTGATCAGCGATTCGTACGCCGCCGCGATCTTGTCGACGTCCGTGCAGCTGTCGGCGATTTCGGTGGCGTTGTGGTCCGCGGTGTAGCCGCCGAACGACGGGATCACGTCCCCGCCGCGCGAGCGGATGGTGCGGAAGTCCGCGCCGAAGGACGAATCCGCGACCGGGAGGCTCGCGTCGCCGTTCCAGAGGACGGTGCACGAACCCGAGGAGGCGGTCTGCAGGAAGGCCATCGTCAGGTGCTTGACGCCGGCTTCCTGCGCCATCGCGGCCGGGCTCTGGCCGTTCCAGGATTCGAAGTAGGGCGCGAACACGTGGTTCGGCAGCGGCGTCGCGGCGTGCGCCGGGGCCGCGGTGGCGACCAGCACGCCGAGCGGAGCCGCGGCGGCGGCCAGGACAGCGGACAATCGTGACAAGTGACTTCTTCGTCGCATGCGGGCTCCAGTGCCGAAAAAGGGGCCGTGCGGCGGCGGCGCACGGCCGGAACCTTCTCAGAATTGGACTGGACCAGTCACCCGTCAAGGTCTAGACCACTAATGCGGCCGAACGGCCGGGTCGGATCGTCGGGCGCCACCGGGGGCCGGTGGTCCGGTGCCGGGCACGGAGCTGCCGTCCGCCTCGTGAGTGTTCCGGCCGGTGAGAACCGGCAGGAACACTCACGACCGCCGGTGGCTCAGCCGACCTGTTCCCTGGCCGGAGCCGGCGCGCCGAGCGCGAACGTGGTCGACCGCGTGGTCAGCGAAATCAGGGCCGCGGCCAGCGTCGACACCGCGAGGAAGCCGAACGCCGCGGCGAACCCGAACCAGTCCGCGAGCCAGCCCATCACCAGCGGCGCGAGCACGCCGGCGAGCTGGCCGCCGGTGTTGACCAGGCCCATCCCCGCGCCCACCAGATCGCGCGGCAGCACGCGCAATGGCAGGCCGACGATGCCGATCGAGGCGAGTCCGCTGATGAACATCGCGACGGTCTGCAGCACGGTGAACCCGGTCGCCGAGTCCGACAGCAGCATCGCGACGAGCACGCCCGCCGCGGCGACGAGCGCGGGCACCACGAGCCAGCGCGGGCGGCGGTCGAAGTACCGGCTCATCAGCCAGCCGCCCAGCAGCACCGCCGCCGCGCTGACCAGCTGCGGGATCGCCGCCGAGATCCCCGCCGCGACCAGCGACAGGCCCTTCGTCTCGACCAGGTACGACGGGACCCAGGTGATCATCCCGTAGGCGAGCATGTTGAAGCAGGCGAACATCGCCGCGCAGCGGATCACCAGCCGGTTCCGCAGCACCTGGGACACCGGCACCTTCACCGGGGCGACGCGCGCCTCGGGTTCGGTCAGCTCGCGCGGCAGCGGCGCCGGCAGCAACCGCCACAGCAACAACCCGACGACCAGCCCGGCCACCGCGACGATCCAGAACGTATGCCGCCAGCCCGCGGCGACCACGAGCGGCGCGACCAGCAGCGGCCCGAGCCCGGCCCCGACCGAGTTGGACGCCAGCAGCAGCCCCGCGCCGCGGCTGCGCCCCTCCTGCGTCGTCCGCTCGGCAAGCGCCTTGAACGCCGCGCCGGGGAACAACGCCTGCGCGAACCCGAACGCCGCGCGCAGCACGAGCAACACGACCAATCCGGGCGCGAACCCGGTGGCGGCGGTGAACACCGACCACGCCACCAGCGAAATCACCAGCAACGGCCGCGCGCCCACGCGGTCCGCGAGCAGCCCGCCGGGCATCTGCCCGAGCAGGTAGGCGATCGCGAACGCGGACACGACCAGCCCCTGCGTGGTCTTGGAAAGCCCGAACTCGGCACCGATCAGCGGCAGCGCGACCGCGATCATGACGCGGTCGATGTAGTCGATGATGAAGACGCCGACCAGCAGCGCCAACGTGGTCCGTTCGGTCCGCCGCACGACCGGGGCGGAACTCGGAATGCTCACCGTCGGATCCTCCTTGATTCGGCGATGCCGCATTGTGCGGTCATGGACCCCCTCCGCGGCTTCGTCGGATCCGCCGAATCCCGGGCCCGGGTGTCAGCGGATCCGACGAAGAGCCGGTTCGCCAGCTTCCCAAGGATCGGTGCGGCGGCGGCGATTCGCGAGCTTCGGCGCAGGTCAGCGCATCGGCGACCCTGCGGCAGCGCTCAGAATCCCGGCGGGCGGCGAAACCCGCCGATCGCCTCCGCGAGGCACTGCGCGAAGCGGACCGCGGTGCGGTCGTGCAGATGGGGCGCGATCACCTGGACGCCGACCGGAAGCCCGTCCCGAGTCGCTCCCACCGGCGCCACCGCCGCGGGCAGATAG
Organism: Amycolatopsis sp. NPDC004079; assembly: GCF_040610415.1. Taxonomy (NCBI): domain Bacteria; kingdom Bacillati; phylum Actinomycetota; class Actinomycetes; order Pseudonocardiales; family Pseudonocardiaceae; genus Amycolatopsis; species Amycolatopsis sp. NPDC004079. The sequence continues at coordinate 9,143 of NZ_JBEXMH010000102.1, read as the reverse complement.
TTCAGCGAGGACAGCGATATCCACGGCAGCATCTCGCGGTACGGCCGGTCCGAGCCGTTGATCCGCAGTGTCCGGAGCGACCAGCTCGGATCCGGCCGCTGGTCGTGCGGGAAGGCGGCGGTGGGGCTCACCGGGCAAAGGAGCACGTCGACGTCACGGAAGAACTCCGCCCAGCGGCGGCGAGAATGCTGCCGGCGTTCGTCGAGGAGGTGCCAGTCGCGGAAGCGGAGCGTCGCGTCGGACGCGAACCCGCCTCCTCCCGCCGCGGCGAGCGCCACGAGCCCGGAGTACGACTCGTCGGGCTCGATCAGCCCGGATTGCGCCATCAGCAACGGGCGGTAGAGAGCCATCGTCTCCTCGAGCCCGACCGGCCCCGGACCTTCGACCACTGCAGCGCCCTCGGCCCGCACCGCCTCCAGCGTCTCCCGCAAGATCGCGGCCGGCTCGCCGTCGACGGGGCAGAACGGGTCGTCGAGCCAGGCCGCGACCCGGAACTCCCGCAGCGTGTTCGCCCTGGCGGCAGGCAATTCCAGCCGCCAGGCCGGCGAGCGCTCGCGGTCCGCTCCCGCCAGGACGTCGAGACCGAGGCCGAGGTCGTCGGCGTGCCTGCCGAGCGGGCCGAGCACGCTCATGTCGGTGTCCGCCAGCGTCCCGGGAGCATGACCCGAAACCGTCCCGCGGCCCGGCACGATCCCGTACGACGGACGCAGCCCGTAGACACCGCAGAAGTGCGCGGGCACCCGGATCGAGCCCGCGGTGTCGCCGCCGAGTTCCAGCCCGGTCAGCCCCGCCGCGAGTGCCGCGGCGGACCCGCCGGAGGAACCGCCGGGGCCGCGGGCCGGGTCCCACGGATTGTTCGTGGTCCCGTAGATCTCGTTGTAGGTCTGCCAGTCCCGGGCGTCGGCGGGCAGGTTGGACTTGCCGAACACGATCGCGCCCGCGTTCTTGAGCCGCGTCACCGACTCGGCGTCGCGGTCCGGGACGTGCTGTCCCCAGCGGGCCGAGCCGCCGGTGGCCCGCATGCCCGCGACCTCCACGGAGTCCTTGACCGTCACCGGGACGCCGTGCAGGGCCCCGAGCGGCTCGCCCCGGGAGACCGCGCGATCGGCCGCCCGCGCCGCTGCCCGCGCGCCCTCCTCGTCCCGGGCGACGACGGCGTTCACCTTCGGATCGAACCGCCGCCCCCGGTCGAGGTAGTGGTCGAGCAGTTCGACGCTCGACACCTCCTTCGCCGCGACGGCGGCAGCGAGCTGACGCGCGGAACGAAATGCCAAATCAGTCATGCGAATCTCCAGGAAAAGACCGGACGCGCAGGATTACCGGTGGCGGTCACGAGGCCGCTTCGTGGCGGGCGTGGCCGAGGCCCTGCCAGCGGCGGGCGGCCGGGGCGGGCAGCTCGAACTGGTCGAGGATCCTGGTCACGACGTGGTCGACCATGTCGTCGAGGGTCCGGGGTCGGTTGTAGAAGGCGGGCATCGGCGGGACGATCCGCGCGCCCAAGCGGCTCAGCGCCAGCAGGTGGTCGAGATGGATCTCGCTCAGCGGCGTCTCCCGGGGAACGAGGACGAGGCGGCGACGCTCTTTGAGGGTGACGTCGGCGGCTCGGGTGATGAGGTTGTCGGCGTAGCCGGTGCGGATCGCGGCGAGCGTCTTCATGCTGCACGGCACGACAACCATGCCGTCCGTGCGGAACGAACCCGACGACAGGAGCGAGCCCTGCTCACCGGGCCGGTGATGGACGTCGGCCAGCTCGACGACCTCCCGCACGGTGCGGGTGCTCTCCAGCTCGATGGTCGTCCGGGCCCAGGTGCTCAGCACGAGGTGGGTCTCGACGTCTGGGAGGTCGCGCAGGACCTCCAGCAGCCGCACGCCGAAGGGAGCGCCGGTGGCCCCGGACATGGCGACGACGATGCGGACGGGACGAGTCATGCCGGGTGTCCTTTGTGGAGGGTGGCGAGCACTTCCGCGCTCCTGCGCCAGTCTTCGAGTTCGGCCAGCTGTCTGGTGGTACGGAAGCCGATCGGGCTGAGCGGGATGCCGAGGCTGTCGCGTTTGTGGTGAACGACGGCGAAGACGCAGCCGAGGACGTCGCCGAGGGCCAGCGACCGGATCAGCCGGAGCTTGAGGTGATGGCAGACGGTCCCGTCCACGGCCAGCAGAGCCGCGTACGGGTGCCGCCTCAGATTCGCTCGGGTGCCGGTCCCGGCCACGACCGCGTACAGCGCCGCACGGTCGTCCGCGGGTTCGAGTTCGGCGCGGGACAGCAGCGCGGTGTGCGGGTGGCCGCGCTCGTCCACGGTGAGCAACGGGAATGCTTGTTCGTCGGCGTCGAGCGGTGGCTCCCCCGCGACCAGGCGGGCCACCTCCTCGGGCAGGTTCGGCACGTCGTCCTCCTCGGTCGGCGGGGGTCAGAGCGGCAGGACGCCCTTCCAGCGTGCACGGAGTTCGGCGCGGTAGCCCTCGTCGACCCGGTTGGCGCGCGGATACTGGTCTTTCCACGCGAACGGCTTGCAGGCGTCGACGAGCACGATCCCCATGGACAGATCGCCTGCCTCCCGTTTGGCCGGGGAGAGCCGGGGGTCGATGGCGGTGGTGGGCGAGCGCAGGACGTGGATCGACTCCGCCGGATCGACGCGGGTGAACAGCGCCCAGAGCACGTGGTTGATGTCGGTGATGTCGATGTCCTCGTCGACCGCGACGAGATAGCGCTCCATGCCGCCGGTGCGCTTGCGCGAGGCGGCGGCCAGCAAAGCGTGCATGGCGTCGCCCGCACCGGTCTGCTTGATCGAGACGACCATCATGAGCTGGCGGGCGTAGGCCCACACGCCCTGGACGTTCTGGACCCCGGCTTGCTCGAGGTGGTCCCAGGTCACGGTGGCGGAGTAGAGCGGCACGGCCTGGTCGCCCGCCGGAATGGTCGGGAGCATCGGCGGCGCGCCGAGGATGATCGGGTCGTCGCGGTGCAGGATCCGCCGCACCCGCACGACGGGTTCCTGGCCGCTGTGGGTGTAGTAGCCGGTCCACTCGCCGAACGGGCCCTCCAGCACGGATTCCTCCTCGGGCGGCGGCATTTCGCCGACGAGGACGATCTCCGCGCGCGCCGGGACGGGCAGGTCGGTGCCGGGCGCGGGCAGCACCTCGACGCCCTGCCCGCGCAGGCCGCCGGCCAGGTCGTACTCGGAAACGCCTTCGGGAGCGGACATCGCGGCGGCGGTGGACAGGATCGGGTCCTGCCCGACGACGACGGCGATCGGGCAGTTCCGGCCGCGCTCCCAGTACTTGTGCGCGATCGCCCGTGCGTGCCGGTTGCCGAGGAACCACACCGAAAGCCGGTCCTTGCCGTGCACGGAGACCCGGTAGGTGCCCGCGTTGACCCAGCCGGTGTCCGGGTCGCGGGTGACGACCATGCAGGAGGTGCCGATGTAGCGGCCGCCGTCGCCGTCGTGCCAGCGCGGCGCCGGGAACATGGTCACGTCGACGGTCTCGCCCTCGAGGACGTTCTCCAGCACCGGTCCGTCGGCGACCTCGACCGGCGGGATCATCCGCAGGTCGCGGCTGATGTCCTTCCAGGCCCGCACGATGTCGAGCTTCGGGGTGTCGGCGGGCAGGCCGAGCGCGACGGCGCTGCGGGCCGGGGTGCCCATGAAATTGGTGAAAACCCGGAAACCGCTCGGGTAGCCGGGAATGTCGTCGAAGAGCAGCGCCGGCCCTTCGCGCTCGGCGAGCAGTTCGGTGATGCCGCCGATCTCCAGGTCCCAGTGGGCCCCTTCGACGCGGCGCACCTCGTCCTCGCCGAGAGCTTCGGTCAGATGCTCGAGGTAATGCCGGAGATCACGGAATGCGGTCATGCCCCCACTGTGCGATTTTCGCGGGACGCCACTCCAGTCACTGCCTCGAAATCGCCGGATACCGCCACGGATTACGCTCGACACCGTGGAAATCCTCGATCTCCAGCTCGTCCACGCTCTCTACGTCGACGGTCGCGCGTCTTTCCGCCGCATCGCCGCGGTGCTCGGCGTCTCCGAGCAGACGGTCGCCCGCCGCTACCGCAGGCTCCGCGAAACCGGGGCGGTCCGGGTCGTCGGCCGGCTCGACCCCCGTTTTCTGGGGCACGCCGAGGAATGGGTGCTGCGGGTGCGGTGCGCCCCGTCCGCGACGCTCGCCGTCGCCACTGCGCTCGCCGAGCGGTCGGACACCTACCGGATCCAGCTCGCCTCCGGCGGCACCGAGATCGGCTGCCACATCCAGACTTCCGACCAGCGGGCCCGCGACGCGCTCCTGCTGGACAAGCTCCCCGCCACCCGCCAGGTGACTTCGGTCGAGGCGCACCAGGTGCTGCGCCTGTTCCGCGGCGGCCCGGACGGCTGGCACACGCCGATCGCGTCGCTGAGCCCCGGGCAGGTCGCCGAACTCGCCCCGCCGCCGCCGGAGGCGGAGCCGCTCGACCTCGACGAGGGCGACCGGCCGCTGCTGGACGAACTGGCTCGCGACGGGCGCGCGAACCACGCCGCGCTGGCCGCGAGCACCGGCTGGCACGAGTCGACGGTCCGCCGCCGCATCGACCGGCTCAGGACGAGCGGGACGCTCTACTTCGGCGTCGACTTCGACGAGCACCTGCTGGGCTGGTCCAGCCACACCCTGCTGTGGATCTCGGTCAGCCCGGCGGCCCTCGGCGCCGCGGGCGCCGCTCTCGCCCGCTGCCCGCAGATCGCCTACGCCGCCGCCACCACCGGCCCGACCAATCTTCTGGCCACCGCGCTCTGTGCCGACGCCGGCGCCCTCTACGAATTCATCACCGGCCAGGTCGGTTTGCTGCCCGGCGTGCAGACGGTCCAGACCGCTCCGGTCCTGCGCGTGGTCAAACGGGCCGCAGCTTTCCCCTGATCGTCCGGACAACTGAGGCCGCCAGGACTCAAGCCCGACCGTATAGGTCGTTATACACTTGCTTCGGAACGCCGAACCCAGCGTGGCGCGCTCCCCTGCCGGAAAGCACGCCACGCTCGCGGTTGTTCCTACGCTCCGGCGAGACCCCGGCGCTTCAGCAGCGGCTCGATCTCCGGCGCGCGGCCGCGGAAGGTCGCGAACGCCTCCATCGGGTCGACGCTGCCGCCGAGGCCCAGCAGGGTCGACCGGAAGTGGTCGCCGTTCTCCCGCTTCAGGCCGCCGTTTTCGGTGAACCACTCGACGGTGTCCGCGTCGAGCACCTCGCTCCAGATGTAGGAGTAGTACCCGGCGCTGTAGCCGCCGGAGAAGACGTGGTTGAAGTACGTCGTCCGGTAGCGCGGCGGAACGCTTTCCAGTGCCACGCCCGCCTTTTCCAGCGCTTCGGCCTCGAACCGCTGCACGTCCTCCACCCGGTCGTCCGGGCCGAGGCGGTGCCACGCGAGGTCGAGCAGCGCGGCGGCGAGGTACTCGGTCGTGCGGAAGCCCTCGCCGTACTGCTGCGCGGCCTCCAGCAGTTCGACCTGGCCGGCCGGCAGCGGCTCCCCCGTCTCGTGGTGCTTGGCGTAGTTGGCCAGGATTTCCGGCCACAGCATCCACATCTCGTTGACCTGCGACGGGTACTCGACGAAGTCGCGCGGCACATTCGTGCCGGTGAAGGTCGGGAACTCGACGCCGGACAGCAGCGAGTGCAGCGCGTGCCCGAACTCGTGGAACGCGGTGCGCACCTCGTCGAGCGAGAGCAGGGTCGGCTCCCCCTCGCGCGGCTTGGTCACGTTGAGCACGTTGACCACGACCGTGCGCCGCCCGAGCAGCCGCGACTGGTCCACGAAGTTGTTCATCCACGCGCCGCCGCGCTTGGAGTCGCGGGTGTAGTAGTCCATCAGGAACAGGCCGAGCCCGCTGCCGTCGGCGTCGAAGACCTCGAAGACCCGCACCTGCGGGTGGTACTTCGGCAGGTCGTTCCGCTCGGTGAAAGTCAAGCCGTACAACCGGTTCGCGGCCACGAACACGCCGTCGTGCAGCACCCGGTCCAGCTCGAAGTACGGCCGCAGCGCCGCGGTGTCCAGCCGGAACCGCTCGCGCTCCACCTTCGACGCGTAGAACGCCCAGTCCCACGGCTGCAACGTCGCGCCGGGCACGTCGGCTTCCAGCAGCTTCTGCAGTTCCGCGGCCTCGGTGCGCGCGTTCGCGACCGCCACCGGCGCGAGCCGCTCGAGCAGCCCGCCGGCGGCTTCGACGGTCTTGGCCGTCTCGTCCGCGATCACGTACGCCGCGTGGTTCGGATAGCCCAGCAGCGCGGCCCGTTCGGCCCTCAGCCGCGTGATCTCCTCGACGATCGCGTTGTTGTCGTAGGCGTTTCCGCGATTGCCGCGCGACACCGAAGCGGTGAAGACGCGCTCGCGCACCGAACGGTTCTCCAGCGACGCCACGGCCGCCTGCGCGGTGGGCAGCGTCAGGGTCAGCACGTACTTGCCCTCGAGCCCGCGCTCGGCCGCCGTCTGCGCCGCCGCCGCGATCGCGCTTTCGCCGAGACCGGCCAGTTCCGCGGCGTCGTCGAGCACGACCGCGAGTTCGTTGGTGTCCCGCAACAGGTTCTGCGAAAAACGGGTCTGCAGCGTGGAAAGCTGCTCGTTCAGCGCGCGCAGCTTCGCCTGGTCGTCCTCGGGCAGCCCGGCTCCGGCCCGGCTGAAGTCGGTGTAGCGGCGCTCCAGCAACCGCAGCGCCTCCGTGCTCAGCCCCAGCTCCGCGCGCTTCCGGTACAGCGCGTCGATGCGGGCGAACAGGCGCGGGTTCAGGTGGATCGCGTCCTCGTGGGCGGCCAGCTTCGGGGCGAGCTCGGCCTGGATCTCCTGGACCTCGTCGGTCGCGTTCGAGCCCGAGATGTTGAAGAAGGTGCCCGACACCCGCGTCAGCAGCGCCCCGGCCCGCTCCAGCGCCGCGATGGTGTTCTCGAAGGTCGGCTCGGCCGGGTCGTCGGCGATCCGCTCCACGTCGGCCGCGTGCTCGGCGAGGCCGGCCTCGAAGGCGGGCCGGTAGTGCTCGTCGGCGATCCGGTCGAACGGCGGCAGCTCGTACGGCAGGTCGCTGGGGACGGCGAACGGGTTGTCCGGGGAAATCATTCGGGTTTGCGCTCCTGGTTCTCCACAGGGTTCTCCGCGTGGTTCCGCCCACCCTACGGGGTCTGGCATCCGACGGAAGGACTGTCGATCGTCAGCGGCCCGTGCTTCCGCCGACGACGGCGTCGCTGGAACCCTTCTTGGCGCGGCCGCCTTTCTTGGGCGGCGGCGGCACGATCCCGGCCAGATCGCCGCCGTGCTCGTTCACCCGGAGCACGAACGGCCGCGTCTCGGTGTAGCGGACGACCGACACCGCGGCCGGGTCCACGACGATCCGCTGGAAGGCGTCGAGATGCTGGCCCAGCGCGTCGGCCAGGATCGACTTGATCACGTCGCCGTGGCTGCACACGACCCACACCGCGTGGTCGCCGTGCTCGGCGGTGATCCGGGCGTCGTGCGCGCGGATCGCGGCCACCGCGCGCGCCTGCATTTCGGCGAGCCCCTCCCCGCCCGGGAAGACCGCCGCCGACGGGTGCGCCTGCACCACGCGCCACAGCGGTTCCTTCACCAGGGTCTTGAGCTCCCGGCCGGTCCACTCGCCGTAGTCCACTTCGGACAGCCGCGGTTCGACGACCTTCGCCAAGCCCCGCGCGGCGGCCAGCGGCGCGACGGTCTGCTTGCAGCGCAGCATCGGCGACACCACCAGCTCGGCGACCGGCACCCCGGCGAAGCGCTCGACGAGGGCGGCGGCCTGTGCCCGGCCGGTGTCGTCCAGCCCGACCTTCGGGGTGCGCCCGGCGAGGACGCCCGAGCCGTTGGCCGTGGACTTTCCGTGCCGGAGCAAGATGACCGTACTCACGACGCCACCCTAACCGGTGATCCGCGCGTTCAGCCGCCCGCGGGTCCCGCGTTCGGGTCGAGCACGCCGCCGAAGACCAGGCCGAACAGCACGACGCCGAGCACGACGCGGTAGATCACGAACGGCACGAAGCTGCGCTTCTTGATGTAGGCCATCAGCCACGCGATCACCAGGTAGCCGACGCCGAACGCGACCAGCGTGGCCAGAATCGTCGGCCCCCACTGCGCGTTCTCGCCGTTCTTGCCGATGTCGGTGAGCTTGTACAGCCCCGAGCCGAACACCGCGGGAACCGCGAGCAGGAACGAGTACTCGGCGGCTTCCGAACGCGTGTAGCCCATCAGCAGACCGGCGCTCGTCGTGCCGCCCGAGCGCGAGACGCCCGGGATCAGCGCGAGCGCCTGCGCGAAGCCGTACGCCAGGCCGTGCGGCACGTTCAGGTGGTCCAGCGTCCGCTGCTGCTTCGCGGTCCGGTCGGCGAACAGCAGGATCAGGCCGAACACGATCAGCGTCGTCGCGGTGATCCGCAGGTCGCGGAACGCCTTGTCGATCTCGTCCTGCAAGAGCAGGCCGAGCACCACGATCGGCAGCGAGCCGACGATGATCAGCCAGCCCAGCCGCGCGTCCGGGTCGCGTCGCCAGTCCGGGCGGTAGATCGAGAAGAACCAGGCGCGCAGGATCCGGCCGATCTTCGGTCCGAAGTAGAGGATCACCGCCAGCTCGGTGCCGATCTGGGTCACCGCGGTGAACGCCGCGCCCGGATCGCCCCAGCCCGACAGCGCGGCGACGATCCGCACGTGCGCGCTCGAGGAGATCGGCAGGAACTCCGTGAGCCCCTGCACCAGCCCCAGCACCAGGGCCTCGAACCATCCCATCAGGCCGCTCCCGCCGGTTCGCCCGCCCGCAGCGGGCGCAGTCCGATTCGCACGGTCGGGAACCTATCGGGTGGTTCTTGAAGGTTCCCGGCAGGGCGCCGGTCCACGCCAGGACTTGAGGCCCGCAGGTGACGGCCGGGCGGCCGGGCGGGGAACCCTGAGTCAACGCGCCAGGAACTGAAGATTGCGGTATGGACGCGCTGCTGGCGTGTTTCCGCAGCTCAGCTGGCTCGATCCGGTTGAGCGCACGTCGCTGCGGGCCCCGGACCCGGGAACGGAAGCCGGGTCGTGGTCCGTGAAGGGCTCCTTGAGGGAATCAGATTCCTTTCCCGCTCCGCCGGAGCCGCCCGCGCAGCCGCCGCGAACGCCGCCCCGCCCGCGAACCCGGCCAGGACGAGCCCCGCCCCCAAC
>NZ_JBEXMH010000101.1:0-24271 GCF_040610415.1 Amycolatopsis sp. NPDC004079 | reverse complement strand
GGGATGCGGTGCACCGCCTGGCGAAGGGGGCTGCGCGCCTGCGAAAGTCCGTGAGGGGAACCCTGAGGGAATCAGAGTCCCTCAGGGTTCCCCTCACGGACCGCGCCGGGCGAGCCGCGCAACGCCCCCCGATTGGGCCGAACGGGTGAAATCACCGCCAGAAATCAAACTCGAATACCGCCCCGCCCAAGGCGGCCGAAGCGCGAACCGCCCGGAGACCCGCTCCGTTTGCGTGGAACAACCCCTTGCCATGAAAGCGATTCGCGACCGCCACGCCCCTCCGTGCCCGGGCTGTCCACTGGGGTCACTCGCGCCGCGATGCGGATTCCGCAGCCACTCACCACATCCACGTCGGCAACCCAACCCAACCCCCGAAACCGTTACGGAAACCGACCCGCCCCGAGAACCCCCGGCGACCTCGTCAAGATCCCTGATTATGAAGGAACAACAAAGAATTCCTGAGCTTGCGCGGTCGGGTACTGTCGATGCCCCTGGGTGATATTTTGCTCCGAACGGCCGAGTGTCGCCGACGTATCTGTCACTCTGGTGGAGCATCCTGTACCGGGAAGCGGCCTGGGTCGGGACCGGGCGCAGGGGAGGAAACGCTGTGCAGTACCTGCGGGAAGACGAATATCTCACTCGTCAGCAGCGAGCGCTGGCGGAAATGGTGCGCCGGGGACGGCGGAAGCGCAGTTTTCAGCTGGCGGAACATCTGGCGGCGGAGGGTGGGGTGCATCGGTCGGACGTCCTCGCCGTGACCGCGCTTTTCCTTGCCTGTCAGGCGTTTCGACGGGGCGACGCGGTAGCCGTGCAACGATTTTCGAGCGCGTTTCGCAGTTGTGAGCGAAGCAGTGTCGATCTTGCGCGGCAGCTCATGCGTTTGGAAGCGGGCCGGGAACAGGGGTGGCTTCCGCGGGCGCATTATGACGAGCTTTTTTCCTACGCTTGGCGAGAAAACCGGCCCGACATTCTGGTCAAAGCCTCGTTGATTCAGCCGAGGGATGTTCCGGCGGCCGGATGGTGGGCCGAGATGGAGCGGAATCTCAGCCAGTTATCGGTCTGAACCGCGCGTTCACGACCAGTCGATCCGGGCGAACAGCCCCCTCAATTTCGCGCCGCGAGTCTCGTTCGTGGCGCTGACCCACGCGATCCGGCCCAGCAGGTGCGCGCGGAAATCCGGATGCCCGGCGCGGTTCTGCGGAGCTGGGCCGGTCCGGACGCAGTTGTGCAGCACGGCCCGCAGCTCGTCGTACTCGGAGCGGGCGACGGCAGGCGCGGCGTTCACCACCAAGCCCGCGACGCGTTGTTGCCGGTAGGCCGGTTTCACTGACGTCTTGTCGTCGCGCAGGCGGAAGCCCTCGTCGGTCACGATCCGCCGGACGCCGGGAAGCAGGCGGTGCAGCGGCAGGCTCGCGTCGCCGGAGAAGGCGAGGTCGTCGGCGTAGCGGGTGTAGTTCGCGCCCAGCACGGCGGCGAGGCCGGAGAGCCGCCGGTCCAAGCGATTGGTGACCGCGTTCGCTACCGACGGCGACGACGGAGCGCCTTGCGGGAGGTGCGTGCCGGCGAGGTGGCTCAGCATCCTCGACCGCGCGGGCGCGGAACGCAGGACGTCGACCGGCGTCCGGGTGGTGAGGATTCCGGCGACCGCGGCGGCGACCGCTGGCGGATACCCGGCCAGATCGAGCAGCGACCGCACGCGGGACGCGGAGACCGTCGGGAAGAAGCCGGCCAGATCGAGCCGCACCACCAGGTCCTGTCCGGCATGCGGGCGGGCGCAGGTGTGAATCGAACGACCGCGACGGAAACCGTGCGCGGCCTCGTGGACCGGCAGCGCGTCGAGCACGTGTCTACGGACCCGGCGCTGCACCTCGGCCAGCCGGGGCTTCGGCCGTTCGATCAGCCGCGCGCCGCCGGTGGACGTCGGGATCCAGCGGTAGCTGTAGTGCCGCAGCACCGGCCGGGACCGCCGGTGCCAGCCGCGTTCGTCGGCGAACCACGCCAGTTCGCCGACGGTGAGGTCGAGGGCGGCGGCGCATTCGTCGAACGTCGTCCACCGGGCGACCGGCCAGCGCCACACCGGCATCGGTTCGAGGAGCGACGCGGAGGCGACTCGTTCTCCGTTCATCCGCGCTGTCTTGCACGCGGAGCGTGCCGCCGCTGCGCGGGGCGCTGTGGGTACGTGTCGTGCTGCTCCCCGGGGTTGCCCCGGAGTGGGTGGGTCTCCACCGGCTCACCTCCGCGTCGCTCAACGCCACCCTAGCCAAGATCACCGACAAAACGGGCAGCCGGGAGAAGGCCCCCGTGACCGAGCCCACCCTTGACCCGGAGCCTTGTCTATAGCAACTTTTGCACTATGCAAGGTTTGCCGGACGACGTGGCCGATCTCGAGCGGCTGACTCGCGTGCTCGTGGCCGTGGCCTGGGACAGCGCGCACGCCGCCCCGCGCGGCGTCACCTTCCCGCAGGTGCGGTTGCTCGTGGTACTCGACAGCCTGGGACGCGTGCCGTGTTCGCGGCTCGCCGAGGCGATGGGCGTCAACGCCTCCTCGGTGACGCGGCTGGCCGACAAGCTCGAAGCGCACGGGTACGTCGTGCGCGGCGAGGACGAGCACCGCCGCACGGTGGTGACGATCGAGGTCACCGCTGCCGGGCACGAGGTCGCCGCGGGTGTTGTTGATCGACGCCATCGCGCGCTGTCCGAGCTGCTGGCGGAAGTGCCCGCCCAGCGGAGCCAGGCGGTCTCGACGGCGGTTCGCGACCTGGTCGCGGCGGCGGAATCGGCACCCGGCGTGCCCACTGCCGGGCCGGGCCGGCTGTGAAGATCCCGGCGCGGGCCGCGCACCTCGGCGATTTCGCGGTCAATCCGCGGATGCTGCTGATCACCGCGATTGCGCTGCCGGTGGGCGGCGCGGCGGCGGTGGCGGCGTTCGCGCTGCTCAAGCTCATCGGCTTGATCACCAACCTGGTCTTCTACCAACGCGTCGCCACGGATCTCGTCGCGCCGGGCGCGCAGCACCACCCGTGGTGGCTCGTGTTGCTCGCGCCGGTCGCCGGCGGGCTCGTGATCGGCCTGATGGCGCGCTACGGCTCGGAGAAGATCCGCGGCCACGGCATGCCGGAGGCGATCGAAGCGATCCTCACCGGCGGCAGCCGGGTGGCCCCGCGCGTCGCGGTGCTGAAGCCGGTTTCGGCGGCGGTCAGCATCGGCACCGGCGGCCCGTTCGGCACCGAGGGGCCGATCATCATGACCGGCGGCGCGGTCGGTTCGATCCTCGCGCAGCTGCTGAAACTGTCCGCGGACGAACGCAAGACGCTGCTCGTCGCCGGTGCCGCGGGCGGGATGGCGGCGACGTTCAACGCACCGCTCGCGTCCGTCCTGCTGGCGGTCGAACTGCTGCTCTTCGAATGGCGGCCGCGCAGTCTCGTGCCGGTGGCTGCCGCGGTCTCGGTCGCGACGGTGTGCCGCGGTTTCCTGCTCGGCACCGGACCGGTTTTCGGGGTCCCGTTCACCGGGGCCAACCCCGGCCCGGCCGCGGACGGGCTCGCCCTCATCCCCGGCCTGACCGGCGGATTGCTGGCGATCGGCGCGACCGCGCTCGTCTACTTCGCCGAAGATCTTTTCGCGCGCCTGCCCGTGCACTGGATGTGGTGGCCCGCGATCGGCGGCCTTGTGATCGGCGTCGGCGGCCTGATCGAACCGCACGCGCTCGGCGTCGGCTACGACGTGATCGACACGCTGCTCACCGGGCACGCGACCGCGTCGCTGATCGTCGGAATCCTGGTCGTGAAGACGCTGATCTGGGCGCTGTCACTGGGATCCGGGACTTCTGGTGGCGTGCTGGCGCCGGTGTTCATGATCGGTGCCGCGCTGGGAGCCGCGGAAGGCGGCTTGCTTCCTCATGTCGCGCCCGGATTCTGGGCGACGTGCGGGCTGGCCGCGGTGGTCGGCGGCGTGATGCGGTCGCCGTTCACCGGCATTGTGTTCACTTTGGAGCTGACTCACGCGTGGAGCTATCTGCTGCCGCTCGTTGTTGCGTCATTCTCGGCGTACGCGCTTTCGGTGTTGCTGCTCAAGCGTTCTGTGCTCACGGAGAAGATCGCGCGCCGACGGCTGCACCTCACTCGCGAGTACACGACTGATCCACTTGAGACGTTCTTCGTGCATGAAGTGATGACGCACCAACCGGATGTCCAGATGTCGGCGGATGTCGTTGTATTCGCGGACGACACTCTGCGCGACGTCGCGAACGAACTGGCGCTCGGGCACACGACGCAGGCGTTGGTGGTCGACCGGCATGATCCCTCGCGGGTGCTCGGCAAGGTGACGTTGGCGCAGCTGCTGCACGCGCGCCGACGGAACCTGCACGAGGAACATCACCGGGAGCGGCTGCTGGGTCCGTCGGTCAACGCTTGAGTCGTTGTTTGTCCACTTTGCCCACTGGGGTCAGCGGGAGCTCGTCGCGAAATTCCACCGTGGACGGTACGAAGTGCTCGCCGCCGAGTTCTTCGCGGACCTGGTCGCGTAGTTCGTCAGCGGTGGTATTTTCGGCGACCACCACTGCGTGCAGAAGGGTTCCGTCCGGCCCGGCCGCCGGGACGACTGCGGCGGCTTTCACCTTGGGATGACCGAGGAGTGCATGCTCCACTGTGGTCGAAGAGACTTTCGTGCCGTGGTCGCCGGTGACGATGACGTCGTCGATCCGGTCCTCTAGATAGAGGTAGCCGTCGTCGTCGAAGCGGCCGAGGTCGCCGGTGCGCAGCCAGCCGTCGCCGATCGGCGGTTGTCCGTGGTAGCCGTCCATCATGGACAGTCCGCGCACGAGTACTTCACCGTTCTCGATCCGGGCTTCCATGCCCGGCACGATACGGCCGACGGAGCCGAGAAGTTCCGGCCGGGCGAGGACTTCGTCCGCGGAGATGCTGGCGATCATCGGCGCTTCGGTGAGCCCGTAACCCTGTCCGACGACCGGGCCGAAAACCTTGAGCGCCTCGGCCAACCGGCGCGGCGGCAACGGTGCGGCCCCGAGGGAGAGCTGCTGCACGCTGGATACGTCCGTTGTGGACAGGTTCGGATGATCGAGTACCGCGGCGAGCCGAGGCGGGGTAAGGGAAAGCGTCGTGATGCGATGATGCTCCACATCGGCCAGAAGCTTTTCGGCGTTGAACTCCCGATGCAGCACCACGGTGTTGCCGCAGCAGAGCGCGCCGAGGACGGCGGCATTGCCCGTCATGTGTGTGAGCGGTGCGGTCACGAGGGCGGTTTTGGTGCCGTCCGGCTGGAAGATGTGTGCCACGCCGTCGTAGATTCCGCTGTGCCGGATCAGTTTCGGAGTTCCGGTGGTGCCACCGCTGGGAAAAATCGCCGTTGCCCGGTCCGGCAGTGTGTCCGGAGTGGACGGACGTGCGGCGGCCAGGGTGTCAAGTTCGGTGTCAGTCAGCAAAGTCGCCCCGGTGGCAGCCAGTGTCGCCGCCCGCGCCGGACGGCTCGCGGACGCGGCGATCAGCACGACTTCCAGCCCTCGCATCTGCGCGGCAAGCTGAGCGAGCACCACTTCCGGCCGGTTGACGGCGTCGATCGCCACCATGCCGCGTATCCCGGCGAGTCCACTGTACAGCCGCGACAGTAGGTTTGACGCCGCCCGGTACGTCATCGTGGTGTCGTCGTGGTGGAACAGCACGGTGTCGCCGCCGTCGCGGAGTGCGGAAAGGGCGCGGGACAGGAAAAAGCTCACGCGGCACACCGTAGTCGCGTGTTGGCCGAGGACGGCGATCGCGGCTAGATTCGCTGTCATGACCGCTCCGCCCGCGATCGACGCGGCATCGAAAAGCTGGCGCCGCGCCCTTGCCGACCTGCAGGCCGGACTGCGTGCCCGGGAACTGTGGGCGTTGCTCGCGTGGCAGGACATCAAGCAGCGCTACCGCCGTTCGTCGCTGGGGCCGTTGTGGATCACCGTCGGGATGGCGGTGACCGCGCTCGCGCTGGGCGTGGTGAACTCGGCGTTGTTCGGCACCTCGATTTCGACGTTGCTGCCGAGCATCACCACCGGGCTCATCCTGTGGAACTTCATGAACGGCTGCATCGTTGAGGGTTCGGAAACGTTCATCGCGAACGAAGGGATGATCAAACAGCTGCCCGCGCCGGTGTCGGTGTACGCGCTGCGCACGGTGTGGCGGCAGGCGTTGTACCTGGCGCACAACCTCGTCGTGTACGTAGCGGTGCTGGCGATTTTCTTCGGGAAGCTCTCGCAGCCGTACCGCTTGGTGGACAAGGCGGGCGCGCTCCTGCACCCCGGGCTCGGCTGGGGGATGCTGCTCGCGGTGCCCGCGCTGATGCTGGTGTTGCTGAACGGTGCGTGGGTGGTGCTGCTGTTCGGGGTGGTGTCCACGCGGTTCCGCGACATCCCGCCGGTGATCCAGAGCTTCATCACGATGCTCTTCTACGCGACGCCGATCATGTGGTCGATGGACCAGGTGCGCGCGATGAATCAGGGTTCGCACGAAGGTTTCGGTTCTGTCGCGGTGAATTTGCTGCAGCTCAACCCGGTGTACCACTTCGTCGAGCTCGTGCGCGCACCGCTGGTCGGGCAACAGCAGAGCTGGACGCACTGGCTGGTCGCGGGCGTGGTGACCGTGGTCGGCTGGTCGCTGGCATTGCTGGTGCTGCGCAACTACCGGGCCCGGGTCGCCTACTGGGTTTGAGGTCCACTTAGGACTCCATTCGCCGGCTGAGCACGCCCGCCCTCCGGGGTTTAGCGTGGTACCACGACCCGCGCGCGAACGGAGGCCACATGAAGCGTCGGAAGGCATTGCTGGCTCTGGGCGTGACGGTGCTCGCGATGAGCACGGTCGCCGCCACTCCCGCCGAACTCACCCCGCGGCAACTGGCCGGACAGCGGGTGATCTACTCCTATCCCGGCCTGACCCCGCCCGACGCTCTGCTGCAACGAATCCGCGCCGGAGAAGCCGCGGGCGTGATCTTCTTCGGCGAGAACATCTCAAGCTCCCAGCAGATTGCCGGTGTCGTACGACAATTACGGGACGCGAACGCGCAAAGCCCGGTACATCGTCCATTGCTGCTGATGACCGACCAGGAAGGCGGCAAAGTCCGCCGCCTGCCCGGCGAGCCCGTCCTGTCGGCGAAACAGGTAGCCCAGTCCGCGAACCCGTCGGCCGCGGCCAAAGCCGCTGGCACCGGCGCTGGCCAGAACCTGGCCGGGGTGGGCATGAACGTGAACCTCGCGCCAGTTCTGGATGTCTACCGCCAATCGGGCAATTTCATCGACAAGTACGGCCGTTCCTACAGCCAGGATCCCCAGGTGGCCGGTGCGCTGGGCCGGGATTTCGTGACCGCCCAGCAGTCCACCGGAGTCGCCGCGACGGCCAAGCATTTCCCCGGCCTGGGCGCCGTCCCAGCCGGAAGCAACACGGACGTTGGCCCGGTAACGCTGAACGTGCCTTTGCCCGAGTTGCGCGCCAAAGACGAGGCTCCTTACCACCCGGTGGTCGATGCGGGAGCGAAGCTGGTGATGCTCTCGTGGGCCGTGTACCCGGCTCTGGACGCCTCCCGTCCCGCCGGACTCTCGCCGATGGCCGTGCAGGAACTCCGCAACAGCACGAAGTTCGCCGGGGTGACTGTGACGGACGCTTTGGAAGCTGGCGCGCTGAAGTCCTATGGCGGGCCGGGGAACCGCGCGGTGCTGGCGGCTAAGGCGGGGATGGATTTGATTCTGGCCTCCGCCCGGGATGTGAGCCAGGGGGATGAGGCCGCTTCATCGCTGGCCGCGGGATTGTCGGACGGGACCCTGCCGAGCGGTGAGTTCAGTGCGGCGGTGGATCGGGTGTCGGCGTTGCGGGATGGGGTGAAGTGAGGGCTCTGGTGGTCGGGGATGGAGTGAAGTGAGGGCTCTGGTGGTGGGGGATGGGGTGAAGTGAGGGCTCTGGCGGTGGGGTTGCCGGTGCTTTGGTGAACTGCTTGCTCCGGCCGGATTCGGGAGGCGAGCTCCGACTTCCCGCGTGATGAGGTGCGTCTTTCGGCGTTTGGTCGCTAGACGAGGCTCTGCTCGTCGCGGTGCTTCTTCGGGTATGCCGAGCCGTGCGGTCAGCTTCTGCAGGTCGTGCGTGTGGCACGCCCATGGGTGCGCCAGGTTGCGAGGCGATGTTCCGCTCGCCGTGAAGCGAAGTTCCCCTCCAGCGAGCGTGGCCGTGAGGTGCCGCTTTCGTCAGCGGGCGTCTGAGCGCGCTGCTGCCGGTGAGCCTCTCTACTTGCCGTGCGCCGAGATGCGCACTGCTGAACCTTGCGTTCTCTGCCGCGCGACGAGGTCCTCGCATTGTTGCTGGTCTCCCGCGCCGAGCGAGAAGGCCCTTGTCCCCGCTCGCGGTGTGCTTCGCTGCGCGGCAAGGTTCCTAGCGTTGCCCCTGGGCGTGCTTTGCCACGCGGTGCGGTCCTGGATCCGCTCCCGATCCGCGCCGCCGCGAGATTCTGGGTACCGCATCCCGATGCGCCTAGCCGAACGGCACGGCTCCAGGCGTCGCTCCCGGTATGTCTCGCCGTCCAGCTCCGCGGCGCCGCAGCCAGTCAGCGGTGTCCTTCCTTCGCGCTAAATGCGAATCTGGTCGTCGCGCAGCCCCGGCTGGCGACGTTGTAGCCGGGACCTGCACGGCACCCGACCCGCCGTCCGCGATTATCCAGCAGACAACCCCCCGTTCCGGTGACACCCGGCGGTGTGGACATCGCGCTGTCGGCGGGCCGAACGGGCACCCTTGCGTGCGACCCACCCACGACGGGAGGACGAATGCAAGCTTGGTGGCTTCTGGTGGCCGTCGCCGCGGTGTTCGTGGTGCTGGCCGTGGTGTTCCTGCGCCGCGCCGCCCGGCGTCGTGCCGCCGTTCCGCCGCCGAAGCCTCCGTCCGCCTCCCCGCCGGACGACTCGACACGCCGCTGGGTCTCCCCGTCGGACGACGTTCCCCGCCGCGCCCGCCACCGACTCGACGAGGCGCACCCCCTGGCGCGCTACCCGGTCGCCCGGCAGCGTCCGATGCCGCACCCACGATCGTCGACGCAGGAGGATCCCGCCCAGGAACGGCGAGACTCGTAGCCCGGGGTCGCGACTAGTCGTCGCAGAAGATCGGCGTCGGCGGATGGCTGCCGAAGAACCGCTCCAGAAGCGCTGCCAGACACCTGCCCATCAGAGCATTGCCAGGGACTCGTCGTTGTTCATCCCTGTGGGCGAGCGCCGAGCCCCGTTTTTTGTCGGTGCCCGCTGAGATGCTTCCGGCATGGTTCCCGTACTGCTTCTCATTGACGTCCAGAACAACATGCTTCTCCCGCCCACCCCAGTGCCCGATGCCGACCGAGTCGCCGCCGCGATCTCGCGTGTCCTGGAGCGGGCGAGAGCTGCGGGTGCCCAGGTGGTGCACATCCGGAACAACGGCACCGGCGACGACCCCGACGTGCCTGGTACCTCCGGCTGGGCACTGGTGCACGAGGTCCGCCCGGGCGAACACGTAGTCGACAAGCAGACACCCGACTCCTTCGCCGATACCCCGTTGGGTTCCCTGCTTCCGGAGTCAGCCCCGCTGGTTGTAGCCGGAATGCAGAGCGACTTCTGTGTCAGGGCCACCTCTTTGGCCGCCCTCAAACGCGGTCATGAGGTCACGCTGGTCCAAGACGCCCACGCCACCTACGACGACGAACTCCCCGCCGCGGAGGAGAGCGCCCGAGTGGACGAGGAGCTGTCCGCAGCAGGCGTGAAGCTGGTCGGAAGCGAGGAGGTGGTCTTCGCCTGATCCTGGTGTCGTCGAGTGATCCTGGTGCTGTCGAGCCGACGGCGACTGACGAGTCGGTAGGCCTCCGCGAGGCCGATCGATTTCATCGCTGAATCGCAGCGAAAACAGGTGTTGGACTGCGTGGCCGACGCGAGCCAATACTCAGCCCATGACGTCTGCGCCCGGCGACTCTGCCGAGGATCCCGCCCGAAGCGGCGACCAGCGCCTCGACGGTGGCGTGTCGGCGGACCGGTCCGCCGACACCGAGACCGGCCCAGAAGCTGAGGGAGGCGTAGACGATCGTCGGAGCGCGCAGGACGGCGCTGCCCTCGGTGCGGTGAGCGCTGGCACGGTGGCCGACGCCAAGCTGATGGCGAGCTTCGACGCGGCACCCGGCGTCGGTTCGGTAGCGAGTGTCGACGCGGTGCCTGGTGTCGGTTCGGTAGCGAGTGTCGACGCGGTGCCTGGTGTCGGTTCGGTGGTGAGCGTGGACGCGGTGCCTGGTGTCGGTTCGGTGGTGAGCGTGGACGCGGCAATTGGCGTCGATTCGGCGGCGAGTGTTGACGGGGCGGCCAGCGTTG
The DNA here is from genome assembly GCF_040610415.1 of Amycolatopsis sp. NPDC004079. Classification (NCBI taxonomy): domain Bacteria; kingdom Bacillati; phylum Actinomycetota; class Actinomycetes; order Pseudonocardiales; family Pseudonocardiaceae; genus Amycolatopsis; species Amycolatopsis sp. NPDC004079. Next base: position 13,926 of record NZ_JBEXMH010000101.1, on the reverse strand, counting down.
ATCCGGTGGCGAGCGTCAATGGGGCGGCCAGCGTTGGCCCGGTGCCGAGTGTCGAGTCGGCGGCCAACGTCGACCCAGCGGCTGGTGTCGAGTTGGCAGTCGGCGTCGGTCCCGCAGCCGATGCCGAGTCGCTGGCGGGCGTCGCGGCGGAGAGCCTTGACTCGGATGCCGGGCTGAACCGGTCTGCCGGTGCTGAATCGGTGGCCGGTGCGAGCCGTGCAGTCAATCTCAACCCGGTGTTGAGCGGCAATTCGGTGGCGAGCGTTAGCCCGGCAGCCGATGCCGAGTCGGTCGACAATCCGGCGGTCGATGTCGAGTCGATCGACGGAGCGACTCGCGACGTCGTCCGGTTGTTGCGGCGGTTGGGCGGGCGCGCGTTCGCGTTGGCGTTCGTCGCCGGGATTACCGGGCTGACGACCGTCGCGCTGGTGTTGGGGTTGGTCGGGTTCGCGCTGGTGCTCGCGCCGGTGCGTGGGGTCAGGCGAGGAGGTGGGCCAGCAGCGCCCGTGCCGCCGGGTTGGTGAGGTTTGCCGAGCGGCCGGTCAGGTAGATCGTGCGGGCCAGCGTCGGCTGGGTGAGGTGGGCGAATGGCAAGCCGGACCTCGCGGCGACCTGTTCTGGGACCACGGTGACGCCCAGGCCGGCCGCGACCAGATCGACCAGCAGCGGGACGTTCGTTGCCTCGCACACCTGGTCGCGGCGGACTCCGGCTTCGGCGAAGGCACGGTCGACCAGGACTTGCAGGCCGCTGCCAGTGAAATCTACGAAAGGTTCGCCGTCCAGTTCCGCCAGCCGGACTCGGCGGCGGGGCGACAGGCGGTGTCCGGGGTGGGTGAGCAGGACCAGGTTTTGCTGCCAGCTGGCGAATTCGGCCAAGTCCTCGGGCAGCGGACCGCCCACATAGGACAGATCCAGTTCGCCGTCGGACACCGCGGCGGTCAGTCCGGGGATCGTGCCTTCCCGGACGCGCAGCCGGATTCCTGGGTACCGCGCGCGGAATTCGCCCAGCTTCGCGGGCAGGTCAATGACAGTCAGAGTCTGGATGGTTCCGATCGACACCCGGCCGCGCGCGAGGCCGGTCACCGCGGCGACCTCGCCGCGGGCGGAGTCGACGTCCGCGGCGATCTGGTGCGCCAGCGGGAGCAGGGCCTCGCCTGCGGGGGTGAGAGTCACTCGGCGGGTGGTGCGGTCGAACAGCTCCGCGCCGAGGTCGGCTTCCAGTTTCCGGACGGACGCACTGAGCGCGGATTGCACGACGTGCACGTCCTGGGCGGCGCGGGTGAAGTTGCGGTGCCGGACTACGGCGAGGAAGTGTTCGACCTGCCTCAGCTCCATCGGCTTCGCCTCCGTCTCGCCACCGGGAGTGGTGCTCGCTGAACGTACCGCGCGGATCGGATCGCGCCGGCGGATCTGGCCAGAGGCAGGAGCCACGGCAGCCGGGCCGAGGGGGAGCCGGAGCGGGAGGCGGTGGGTTCGCGCGGGCCGCGGGTGCCGTGCTCGGTGAGACGCGGAGGGGTGGGCGCGCGATGGGCCGGTGTCGTGCCTCATTGGCCGGGCGGTCGGGTGTGAAGAGCTCGGCTCGCCGGAGCTCGTAGGAGGCGGACGGCTGGGGTGAGCGGTGGCGGGCCAGGCGGTTAGCTGGGCGGACTGGGGCGGCTGAGCGCGAAGGGTTCGTTCCGCTGGAGTCGGCGCGAGGTGGGCGGCTCGCGGGGATACCTTGCCGGGTCCAGTGGTTGGCCGGGCGGGGCCGCCCGGTGGGCTTGCCAGTCGGAATTGGGGAAGCGGGCAGCGCAGGCGGAGGGTGTGCAGGAGGACCCGCCGAAGCGCCTGGGGCTCCCGCCGAATTCTGCGGGAGCCCCAGAGAGCCGACAGCGCCGACAGCGCCGACAGCGCCGACAGCGCCGAGAGGGCCGAGGGAGTCGACAGGGCCGAGAGAGCCGAGAGGGCTGAGAGGGCTGAGAGGGCTGAGGGAGTCGACAGCGCCGAGAGAGCCGAGAGGGCTGAGAGGGCTGAGGGAGTCGACAGCGCCGAGAGAGCCGCGAGGGCTGAGAGGGCCGAGGGAGTCGGCAGGGCCGACAGCGCCGAGGGAGCTGAGAGAGTCTTACTGGGCCGTGTACCCGCCATCCACCAGGATCTCCACCCCGGTCACATACGACGATTCCGCGGAAGCCAGGAACAGGATCACATCAGCGACCTCCTGCACCTCCCCGGTCCGCCCCATCGGCACGCCCTCCACCTGCTTCGCTCGCCACACCGGATCCGTCGAGCCGCGGGAGGTGCGCATCGGCGGCAGCAGGCCAGGGGCTACAGCGTTGACTCGGATGCCGTCGCCCGCGTAGTGGACCGACGCGGTGGTCGTCATCGCTTTGATCGCGCCCTTCGAGGCGGCATAACCCAGGTGCACCCCGATCTGGCCGATCGAGGCTGAGATCGAGGTCAGGTTCACGATCGAACCACCGCCCCTGCCCGACATCGCAGTGGCGCCGTGTTTGATGCCCAGGAACACCCCGCGGGCGTTGACCTGCAGCAGGCGGTCGTAGAAGGCCGTACTGGTGAGGTCCGGGTCGAAGGTGCCGCTGATGCCGGCGTTGTTGACCAGGACGTCCAGCTTTCCGTGCTGGTCCAGGACGGCGGCGAGGACAGCTGCCCAGGAGTCTTCGTCGGTGACGTCCAGGCGGCGGTACTCGGCTTGGCCGCCGACCGCGCGGATCTCTTCGGCTACGGCGGTGCCGTCCGCGTCTTCGACGTCGGTGACGATGACGGTCGCGCCTTCGCGGGCGAACGTCAGTGCGGCCGCCCGGCCCATTCCGCTCGAGGCGCCGGTGATCAGGGTGATCTTGTCGGCCAATCGCATAGGGGGTGCCCTTTCGCTGGGTGGGGAGACCCCAGTCTGAGCGGGTGCGTCGGCAGGTCGTGGCGAGGGGGGTGGCCCGAAGATCAGGCCAGCTCAGCGGAGACGACGGACGAAAGGTCGCGCAGGGCGTCCAGCAGGGCATCGAGCGCATCGGGGCTGACCAGGACCGTGCTGACCATGCTGCTTTCCCGGACGCCCTCGCGGACGTCGACGGACAGTTCGTGGATCAGCTTCCCGTGCTGGGTCAGCGTGGCGACCAGGCCGGGGATCTGGTCGATGCCGCCGACGAAGTACGTCGCGATCCGGCGGCGGACCAGCATGGCCGGGGCGGAGGTGTACGGGGCGGAGGAAAAGGTGCTCAAGGACATGGCGTTTCTCCAGGAAGAAGGATCTGGCGGGAAGGGGGCCAGGTCCCGGAGAAAAAAAGGCGTACGCCAGCATGCGCGCCGGCAGCCTGGTTCAGCCGGCGCGCTGGGTTACGAGTCGCTCGGACGTCATGAGGCGCAGCACGGCGTCAGGCTAACACGGCGATCCGAGAAGGCAAAAGAATCCACAATGGACAGACGGGGTCAGCCGGGTTCGTTCCACGGCAGGCGCTTGCGCAGCAAAGTGGCCGCACGCAGGGCGACTTCCACTTCCAGCCGGTGTTCGGCCAGCGGTCGTCCGCACAGTTCCTCGGCCTTGCGGACGCGATAGTGGACGGTGTTCTTGTGCAGGTGCAGCCGGGCGGCGGCATGCGTGTAGCTGCCGTCGGTGTCGAGGAAGACTCGCAGCGTCTCGCGCAGTTGTTCGGTGCCGGGATCGTCGGCGACGAGGTCGCCGAGGACCCGCGCGATCCAGCGGTAGACATCGTCGGACTGTTCGGTGAGCAGGGCGGCGATCGCGACGTCGTCGAACAGCACCACGCGCTGGCTCTGGTCCTCGTTGGTCTCCGCGACGGCCCGCGCCCGCACCGCCTCGCGCAGCGACCCCCGGAATCCGGCCAGTCCGTAGCCTGGCGCGCCCAGGGCCAGTCGCAGGCCGCCGCCGATGTCGGTGACGCCGGAGCGGAGGCGGTCGACCTCGATGTCGTCGCGTTCCGTGCTGACTGTCCAGCTCCACAGGGTGCGGTCGTCCGCCAGCATGGTGAGCGCTGGACCGCGTCCGCACACCTCCTGTAGCAATCGGGCCGCGGACTGCAGTTCACCCGCGCCCTCGGCGGGCAGCCACGCGACGGCTGCGCGGTGCCACTGCCGCATCGGGAAGGCGAGGAGCTGTTGTGCGGCGTCCTCGGTCAGCGTGTCCGAATCGAGGACCAGCCGGATCTGCGCCGCCCGCGCGGCTCCGGTGCGGCTGCTCCAGCGTCGGCGTTCGGTCTCGAAGATGTCGATGAGGCCCTCGATGACCTGGTCGATGTAGCGGTTGGTGCGGCGGGACAGTTCCGCCAGGACGCCGAGCGCGAGCTGGGTGTCGATGTTCGGCTGCCGCTCCAGCGCCTCGATCGCCCACTGTTCGAAGCGGTGCTCGCCGAGCCGGTACGCGCGCAGCAGTGCTTCCAGCGACAGCTCGTGCTGGGCGAACCGGCGCGCGTACTCGGCCGCGGCGGGCGGGACGGTGATCCGGTCGAGCGGGATGGAATGCGACAGCATGTCGAGGATCGCGACCAGATTCGCCGACGTGCTGGCGATCATGAGCTTCCGGACCGTCTCGTCGTGCCGGAATTCCGGGATCATCTCGACGAACCAGTCGGTCAGCTCGGTGGTACGCGCGGTGAGGTCGGCGTCGATGGCGTGCGCGATCTCGGCCACGACGGCGTCGACGGCGTCGGACATGGCGGTCAGGGTAGCCACCGGACCGCCCCGGCGACAGGCGAGCGGCGTCGTTCACCCCCTCGGTGCAGGCGGTTGTGACTCCGGCACAACGACCGGCGAAGCCTTCGGTTCTGCGGCCTATGGCTTGGGTCACGGCCCGTCCTTACCGTCATTTCCCACTAAGCCGCCCTGGGAAAGGACTTCGACGATGCACCTCGCGGCGCTGCCTGAAGCACGAGCCCGGCGGAACCCGAACCGGCCCTGTCTCGCTGATGAACACGGCGAACTCGGCAACGCCGGATTCGCGGTGCGGGTGCGCAGCGCGGCGGCCGCGTTGCGGCAGCGAGGGGTCTGCGCGGGCGATGTTGTCGCGGTGCTGCTGCCGAATCGGGTCGAGTTCGCGGTGGTGTTGTTCGCGGCCTGGCGGCTCGGGGCCGCGGTCACGCCGGTGAATCCGGAGCTGACAGACGGCGAGGCGTCGTTCCAGATCGCGGACGCGCAAGCGAAAGTGGTTGTGGGGCAAGGGGATTCGGACCTGGTGACCGTGCGGCTCGAGGAACTGGCGACGGCCGCGCCGGACGAGGGTCCGGTGGCCGACGACGAGCAGGCCGTCGCGTTGCTCATTTACACCAGCGGCACGACGGGACAGCCGAAGGGCGTCGTGCTCGACCACGCCAACGTGCGGGCGATGACCGAAATGATCGTCGACGCGCTCGAACTCGGCGCGGCGGACCACAGTTTGCTGATCTTGCCGCTGTTTCACGTCAACGGAATCGTGGTCAGCGTGCTCGCGCCGCTGCTCGCCGGCGGCCGCTCGACGATCACCGCGAGATTCCGCGCCGACGATTTCTTCGACACAATCGAACGTGTCCGTCCGACGTATTTCTCCGCCGTACCAGCGATTTACGCACGGCTGGCGGGTCTCCCGGACACCGTGCGGCCGGACACTTCGTCGCTGCGGCTGGTGGTTTGCGGTGCCGCGCCGATGCCCGCCGAGCTGATCCAGCGGGTCGAGGAACGGTTCGGGGTGGTGGTCGTCGAGGGCTACGGACTGTCCGAGGGAAGCTGCGCGTCGACGCTGAACCCGCTGGCCGGGCCGCGCAAACCGGGCACCGTCGGGCGTCCGCTGCCCGGGCAGGAAGTCGCGCTGATGGATCCGCGAGGCAGGCTGACCGACGGTCCCGGCGAGGTCGTGGTCCGCGGTCCGAACGTGATGCGCGGCTATCTCAACCGGCCCGAGGCCACCGCCGCGACGATCGTCGACGGCTGGCTGCACACCGGCGACGTCGGGCGGTTCGACGAGGACGGCTACCTCGTCCTGGTCGACCGCATCAAGGACATGATCATCCGGGGCGGGGAGAACCTCTACCCCAAGGAGATCGAGAACGCACTGCACGCACACCCGGCGGTGCTGGAAGCCGCGGTGGTCGGCGCGCCGCATCCGGTGCTCGGCGAGCTGCCGGTCGCGACCGTGACGCTGTACCCGGCCGCGGTCGTGAGCGAGGCCGAGTTGCTGGAGCACTGCCGCGCCCGGCTGACGCGGGTGAAGGTGCCGGTGCGGATCGACATCGTGCCCGCGCTGCCGCGGAATCCGGTCGGCAAGATCGACAAACCGGCGCTGCGCCGCGAACTCGCCGCCGCGAGCTGATTCCGCTCTTGAAAGAACAATTCGTGCCCGCATCAGCGGGTCCGGTCGATGCTGCCCGGAGAAAGGCGGAGAACAATGGGGTTCAAGACAGGGGACTTTCCCCCGGTCGATCCGGAAACCTTCCTGCGGAAGCCACTGTTTGAACGGACCAAGGCGCTCGCGCTGCACTGGGTCCAGTTCGGATTCGGCTCGCCCAAAATGATTCCGGCCACGTACGTGGTGAAGCTGCTCTTCCTCTACGTGCTGGCCGGGGTGGCGCTGGTCACCGCGACGTCCGGCGTCGGCCCGTTCTGGGACGTCGCCGCGTGGTGGCACGAACCGGTCGTTTACCAAAAGCTCGTGCTGTGGACGGTATTGCTGGAAGCCGTCGGAGTCGCCGGTTCCTGGGGACCGATCGCGGGCAAGTTCAAGCCGATGACCGGTGGGATTCTGTTCTGGGCGCGTCCTGGCACGATCCGGCTGCGGCCGTGGAAGCGCGTCCCGTTCACCAAGGGAGACCTGCGAAACGGCTTCGATGTGCTGCTGTATCTGGCTTTCCTCGCCACGCTGCTGACCGCGATCGTCCTGCCTGGCGTCCCGAACGCTGCGTTGTCGGCGGCTCTGCCGGGAGACACCTCGGGCCTCGTGCGTCCGGCGTTGCTGATCGCGCCGATCGCGCTGTACGTGCTGAATGGCTTGCGGGACAAGACAGTTTTCCTTGCCGCGCGGGGTGAACAATACCTGCCCGCGTTGGTTTTCTTCGCGTTCCTGCCGTTCGTGAACATGATCATCGCCGCGAAGCTGCTGATCTGCCTGGTCTGGATCGGCGCGGGCGTCTCGAAGTTCGGCAAGCACTTCACGAATGTGGTGCCGCCGATGGTGTCCAACAGCCCGTGTGTGCCGTTCAAGTGGCTGAAGCGAGCGCATTACCGGGATTTCCCGAACGACATCCGGCCGTCGAAACTCGCGTCGTTCATGGCGCACGTCGGCGGGACGACGGTGGAAATCATCACCCCGCTGGTGTTGCTGTTCTCCACCAACCACTGGGTCACGCTCGCCGGGGTCGCGCTGATGGTGGTGTTCCACCTGTTCATCACGTCCACCTTCCCGCTGGCCGTACCGCTGGAGTGGAACATTCTCTTCGGCTACCTCGCGATCTTCCTTTTCCTCGGCTTCCCGGCGAGCGCTGGATACGGCGTCGGCGACATGACACCGGGCTGGCTGGCCGGCGTGATCGCGGCCGCGCTGCTGTTCTTCCCGATCCTGGGCAACCTGCGGCCGGATCTGGTGTCGTTCCTGCCGTCGATGCGGCAGTACGCGGGCAACTGGGCGTCGGCGCTGTGGGCCTTCGCGCCGGGTGCCGAGGCGAAGCTGAACACGTTGCCGCACCGGCCGACGAAAAACCAGGTCGACCAGCTGCAGGAGATGGGTTACCCGGCGGAAATCGCCGAGATCACCATGCAGCAGACGATCGCCTGGCGGTCGATGCACAGCCAGGGCCGCGGGTTGTTCTCCGTGCTCGCGAAGAACCTGCCGGACCTCGACGCGCGGACGGTGCGCGAGGCCGAGTTCGGCTGCAACTCGATCCTCGGGTTCAACTTCGGCGACGGGCACCTGCACGGCCTCGACTTCGTCAACGCGGTGCAGAAGCGGGTCGGATTCGCGCCCGGGGAGTGGATCGTGGTGTGGGTCGAGTCGCAGGCGATCCACTCGAAGGTGCAGCATTACCAGGTGATTGACGCGGCGCTGGGCGTGATCGAGCGCGGCCACTGGACGGTGGCCGACGCGGTCAACGAACAGCCGTGGCTGCCGAACGGCCCGATCCCGCTCACCGTCACTTGGACCGCGAGCCCGGCGACGACGAGCAGCGTGCTGGCATGACCACGGCGGTGGTGGTCGGCAGCGGTCCCAACGGACTCGCGGCGGCGGCAGTGCTGGCACGCGCCGGAATCGACGTGACGGTGCTGGAGGCCGCTGACGAGATCGGCGGCGGCACCCGCACCTACGAGGCGATCGTCCCCGGCCTGCTGCACGACCACTGCTCCGCGACGCATCCGATGGCGGTCGGCTCGCCGGTGCTGACCGGCCTCGGGCTCGACCGGTACGGCCTGCGCTGGCGGTTGCCGGAGATCGACTGCGTGCACCCGCTCGACGACGGCACCGCCGGAGTCCTGCGACGCTCGGTCTCCGACACCGCCGCCGGGCTCGGTCCGGACGAACGCCGCTGGTCAGCGCTGTTCTCCTCGCCCGCGCAGAACTACGACGCGCTGAGCGAGGACATTCTCGGCCCGCTGCTGCGGGTGCCGAAACATCCATTGCTGCTGGGCCGGTTCGGTCTGCCGACGGTCGCCCCGGCGACCGTGCTGGCCCGGTACTTCCGCACTGAACAGGCTCGTGCGCTGTGGCTCGGCGTTGCGGCGCACGCGTTCCGGCCGCTGGACCGTCCGCTGTCGTCGGCGATCGGGCTCGGCATTCTCACCGCTGGCCACCGGCACGGCTGGGCGGTCGCGGAGGGCGGGTCGCGCGCGATCAGCGACGCCTTGGCCGCTCTGGTGGCCGACTTCGGCGGGAAGATCGAGACCGGCGTGCGGGTGCAGTCGGTTTCGCAGCTGCCTCGGGCGGACGTGGTGGTGTGGGACGTCGGACCTCGCACACTGGCATCGGTGCTCGGCGACCGGTTGCCGCCGCGGATCCGGCGGGCGTACGAGCGGTTCCGCTACGGTCCCGGTGCGTTCAAAGTGGACTTCGCGGTGCAGGACGGAATTCCGTGGCGGTCGCCGGAAGCTCGGACGGCCGGGACCGTCCACTTGGGAGGATCGGCAGCGGAAGTCGCGACGGGTGAGCGGGAAGTACACAATGGACGAATGCCGGAGCGGCCGTTTGTATTGCTGGGTCAGCAATACCTGGCCGACCCGTCCCGGTCGGTCGGTGATGTGCATCCGGTATGGGCGTACGCGCATGTGCCGCATGGATACACCGGCGACGCCACCGAGGCGATCACCGCGCAGATCGAACGGTTCGCACCGGGATTCCGGGAGCGCGTCATCGGCTCGGTGACCACATCGTCGGCGGTATTCGCTGCGGGGAACCCGAATTTCGTCGGCGGGAACATCCTCACCGGAGCGAAAGACGTGCGGCAACTGGTGTTCGGCCCGCGGGCGACCCTGCAGCCGTACGACGTCGGCGTGCCGGGCCATTTCGTGTGTTCCGCGGCCACGCCGCCGGGACCGGGCGCGCACGGGATGTGCGGCAGTCACGCGGCGGCGCGGGCGTTGCGGTACCTGCGGCGGTAAGGATTACCGGATCAGGACGCCCGGGTTCAACACTCCGGCGGGGTCGAGGGCGTCCTTCGCCGCGGACAGAGCGGCGGCGAACGGGTCCGGGCGCTGCCGGTCGTACCACGGGCGGTGGTCGCGGCCGACGGAGTGATGGTGGGTGATTGTGCCGCCGTTGGCCAGGATCGCTTCGGACACAGCGGTTTTCAGCTCGTCCCACTGCGCGACGGTGCTGCCCCAGCGGCCGGTCGCGTAGATGCCGTAGTACGGCGCGGGGCCGTCCGGGTAGACGTGGGTGAACCGGCAGGTCACGACGCCTGCGCCGCAGATCTCGGCGATCGCCGCGTTCGCGGCCGTCGTGACTGCCTCGTGCAGTGACTCGAACGCGTCCCAGGTGCAGGCGGTCTCGAAGGTCTCCACCACCATCGACCGGCGGGCGAGCGCGTCGCGCTGGTACGGCATCCGCAGGAAGGCCGATCGCCACGCCGAACCGGATTCGCCGCGGCGGGCGGTGACGGTGCCTCCGTGGTCTGCGGCGAGTTCGAGTGCACGGTCCAGCCAGGCGTCTACCGGATGGTCTGCGGACTCGAACGCGAGCAGCAGCAAGCCGTCCGCCTGAACGCCGGTGTTGAGGAACGCTTCCGCGGCGTCGAGGAGGCGGCAGTTCGCCGGGTGCAGGCCGGACTGGGCGATCGCCCGGGTCGCTCGTACTGCGTCGGCGTACCTGGTGAAGCTCACCGACGCTTTCGCCTGCCAGCGCGGACGTTCCTGGAGGCGCATCCAGGCTTCGGTGATCACGCCCAGTGTGCCTTCCGAGCCGAGGAACAGCCGATCCGGCGACGGTCCGGCCCCCGAACCGGGCAGCCGGCGCGACTCGCTGACGCCGGCCGGAGTCACGACGCGCAGGGATTCGGTGAGGTCGTCGATGTGCGTGGCCAGCGTGGCGAAGTGGCCGCCGGCGCGGGTCGCCAGCCAGCCGCCGAGCGTGGAGTGCGTGAACGACTGGGGGTAGTGCCGCAGCGTCAGGCCGTGCGGGCGGAGCTGGTCCTCCAGTTCGGGCCCGTACACGCCAGCCTGGATGCGGGCGGTGCGGCTCGTCTTGTCGATCTCCACGACCTGGTCGAGGCGGCCGAGGTCCAGCGACACCGCGGGCGCGGGGAACCGCGGTTCGATGCCGCCGACGACGGAACTGCCGCCGCCGTACGGGATTACCGGGGTGCCGCTGGTGGAACACCAATCCAGGAGGTCGAGCACGTCCTGCTCGGACTCCGGGCGCGCGACGACGTCCGGCACCGCTTCGACTCGTCCTTCCAGGTTCCGGACGACGTCGCGGAACGCCTTGCCGCGCGCGTGCGAAAGCCGGTCAGTCCGGTCGGCCGAGCACAGCCGGGCCAGTGCGGCGGGCGGGCGGAGCCGGGACGGCGGCACCGGCAGATCGTCCGGCGAGGGAGGAGCGTGGTCAGTGAAGTCGTGGGCGGGAAGCAAGGCGGACGTGCGCGCGACCAGCGCTTCCGACTCTTCGGCGGTCAGCGCTTCCTCGGTGTCGCCCCAACCCCACCAGGACCGTGTCATCCGACTGCTCCCTTCCGAATTGACTCAAGAGTAACTTACTCTAGGGTAATACGCACTGAGGAGGAAAGATGAGCGTGCTGACCGCTGCCGCGCCGTTCGTGGTGAACCGGGTGCTCCCTCGCTTCGACCAGCGGATCGAGGAGTCCGCGAAGCCGTTCGACCGGCCCGGCCTGCTGCGGCCGCATCCGGACTCGCGGACCTGGGCGTGGACGCATTACGGCATCTTCGTTCCGGAGCTGCCTGCGCCGCATCGCTACCTCAACACGATGACGCTGATCGGCAGCACTGGCGCGGTTTGTTTCGACAACGACTACCTCGCCACCTCCGATGCGCGCCGCACCACGACTGTCCTGTCGTCTACTGCCGCGCCTGGGCATCATCACTATCAGGCTTACGATTCGCACACTGAATGTCGCTTCGCCGAGGACGGTTCGCGGCTGGAGTGGGATTCGGATCTTGCTATCGAGGTGGCGCATCCGTCGTATCAGGTGCACGCGCGTTATGACGGGTTCTCGGCGGACTTGGCGATCACTGCCACGCCTCAAGTGTCTTGGTTCGTGCGGAATCCGGCGTATGACCACTTGAGCCTGCTTGCCACTTTTACCGGGATGATTACTGACGACACTGGTGAGACTGAGATCGGCGGGCTCTGCACCGTCGAGTACGCGCGATCGGTTTCGCCGCAAGCGCTTCGACGTACGCCACTGCCTCAGCGGTTCAAGCTGCCGATCGACTTCTTTACCTATCAGATCATCAATCTTGATGACCGGACGCAGTTGTTGCTGACCGATGTTCGGGCGGCCGGGGCCACGGCTTGTCGGCTTGCCTATGTGCGCACGCTTGACGGGGATGCCGCGGTGTTTCGTGAGGTCCAGTTCGAGGTGGACTATCGGGGCGAGCCGGAGGTTGATCCGCGGGGGAGGGAGATGCGGGTGCCGGAGCGTTTTCGGTGGACGGTGCGGGACGGGGCGGAGGAAGTCGTGGCGTTGGAGGCTGTTGTGGACAGTCCATTGCGGTATGGGCATGGGCGCGGTTATGTCGGCGCGTACACGTATTCCGGGGCGTTTCGGCGGCGGCCGGTGTCGGGGAGCGGGTACTTCGAGTGGGTGGATTGCGAAAGTTAGCCGCGCAGGGAGGTGAGGATTCTCGCGCAGCGCTGGGTGGTGGTTTCGGCGGTTTCTTCCGGGTGCTCCAGCCACCAGTTGACGGTGGCGGCTACTGCGCCGTACCAGATCCGGGCGAAGAGGGAGGCGTCCGCGGGGTCGGCGAAACCGGCTGTGGACAGGGCTTCTTGGGTGCCTTCCGCGCCCAGTGCGGACAGTTTGCGGCGGTAAGAGCGCGCGGCTTCGTCCACTGCGGAGTTCGGGGGGAGGGTGGGGTCCCAGAGAACTGCCCAGTCCAGGCGGCGGGGTTCCAGGGTGCGGAAGATCGCTTCCAGGGTGCCGAGGGCGCGGGTGAGGCCGGTGCCGGTTTGGGCTTCGGTGACCGCGTCGACCAGCGGGGCCGCGCCGCGGTGCAGGCAGGCCAGGTAGAGGCCGTCTTTGGAGTCGAAGTAGCCGTAGACGAGCGGTTTGGAAATTTCCGCCCGGCGGGCGATGGCGGCTACTGAGGCGTGGGCGTAGCCCTGGGCGCCGAACTCCTGGACGGCGGCGTCGAGGATCAGCCGCTCCCGTTCGGGGCGCGGCATTCCTTTGCTGCCTGCCGAATTTGCCACGTGGTCAGCATAGCTGATGTCGGCCGCTGGGCGGTTGAGTCCATTGTGGACGCTGGGCGCGGTGGCCGGGTAGGCTGCTCGCGTAGGTTTTCGCGAGGCAGGGGAGTGTCGCTGTGTCTACTCATCATCTTGTTACTGACGGTGCGGACATCGTTTACGACGTGCACAACCAGCCGGCCGGGGAGGGGACTCGGCCGTTGGTGATGATCGGGCAGCCGATGGACGCCAGCGGGTTTGGGACGCTTGCCGGGTTGTTTCCGGAGCGGGCGGTGGTTACCTATGATCCGCGGGGGCTTGGGCGCAGTACTCGGTCCGATGGGGCTACGGAGAATCAGCCTGAGGTTCAGGCTGGGGATGTGCATGCGGTGATTTCGGCTCTGGGGGCGGGGCCTGTTGATCTGTTCGCCAGCAGTGGCGGGGCGGTTACCGCGTTGGCGTTGATGGCTCGGTATCCGGGGGATGTGGTGACGTTGGTGGCGCATGAGCCGCCGGTTATCGCGGCGTTGCCGGACGTCGAGGGGGCCGCGCGGGCTTGTGACGGGGTGACTGAGCGGTATTTGGCTCGGGGGTGGGGGTATGGGATGGCTGCGTTTATCGCTATGACCAGTTGGGTTGGGGAGTTTACTGAGGAGTTCTTCGCGCAGCCTGGGGTTGAGCCTGGGCAGTTCGGGTTGCCTGGCGAGGATGACGGGAAGCGGGATGATCCGTTGTTGTCTTCGCGGTCTCGGCCGGTTATTGACTATGTGCCGGATTTTGCCGCGTTGAAGGCTGTCGGGAGCCGGGTTGTGCTGGCGGTGGGGGAGGAGACTGGGGATACGTTTACTGGGCGGACTGTTCGGGCTCTTGCCGCGCGGCTGGGGATGGGGGTGACTGTGTTTCCCAGTCATCATGGGGGGTTTCTTGGTGGGGAGCGCGGGTATGCGGGGAAGCCGGAGGAGTTTGCTGTTCGGTTGCGGGAGGTTTTGGGGTGAGCTGCTCGTCGCCTGGCGGCGACATTGCAGGCGTTGGTTGCGTGGGGCACCCCGAAGCGCGATTGTGCTGACGGTTCGGGGGTGCTTGTCAAGGCGGGAAAGATGCCTTGACAAGCACCCCCC
>NZ_JBEXMH010000100.1:0-24683 GCF_040610415.1 Amycolatopsis sp. NPDC004079 | reverse complement strand
CGAACCGGCGCCACCACTCACGACCCTTGCTTCGGGAGGAATTCCTCGTCCTTGGGCTTCTTCCGCCACGCGGCGACGAGCCCGAGCGGGTCGGGGCGCAGCAGGGACGCGGCGGCGTAGAGGCTGACCACGACGACGATCGCGATGAACCACCAGTCGTAGAGCGCCTGCTCCCCCGTCGGGTAGTACACGAGGGTCACGAAGACCGAGATCGCCACGATCGCCGACAGGTTCCGCCGTTCCCACGGGAACGCCGAGATCAGGACGAAGCCCCAGGTGAGGTACCAGGGCAGGGTCGGCGGCATGAGGATCGCGACGGCCAGCAGGGTGATCGCGGCGCGGTAGACGGCTTCCTTGCCGCCGCCGCGGGCGAGCCACCACTGCCGCACGCCGAACACGACGAGGCCGACCATCGCGATGGCGCGGGCGACGGTGACGAACGGCGAGGGCTGGACGTTGGCGATGATGTGGACGAGGTTGTAGACCGCCTCGCCGATGCCGCTGGGGAAGTTCAGCCAGTTGGTGATGAGCTGCGGGGCCTTGAGGCCGGACCACCAGCCGAGGTTGAGCGAGCCGAGCGAGACCCAGGTGCCGACGACGAACACCGGCAGGAACAGCCCGACCGCGGCGGCCCCGGCCTTGAAGAAGTTCTTCGTCTTCGACGGGCCCGCCATGTCCGCGGCCCACATCCAGACCATGAACGGCAGCGCGACGGCGGCGGTCGGCTTGATCAGCATGCCGATGGTGACGAGCACGACCGCGATGACGTGTTTGCGCTCGAGCGCGGCGAGCATCCCGATGGTGAGGAAGCCGAGCATCATCAGGTCGTTGTGCGGGCCGCCGAAGAGGTGGATGACCATCATCGGGCTGGCGACCGCGACCCACAGCGCGACCGGGAGCTTCCCGCCAAGGTGCTTGACGAGCCGGGGCAGCGCCCACAGCGTCATGCCGAGCCCGACGAGCAGGACGAGCCGGGTCAGGATGACGCCGGCGATCATGTGGTCCTGGGTGATCGCGACGATGCCCTTGGAGATGAGCAGGAACAGCGGCCCGTACGGGGCGGGCGTGGTCTGCCACAGCGGGTGCACGTTCTGCACGACGTTCGGCAGCACGGGCAGCTCGGCGGGGCCGTTGGCGTACGGGTCGAGCCCGTAGAGCAGCTGCGCGCCCTGGCCGAGGTAGGAGAAGACGTCGCGGGTGAACAGCGGCGGCGACACGATCAGCGGCGCCATCCAGCACAGCGCGGCGATCAGGATCGGCTTGCTGCCGATGCGCCCGGCGAGCGCGTAGCGGCCGAGCCGGACCCACGCCCACACGACGAGGCCGAAGCCGCTGTAGAGCAGCGCGTTGGCGAGCGCCCGGCCGTGGCCGTAGCGGATCCACGAGAGCGGGCCGTGGCCGATGACGGGGTCTCGGATGAGGATGCCGCCGGCGCCGAGCGCGGCGAGCATGAGGAGGGCGCTTCCGACCGTGCCCATGGCGATGGTGCGGTAGGGGAAGCGCGAAGGCGTCAGGAACTGCCGGTCGAGACCTCCGGCGTTCGGCTGCGCGTCGTCGATAGTAGTGGCCATTTCGATCCAGAAGATTACCGGGTGCAGTCGGCCCGCCCCGCACTGGCTCCGGGCGCGCCCGGCTTCGGCGCGCGCCCGGGGCGGACCGGGGTCAGGTCTCGGCCGCGGTCCGCTGCGCGGTGCCCCCGGGGAGCGCCGCGAGCAGCGACTTCGTGTACTCGTGCTGCGGGTCGAGCAGGACCTGTTCGACGGTACCGGTCTCGACGAGTTCGCCGCGGTACATCACCGCGACCCGGTCGGCGATGTTCCAGGCCAGGCCGAGGTCGTGGGTGATGACGAGGGCGGAGAGGCCGAGCTGGCGGCGGAGCCGGAGCAGCAGCGCGAGGATTTCCCCGCGCACCGACGCGTCGAGCGAGGCCACCGGTTCGTCGGCGAGCAGCAGCGACGGTTCGAGCGCGAGTGCTCCGGCGATGACGACGCGCTGGCGCTGGCCGCCGGACAGCTCGTGCGGGAGCCGGTCGAGGAATTTCTCCGGCGGGCGCAGTTCGGCGGATTCGAGCGCTTTGAGCACGACGTCGCGTTCGTTCGGCAAGCCGTGGATGCGCGGGCCCTCGGCGACCGCCTCGTACACCGTGTGGGCCGGGTTGAGCGCGCTCGTCGGGTCCTGGAGCACGAGCTGGACTTCCCGCCGGTACGCGCGCAGCCCGGCCCCGGCCGAGGGCACCGGCTTGCCCGCGTAGCGGACCGCGCCGGAGTCGGGTTTCTGCAGGCCGAGCAGCGTGCGGGCGAGGGTGGTCTTGCCGGAGCCGGACTGGCCGACCAGCGCGACGATCTCGTCCCGGCGGACCTGCAGGTTCACCCCGTCGACCGCGTGGATCCGCTTGCCCTTGCGGTCACGGAACGTGACGTGCAGGTCCTCGGCGGCGAGCAGCGGCGCTTCGTCCGAGCCGCCGCGTTCGTCCGGTTCCGGGGGCAGCGGGGTCGCGGTGGCCGGGGCGTAGCGCGAGACCGGGTCGCCGACCGTCGGGAAGGCGGCGGCGAGGGCGCGGCTGTGTTCGTGGTGCGGTGAGGACATCAGCTCGGCGCTGGGGCGTTCCTCGACGACTTCCCCGTCGTACATCACCGCGATGCGTTCGCAGGTGGCGGCGAGCACGGACAGGTCGTGGCTGATCATGATCAGCCCGATGCCGCGTTCGGCGACCAGCTTCGACAATACGGACAGGACCTGGGCCTGGACGATGACGTCGAGCGCGGTGGTCGGTTCGTCGGCGATCACCAGCCGCGGTTCGCAGGCCAGCGCCATCGCGATCATCACGCGCTGTTTCTGGCCGCCGGACAGTTCGTGCGGGTACGCGCCCGCACGCGAGCGCGGCAGGTCGACCTGTTCGAGCAGTTCCGTGACCCGGGCCTGCACCTGCGCTTCGGACTGCGCCTTGCCTTCGGGCGCGTGCAGCCGGATCGGTTCGGCGATCTGCTCGCCGACGCGGCGGACCGGGTTGAGCGCGTGCATCGCGCCCTGGAACACGACCGACGCCTCGGCCCAGCGGACCGCGCGCAGCCGTCCCCAGCGCATCTCGCTGACGTCCTCGCCGTCGAGCAGGATCTCGCCGGTGATCTTCGCGCTGCGCGGCAGGAGCCGGAGCACGCTCATCGCGACGGTGGACTTGCCGGAGCCGGACTCCCCCGCGACGCCGAGCGTGCCGCCCGCGTCGAGGCGGAGGTCGACGCCGCGGACCGCGGGGACGTCGCCGCCGCCGGTGCGGTAGGTGACGCCGAGGTTTTTCAGTTCGAGCAGCGCGGTCACGAGTGCCGTCCTTTGAGCCGCGGGTTCAGCACGGTTTCGAGGCCGCGGCCGACGAGGGTGAACATCAGCACGACGAGCACGATCGCGATGCCCGGCGGGAGCAGGTTCCACCAGGCGCCGCGGGTGACCGCGCCGTTGTTGAGTGCGGTTTCCAGCATGGCGCCCCAGGAGATCGAGGTGGGGTCGCCGACGCCGAGGAAGGAGAGGGTGGCGTCGGCGATGACCGCGTTGCCGACCACGAGGGTGGTGTTGGCGAGCACGAGCGGGGCGACGCCGGGCAGCACGTGTTTGGCGACCACGTGCAGGTGGCCGCCGCCGAGCGCGCGGGCGCGTTCGATGTAGGGGCGGCTTTCGATGGTGAGCGTCTGGGCGCGGACGAGGCGGGCGGTGCTCGGCCAGGCGGTGACGCCGATGGCGAGCACGATGGTCCAGATCCCTTGCGGCAGCACGGCCGCCAGCGCGATCGCCAGCACGAGCGAGGGCAGCACGAGGAAGAAGTCGGTGAACCGCAACAGGATCGCCGACACCCAGCCGCCGAAGTGCGCGGCGGTGATGCCGATCAGGGTGCCGATGAACACGCTCAGCGCGGTCGCGCAGAACCCGACGAGCAGCGAGATCCTGGTGCCCCACACCGTCATCAGCAGCACCGAGCGGCCGTCGATGTCGGTGCCGAGCCAGAACTGGCTGTCCGGCGGGCTGAGCGGTTTGCCGGTGACGCGGGTGACGTCGAGGCCGCTCTGGTCGCTGATCAGCGGCAGCAGCAGAGCCAGCAGCACAGTGAGCACGAGCAGGAACAGCCCGGCCAACGCGGCTTTCTGCGTGGCGAATTCGTGCCAGGTGCGGGCGATTCCGGCGCGGCGGCGGCGCCACGCGATCGCGCGGACGCTTTCGGTTTTCGCGGGGATTGAGGTCATGCGGTACGCACCCTCGGGTCGAGCACGCGGTAGAGCAGCTCCGCGAACAGGTTCATCAGGACGACGGCGCTGGCGAGGACGATGAAAACCCCTTGCAGCACCGGCAGGTCCGGGCCGTGCAGCGCGTCGTAGGTGAGCTGGCCGAGGCCCGGCCAGCTGAACACCGCTTCGACGGTGACCGCACCCGCGACGACTGTGCCGAACTGCATGAACACCAGCGTCACAGTGGGCAGCAGCGCGTTGGGGACCGCGTGCCGTCGCCGGACGAGGTCGTCGCGCAGGCCTTTCGCGCGGGCGGTGGTGAGGTAGTCGGCGTTCATCTCGCCGAGCAGCGACGAGCGCATCACCAGCATGTACTGCGCGTAGAACACGACGAGCAGCGTCAGGCACGGCAGGATCAGGTGGTGCAGCACGTCGAGGCTCTGGGCGAA
Source organism: Amycolatopsis sp. NPDC004079 (assembly GCF_040610415.1). Classification (NCBI taxonomy): domain Bacteria; kingdom Bacillati; phylum Actinomycetota; class Actinomycetes; order Pseudonocardiales; family Pseudonocardiaceae; genus Amycolatopsis; species Amycolatopsis sp. NPDC004079. The sequence goes on along the minus strand of NZ_JBEXMH010000100.1, from coordinate 20,023 downwards.
GAATCCAGGCCCGGCGTCGGGCGAGTGCATGCCGCGGCTGGGGAACAGCCCGTTGGTGGCCACGAGCAGCAGCAGGCCGAGCCAGAACTGCGGGACCGACCAGAACGTCAGCGCGATGCCGGTCTGCGCGCGGTCGAAGAAGCTGTCGCGCTTCCACGCCGCGCGGATGCCGAGCCACAGCCCGAGCGCGACGGCGAGGACGGTCGCGCTGCCGACGAGCAGCACGGTCGGCCAGAGCCGTTCGCCGATCATGTCCAGCACCGGGCGGCGTTCGATGTAGGACTCGCCGAAGTCGCCTTGGAAGAGACCGACGAAGTAGTTCCCGAACTGCGCGAGGATGGGCTTGTCGATGCCGAGCCGTTCGCGCAGTTCGGCGATCTGGCCGGGGTCGGTGGGACGTTCGCGGGCCATGAACGCGACCGGGTCGCCGGGCAGCAGCCGGAAGAGGAAGAACCCGAGGACGATCACCAGGAAGACGCTGGCGACCGCCTCGGCGATCTTCTTGAGGACGAACCGGAGGGTCCCGGTGCCGCCTCGGCGCTCGTCGGGGTCGGCGAGCACCGAGGCCTGGTCGGGCGCTATCGCTTGACTCACGGGCGTTACTCCCGGTCGTCGGCGGATTTGCCGCGGCGGGACAGCGCGATGCCGCCGCCCACGAGCACGACGAGCACGACCGCGCCGACGACGATCCACACGGTCGTGCCGGAACCGCTGTCCGAGGACGCGGCCGAAGCGTCGGCCGGGACCGCGCCGTAGACGCCCCAGTAGCCGGTCTGTTCGAGGATCGAGCCCTCGGGCTGGGGCTGCTTGCCGAACGAGGAGAACTTGTCGGAGCGGTAGGCCTCGAGCGCGTTGTCGTAGTCGTAGACGACGTTCACGGCCTGGCTGTAGAGCCGCGCCTGGGCCTGCTTCACGTAGCCGGCGCGCACGCCCGGGTCGGTTTCGGCGAGCTGCTTGGCGTAGAGCGCGTCGTACTGCGGGTCGCAGAAGAACGTGTCGGTGGTGCCGCCCTTGCCCTCGGCGTTCGGCCGCGCGGCGCAGGTGTGCAGCGCCAGCGAGTAGTCCGGGTCCGGGTTGTTCGCGTAGCCGGAGATCGCGAGGTCGTAGTTGCCCGCGTTGGTGCGGTCGTTCAGCTCGTCGTCGGAGACGAGTTCCTGCTTGACCGAGATGCCGATGTCGTGCAGCCAGCCGGTGACGTACTGGGCGAGGCGCTGGTCGGGCGCGCGGTTCGCGTGCCCGGTGAGGCGCAGTTCGAGGCGCGCGCCGCCGGGCGCGGTGCGGATGCCGTCGCGGCCCTTCGCGTAGCCGGCCGCGTCGAGCGCGGCGTTCGCGGCGGCGAGGTCGAACTTGCGCGCCTCCCCCGGCGCCGGATCCCAGTGGTAGGCCGAATAGATCGGCGGGATCACGCCGCCGCCGGGCTGGGCGTAGCCGCCCGCGACCTTGTCCACGATCGTGGAGATGTCGATCGACTGCGCGATCGCCTGGCGCACCCGGATGTCCTTGAGCACCGGGTTTCCGTTGCCGATCGGCTTGTTCTCCGAGTTCTGGACGCCGAAGTTGAGGTTGATCTCGTTGTAGCGGCGGCCGGGCGCCTTGTTCAGCGCGATGTTCGGCTGGTCCTTGAGCGCGTCGAACTGGGTCGGGGTGAGCCGGTTGATGACGTCGACCTCGCCCTGTTTGAGGGCGTTGACCGCGGCCTCGACGTCCTTGAACACCAGCAGCTGTAGCTCGTCGACCTTGGGCGCGCCGCGCCAATAGTCCTTGTTGGCCTTGAACTTGACGTATTCGTTCTGCTTGTACTCGGTGATCTGGTACGGCCCGTCGTCGACGCCGACGACCGGGATGGTGTCGGTCTTCGGGTCGCTCAGGTCCTTGATCTGCGACCACACGTGCTCGGGGACGATCGGGACGTCGAGCAGGTCCATCGACGACTGGACGGTCTTGGTCTTGATCACCAGTGTGGCGTCGTCCGGCGCGGCCACCGACTGGAAGCTCGCGACGTAGTTGCCGTTCGCGGTGCGCGCGGTGGCGTCGGTGAGCATCCGGTTGAAGGTGAACGCGGCGTCCTTCGCGGTGACCGGCTGCCCGTCGGACCACTTCGCGCCCTTGCGGATCTTGAACGTCCAGGTCAGCTTGTCCGGCGACGTCGTCCACGACTCGGCGAGCGCCGGGGCGGCCTCGGCCTTGTCCTGCGACGGGATCGTCAGGAACTCGTAGATGAACCGGCCGACCTGGGTCGACGCGGCGAGCCCGGCGGTGAACGGGTTCAGGTGGTCGATACCAGTGGTCAACGCGACCCGCAGCACCTTCGGCTGTGCCTGCTGCTGCGCGGTCGCAGTGCCCGCCAACGGCAGAATCGCCAGCGTTCCTGCCATCACGACACCGAAAACGCGGCGCAACCCGTGCCGCCTGTGCTTATTTCGCACTTGAGAACCACCCCATCGTCAATCCCCGACCCCAGAGACGAAAAGTAACCACATACGGCGGGAAGCGCGCAATATGTGACGGTGCCGCTGCGTGTCCGATCGTTATGGTCGCGGCGCGGATCACTAGAGTGCCGGCATGCGGATCCTGATCTCGGCCGACATGGAAGGCGCCACGGGGGTCACCTGGACCGACGACGTCGTGCCCGGGAGCCCGCAGTGGCAGCGGTTCCGGGGCATGTTCACCGGCGACGTCAACGCGGTGCTGGCCGGCCTGTACGCGGCGGGCGCGACCGACGTGCTCGTCAACGAGGCGCACTCGTCGCAGCGCAACCTGCTCCTGGAAGACCTCGACGAACGCGCGCGGATGCTGACCGGGCGGCACAAACCGCTGTCGATGATGCAAGGCATCGATTCCGGTGTGGACGGTGTGGTGTTCCTCGGCTACCACGCCGGGGCCGGGTTCGACGGCGTCCTGTCGCACACGTACCTGGAAAACCAGATCACCGGCGTGTGGCTGGACGACGTGCCCGCGAGCGAGGGCAGGCTGAACTCGGCGATGGCGGCCGAGTACGGCGTGCCGGTGCTGCTGGTCAGCGGCGACGACCAGACGTGCGAGGACGCGCGCGACTACGCGCCGGACGCGGAACTGGTGCAGGTCAAGGAATGCGTGAGCCGGTACGCGGCGATCTGCCTGCCGCCGGCGCGCACGGCGAGGCTGCTGGAAACCGGCGCGCGGGAGTCGATGGCGCTGGCCGGGCGCGCCGAGCGGACGCCGGGGCGGCACCGCATCGAGGTCGAGTTCGACGCGAGCCATCTGGCGCAGGCGACCGCGGTGATCCCGACCGTGGAGCAGACCGGGACGCGCCGCGTCGCGTTCGAGGCGCCGAGCATGACCGAGGCGATGAAGGCGTTCAAGGTGGTCACGGCCATCGCGGCAGGGGCGGTGCAGGGCATCTATGGCTGAGGTCGACGTTGTTTCGCTGTGCGCGGACCTGATCCGGTTCGACACCACCAACTGGGGCGACGGGGAGGCCGCGGGCGAACGCCTCGCCGCCGAGTACGTCGCCGAATTCCTGGGCCGGTACGGCGTTTCGGCGCGGATTCTGGAGTCCGAACCGCAGCGGGCGAATGTCATCGCGCGGATTCCGGGCACCGATCCGGCGCTGCCCGCGCTCCTCGTGCAGGGGCATCTGGACGTGGTTCCCGCGGCGGCGGCCGATTGGTCTGTACCGCCGTTTTCGGGCGAGGTCCGCGACGGGTTCCTGTGGGGCCGCGGCGCGGTCGACATGAAGGATTTCTGCGCGATGGTGCTGGCGGCCGTCGCGTCCGGGCTGCGGCCGCGGCGGGATCTCGTGCTGGCGTTCGTCGCCGACGAGGAGGACCGCGGCGACTACGGCGCGCACTGGCTGGTCAAGGAGCACGCGGACCTGTTCGAGGGCTGCGCGGCGGCGATCAGCGAGTCCGGCGGGTACAGCTATCACGTGCCCGCCGCGGACGGCCGGAAGGTGCGGCTGTACCCGGTCGGGACCGCTGAGCGCGGGACCGCGCACCTGCGGCTCACCGCGACCGGGCGGGCCGGGCACGGGTCGCGGCCGAACTCGGAGAACGCGGTCGTGCGGCTGGTCGGGGCGCTGCAGCGGATCGCGGAGCATCGCTGGCCGGTGCAGCTGACGCCGACCGTGCGCGCGTTCCTGGAGCGGACCGGCGCCGCGTTGGGCGTGCCGGTGGATCTCTCGTCGGGCGAAGCGGTCGACGAAACCGTGGCGCGGCTGGGGACGGCCGGGTCGCTGGTGGTGCCGACGGTGCGCAACAGCACCACGCCGACGATGCTCGACGCCGGGTACAAGGTGAACGTGATCCCGTCGAAGGCGAGCGCGCAGGTCGACGTGCGGGTGCTGCCGGGGACCGAGGACGAGCTGTTCGCGGTGCTGGATTCGTTGCTGGGCGAGGGGGTCACGCGGGAATTCGTGGCCCATCAGCCGCCGGTGCAGGCTCCGGTCGATTCGCCGTGGTTCGACGCGATGGCCGCGGCGCTGCGGGCGGAGGACCCGGAGGCGGTCGTGGTGCCGTACTGCATGGGCGGCGGGACGGACGCCAAAGCGTTCACGCAGCTGGGGATGGCGTGTTACGGCTTCGCTCCCCTGGCGCTGCCGGAGGGTTTCCCGTACCGGGCGATGGCGCACGGCGTGGACGAGCGGGTGCCGGTGGACGGGCTGCGGTTCGGGACCCGGGTGCTGACGCGGTTCCTCGAGTCCTGCTGAGGCTCACGGATTGACGCGCTGGACGGTCGCCAGCCAGGCCGGAAGACCGTCCGGCGCGAACCTCGCGACGATCCGGCTGTCCCTGAGGGTCTCGATCCGCCAGCAGCTCTCGTCGTGGAACGGCGCTTCCAGGTCGGCTCGCGTGACCGGATGCGGACCGGCGTCCCCGTCCGTGTCCCGGAAGCACAGGATGTGCAGCCTCGCGCCCGGTTCGGTGACGGACGCGAGGCCGGCGACGTAGGCCTGGCGTTCCCGGGCGTCGAAGGTGTGGAACAGGCCGCAGTCGAGGACCGTGTCGAAGGTCCGGTCCAGAGTGGACAGCCGGAACGCGTCGCCGACCGCGAACTCGGCCGCGAGACCCCGGACGCGGGCCTTCTCTTTCGCTTGCGCCACCGCGGTTTCCGCGACGTCGATGCCCACAATGGACAGTCCGGTCGCGGCGAGGTGCAGCGCGTTCTCTCCGGTGCCGCATCCGGCGTCGAGGACCGTGCCGCGGAACGCGCCCTCGGCGGCGAGTTCGGCGATCGCCGGTTGCGGGCGGCCGAGGTCCCACGGGGCCGGACCGTCCTGATAGGACTCGTCCCACGGACGGCCTGCGTCGCGTTCGTGGCTTGTCGCGGGACGGTCCTCGGGCATCAGCGGGTGAACTCCGCCCACCACCGGGCGTCGTCGCGGACGCGCCGCAGCGAGGTCAGGGTGACGCCGTCGCGGGCGAAGGACTCGACCTCGGCTTTGCTGAGCGGCCACGGCGGCCCTTCCCAGGTGTCGAGGTCGATGCTTTCCTCGGCGACCGCGCCGACGACGAGCGTCCCGCCCGGGGCGACGAAGCCGGAGACCGAGGCGATCGCGGGGTCGTGGACGTCCTTCGGCATCGACTGGACGGTCATGATCTCCACGACCAGGTCGAAGGCGTAGTGGAACTCCGCGGGCGGGGTGAGCAGGTCCGCGGTGCGGTAGGAGACGACGGTGTCCGGGAAGCGGTTGAGCACGGCTTTGATCGCGCTGGGCGAGACGTCGAAGGCGGAGGTCTCGTATCCGGAGGCGGCGAGGAGCTCGGCGTCGTCGGCCATCCCGCAGCCGACGACGAGGGCGCGGCGGCCGTCTCCAGGCCGCCCGTCGATCCAGTCGGCGAGTTCCGGCGAGGGCTTGCCGCGGTACCACGGCAGGACGGCCTCTCCGGCTTCCGCGGCCGCGTAGAGGGGCTCGAACCACCCGGTGGGGTCACCGTTGGCGAGTGCGAGTCCGGCCCGGCGGCGGGCTTCCTCGTCGGGATCGATGGCGTCGTCTGGCATGGACTCTGTTATACCCGCCGGACCTTGGCGCCGGTGCGCTCGCACCGCCGGTGCGCGGCAGTTTTCCCGGGCGCACTCGTCCCGGTGTTCCCGCCCGACCGCCCCAATGTGGCATTGGGTGCATGCGGCGCACCGAACGCCACATTGGGTGCGTCAGATGCACCCAATGTGGCATTGGGGCGGGAACCCGGTTGCCGTAGCCGGGCCGCCGCCGGTTGTCCGTTTCCGGTCAGGTTTGCGGGGCGGCCTTGACATCGATGTCACCCGCGCGTTGAGCTTCCGGGGCCCCGAGTCCCGACTCGTTTCCCGATCCCTGATCCCCCTGACGAACTGGGAGCAATGATGCCCCGAAGCGCCAGACCGTTCCACGTCGTGCTCGCCGCGGCCGTGGCGGCGGCGGGCCTGGTCGTCCTTCCCGTCGCGGCCGGTGCCGCGCCGGGCGAGGCCGCCCCGCCGGACTTCGTTTCTTCGTTCGAGCCGAACGACCCGCAACCGGCGCAGGACGCCGTCGACACCGATGCCGCCGGGAAGCCGCGGGCCTCGGGCGTCGACGGCGCGAACGGGACCGCGATCCCCGGCGACATCCGGGGCAAGGTCACCGACATCAGCGCGACCAGCGAGAACACCGGCGGCGGCGAGGTCGCCGCGAACCTGATCGACGGCAGCACCGGCACCAAGTGGCTGTCGTGGGATCCGGCCGCGTCGGTGACGTTCACGCTGTCGGAGCCGACGAAGATCACGCACTACGCGGTCTCCTCGGCCAACGACGCGCCCGGCCGGGACCCGCAGGACTGGACGCTGCGCGGGTCGGCCGACGGCAAGACGTGGACCGACCTGGACAAGCAGTCGGGCCAGTCGTTCGACAAGCGGTTCCAGCAGAACGACTACAAGCTGGCCGCGCCGAGCGACGCGTACCGGTACTACCAGATGGACGTCACGCGCAATCACGGCGACGACATCATGCAGTTCTCGGAGCTGCTGCTGGCCAACGACGATCCGGCCCCGCCGCCGCTGCCGAACATGCGCAGCGTGGTGGACTCGGGCCCGAATTCGGGCTACACCAACAAGAACCGGGTCGGGTTCACCGGTAAGAAGGCGTTCCGGTATTCCGGCAGCCAGCCCAAGGCCGGGCACGGGTATTCCTACAACAAGGTCTACGACGTCGACATCCCGGTGACCGGGACGACCGAGCTGTCCTACAAGGTGCAGCCGCAGTTCGTCGAGGGCGATCTGAAGTACCCGAGCACGAACGTCGCGGTCGACCTCGACTTCACCGACGGGACGCATCTGCGCGATCTCGGCGCGACCGACCAGTACGGGTTCCCGCTGACGCCGGAGGGCCAGGGCGCGAGCAAGGTCCTGTACGCGAACCAGTGGAACCTGGTGCGTTCGGTGATCGGGCGGGTCGCGTCGGGCAAGACGATCGACCGGATCGCGATCGGCTACGACAACGCGAACGGCCCGGCGCAGTTCGCGGGCTGGCTGGACGACCTGAAGATCTCCGCGACGCCGACGCCGCCGGCCAGCACGCGGCCCAGCGACAACGTGCTCACCACGCGCGGCACGATGGCGAACGGCACGTTCTCCCGGGGCAACAACTTCCCGGCGACCGCGGTGCCGCACGGGTTCAACTTCTGGACTCCGGTGACGGACGCGGGTTCGGCGAGCTGGCTGTACAACTACCACTCGCAGAACAACGCGGACAATCTCCCGCAGCTGCAGGCGTTCAGCGTGAGCCACGAGCCGAGCCCGTGGATGGGCGACCGGCAGAGCTTCCAGGTGATGCCGTCGGCCGCGAGCGGGGTGCCGGACGCCAACCGCGACAAGCGCGCGCTGCCGTTCACGCACGACAACGAGGTGGCGCGGGCGCATTACTACGGCGTCACGTTCCAGAACGGGATCAAGACCGAGATCGCGCCGACGGATCACGCGGCGGTGCTGCGGTTCTCCTTCCCGGGCAACGATTCCAGCCTGATCTTCGACAACGTCAACAACTCCGGCGGGCTCACGCTCGACCCGGCGAACGGCACGCTCAGCGGGTACTCCGACGCGAAGAGCGGTCTGTCCGCGGGCGCCGGGCGGATGTTCGTGTACGCCACGTTCGACAAGCCCGTCACGACCGGCGGCAAGCTGACCGGGCAGAACCGGGACAACGTGACCGGCTACCTGCGGTTCGCCGCGGGCGCGGACAAGACCGTGACGATGCGGATCGCGACGTCGCTGATCAGCGTGGACCAGGCGAAGAAGAACCTGGAGCAGGAGATCGCCCCGAACGCCGGGTTCGACGCGGTGCGGGACGCGGCTCAGCAGGCCTGGGACAAGCAGCTCGGCGTGATCGAGGTGCAGGGCGCGTCGAAGGACCAGATGGAGACGCTGTACTCCAACCTGTACCGGTTGTTCCTGTACCCGAACGAGGGTTTCGAGAACGTCGGCACGAAGGAGGCGCCGAAGTACCAGTACGCGAGCCCGGTTTCGCCGAAGACGGGCACGGACACCGCGACGCGGACCGGGTCGAAGATCGTCGACGGCCAGACTTACGTCAACAACGGGTTCTGGGACACCTACCGGACCACCTGGCCGGCGTATTCGCTGCTCACGCCGGACATGGCGGGCAAGATGGTGGACGGTTTCGTGCAGCAGTACCGCGACGGCGGCTGGATCGCGCGCTGGTCCTCCCCCGGTTACGCGGACCTGATGACCGGCACGAGCTCCGACGTCGCGTTCGCCGACGCCTACCAGAAGGGCGTGACGAACTTCGACGTCAAGTCGGCCTACGACGCGGCGCTGAAGAACGCCACGGTGACGCCGCCGAACTCGGCGGTCGGCCGCAAGGGACTGGACCAGTCGGAGTTCCTGGGCTACACGCCGAACTCGACCGGCGAGGGCTTCTCGTGGGCGATCGAGGGCTACGTCAACGACTTCGGCATCGCGAACCTGTCGAAGAAGCTGTACGACACGGCCGCGGCGAACGATCCGCGCAAGGCGGAGTACCTGGAGAACTACCAGTACTTCACGAGCCGGGCGCAGCAGTACGTGAACCTGTTCGACCCGAGCACCGGGTTCTTCCAGGGCAAGGACGCGAGCGGGAAGTTCACCAAGGCCAAGGCTGATTACGATCCGCGCCAGTGGGGCGGGGACTACACCGAGACCGACGGCTGGAACATGGCCTTCACCGTGCCGCAGGACGGGCAGGGGCTGGCGAATCTCTACGGCGGCAAGGACAAGCTGGGCGCCAAGCTCGACCAGTTCTTCGCCGACCAGGAGACCGCGAACTACCCGGGCAGCTACGGCGGCGTGATCCACGAGATGCGGGAGGCGCGGGACGTGCGGATGGGCCAGTACGGCCACTCCAACCAGCCTTCGCACCACATCCTCTACATGTACGACTACGCGGGCCAGCCGGCTAAGACGCAGGCGAAGGTGCGCGAAGCGGTGTCGCGGCTGTACACGGGCAGCGAGTTGGGCCAGGGCTATGCGGGCGACGAGGACAACGGCGAGATGTCCGCGTGGTACGTGTTCAGCTCGCTGGGCTTCTACCCGCTGCAGATGGGCAGCCCGGATTACGCGATCGGGTCGCCGCTGTTCACCAAGGCGACCGTGCACCTGCCCGGCGGGGACCTGGTGATCAACGCGCCGAAGAACTCGGCGAAGAACGTCTACATCCAGGGCCTGAAGGTCAACGGGAAGAACTGGACGTCGACGTCGCTGCCGCACGACGTGCTCGCCCACGGCGCCACGCTCGACTTCGACATGGGCCCGAACCCGTCGACGTGGGGCACCGGCGCGGGCGACGCGCCGAAGTCGATCACCACGGGCGACGCGGTGCCGACGCCGCTGCACGACGAGACCGGTCCCGGGCTGGGCACGCTGTCCACTTCGGACGGTTCGGACGCGTCGGCGTTGCTGGACAACACCTCGCGCACGCAGGCGAAGGTGACGGGTGCGGTGCAGTACCAGCTGAAGTCGACGGACGAGGGGGTCACGCACTACACGCTCACCTCCGGCACCGGCGCCGGTGATGCGAAGAGCTGGACGCTGAAGGGTTCGTACGACGGGAAGAACTGGACGGTCGCCGATCAGCAGACCGACCAGTCCTTCCCGTGGCGGCAGCAGACCCGGGCGTTCGCGGTGAAGAACCCGGCGCACTACGCCTACTACCGGCTGGAGGTCACCGCGACCACCGGCGGCCCGGCGACGCTGGCGGAGTTCGAACTGCTGGGCCGCCCGGACGCCTCATGCGGCAAAACGCTGGCCGGCGTGCAGAACGGCCCGCTGACCGTGTCGAGCGGCGTGGTGTGCCTGAACGGCGCGACGGTGTCGGGCCCGGTGAACGTGGCGCGCGGCGCTTCGCTGATCGTGCGCGGCGGCCAGATCACCGGTCCGGTGGCGGCGTCCGGTGCGGCGCAGGTGGTGCTGAACCGGACGAAGGTGTCCGGTCCGGTGTCGATCACCGGCTCGACCGGGCCGGTGTCGATCGAGCTGACGGACATCTCGGGCCCGGTGAACCTGACCGGGAACCAGGGGTCGGTGCTCTCGAGCAGCACGGTGGGCGGGCCGTTGGCCTGTACGGGCAACTCTCCCGCCCCGACGGATCATCAGCTCGCCAATACTGTTCGCGGGCCTTCCGCGGGGCAGTGCGCGCAGTTCTGATCGGCTGATTTCCGGCAGATAGCCGCAGGCCAGGGGCTCGGATTCGTTCCGGGTTCCTGGCCTGCGGCGTATCGGCTTACTTGTCCGGGCAGTCGGCTTCGGTCCAGGTCGCGGTCAGGTCGCGGCTGACGACGGTGAGGGATCCGCCGAGGAAGCCGATCTCGTGGCTGCAGCCGTGTTCGTGGGGCAGGATTTCGTCCAGCGTGACCGGGCCGAAGCCGGTCCAGTCGGCCGGGTCGGGGTTGCGGGTGCTGAGCCCGACGTAGCGGATGCTCAGGTCTTCTTCGTGTTTCCAGCAGTTGTGGCGGAAGCCGAGCTGCAGCCAGTCCTCGCCGTCCGCGATTCCGCGCTGCAGCGCGTCGAGCACGAGGTCCTTGACGCACCGCAGGCCGAGATACGCGCGAGGATCGAGGTAGTTGCCCGTCCCGGTCGCTTCCACTCTGACGTGTTTCATCGCCGCACCAGCTTATTGGCTGGCTCCCGCGCCCGGGCCCGTGGGAGCGTCGGCCCATGAAGATCAACTACTCCTGGCGCGCCGCCCTCACCGACGCCCAACTGGTCACCCTCACCGAAGCCCACGGCGGCAGCGCGGAACCCGGCTGGTGGGACCGGGCGAAGCAGCACAGCCTCGGCTGGGTCAGCGCGCACGACGGCACCGAACTGGTCGGCTTCGCGAACCTGGCTTGGGACGGCGCGGACCACGCGTTCCTCCTCGACCCGAAGGTCCACGCGGACTGGCAGCACCGCGGCATCGGCACCGAACTCGTCCGCCGGGCGCGGGACGCCGCGAGGGACGCGGGCTGCGAGTGGCTGCACGTGGACTTCGAACCGCGTCTCCGCCCGTTCTACTTCGGCGCCTGCGGGTTCGCTTCCACCGACGCGGGGTTGATCCGGCTCACCGCGAGCTGATCCGGCACCGCCGGTGCGGGAGCGATTACCGTGGGGGCGTGACCACGGCTGCGTTCTTCTCCTCGTTCGAAGCGGGCGATCCGCAGCCGGTCGCGGGGGCGCGAGTGGACAACGGGCCGCGCCGGTCGCCGACCGCGAAGACCGGGGTCGGGTTCACCGGGGCGAAAGCGTTGCGCTACCAGGCCGGGCCCACCGTGACACTGTTCGAGGTGGACATTCCGGTCACTGACCACAGTGCACTGTCGTATGTGGTCTTCCCGGCCTCCGACGGTCCGGTCCCGACCTACCGCAGCACGCACGTGGCGCTCGACGTCGAGTTCGACGACGGCAGCCGCGCCGGGTTCTCCCCCGAGCCGAAGAAACTCTGCGTCGACCAGTGGAACCTGGTGCGTCGTCCGCTGAAAGCGTTCGCGGGACGAAGGGTGCGGCGCATCCTGCTGGTGACAGGCTCCGACGGGACGGGCTGGCTGGACGACGTCCGGATCGCCGCGCATCCGCCGCGGCGCAAGGACCCGGTCGACTGGGTTCGCACGACGCGCGGCACGCATTCCAGCGGCGAGTTCTCGCGCGGCAACACGTTCCCGGCCACCGCGGTCCCGCACGGGTTCAACTTCTGGACCCCGGTCACCGACGCCCGGGCGCTGAACTGGTTCTACTCCTACCACCGCCACAACGACGACCGGAACGAGCCGCGGCTGCAGGCGTTCGGGCTCAGCCATCAGCCGAGTCCGTGGATGGGCGACCGGCACACCTTCCACCTGATGCCCGGGACCGGACCGGTCGAGCCGGATCGCGTGCGGCGTTCGCTGGCGTTCGGCCACGACGACGAGACCGACCGGCCGCACCACTACCGCGTGCGGTTTCGCACCGGCATCGCCGCTGAGGTCGCGCCGTCCGAGCACGCGGCGATGTTCCGGTTCGTCTTCCCGGACGGCCGCGGCTGGGTGCTGTTCGACAACGCCCGCAACCGCGGCGGTCTCCGGATCGACGCCGAGCGCGGGATCGTCACTGGGCACACGTGGGTGTGGAGCGGGCTGTCGACCGGCGCGCGGCGGATGTTCGTGTACGCCGAGGCTGATCAACGCCCGGTCGGAGGCGGACGGATCCGGCGGCCGTTCTGGCGGACGGTGACCGGGAGCCTGGAGTTCGCCGCGCCGGAGGTGACGCTGCGGATCGCGACGTCGCTGATCAGCCTCGCGCAGGCGAAACGCAACCTGACGCTGGAAATCCCGGCGGGCACGACGTTCGACCAGGTGCGGAACAACGCCCGGGAACGCTGGCAGGAGATGCTCGGGAAGGTCGAGCTGGAGGGCGCGTCCGAGGACGAGCTGACCACCTTCTACTCCAGCCTCTACCGCATGTTCCTGTACCCGAACGTCGCGCACGAGAACACGCCGCGCGGCATCCGGCACGCGAGCCCGGTCGTGCGGAGTTTCCGGCCGAGCACGCGGCGGCGCACCGGCGCGAAGGTCGTGGACGGCGAGTTGTACGTCAACAACGGCTTCTGGGACACCTACCGCACCGTCTGGCCCGCGTACGCGCTGCTCGCGCCGCGTCAGTGCGGCCGGATGATCGACGGTTTCGTGCAGCAGTACCGCGAAGGCGGCTGGATCGCCCGGTGGTCCTCCCCCGGCTGCGCCGACCTGATGACCGGCACCAGCTCCGACGTCGCGTTCGCCGACGCGTACCTGAAGGGCGTCACGAACTTCGACGTCGAGGCCGCCTACGACGCCGCGCTCAAGAACGCCACCGTCACCCCGCCGCGCGCGGGCGTCGGCCGCAAGGGGCTCGACCGCTCCGCGTTCCTCGGCTACACCCCGGCCTCGACGCGCGGCGGCCTGTCGTGGGCGCTCGAAGGCTGCCTCAACGACTTCGGCCTCGCCAACCTGTCCGACGCGCTCGCCCGCGAAAGCAGCGGCGCGCGGGCCCGCCGGTTCGCCGACAACGCCGTCTACTTCCGCCAGCGCGCCCAGCATTACGCCAACCACTTCGACGCGCGGATCGGCTTCTTCCAGGGCCGCACCCTCGACGGCGGCTGGCGACACCCGGCGGAAGGATTCGATCCCACGGTGTGGGGTCCGGATTACGTCGAGACCAACGCCTGGAACACCGCGTTCTCCGTGCCGCACGACGGTCCCGGCCTCGCCGCGCTCCACGGCGGCCTCAAGGGCCTCGAGGCGAAACTCGACGAGTTCTTCCTGACCCCGGAGACCGGTCAGGGCGGCCGGATCCACGAAATGACCGAGGCCCGCGACGTGCGGATGGGCCAGTACGGACATTCCAACCAGCCCTCGCACCACATCCCGTTCGTCTACGCCTTCGCCGGAGCGCAGGCGAAGCTGCAGCGCACCGTCCGCGAGGTGCTGCGCAGGCTGTACCTCGGCAGCGAACTCGGCCAGGGCTATCCCGGGGACGAGGACAACGGCGAGATGTCGGCCTGGTATGTCTTCACCGCCCTCGGTCTCTACCCGTTGACCGTCGGCAGCCCGCGGTACGCGGTGTGCGCGCCGTTGTTCCGCTCCGCCACCGTGCACCTCGAGAACGGAAAGGACCTGGTGATCCGAGCACCCCGCGCCGCGAGCGCCGACAGCGGAGCCGACACGCCCTACGTGCACGGCCTGACTGTCGACGGCGAACCGCACCCTTCGGCCACCCTCGCGCACGCGGTCCTCGCGCGCGGCGCGGTGCTGGAGTTCGACGTCCGCGCCGAACCCGGCGCCTGGGGCGCCGAACCGGTCACCCCGGTCGCCCCCGCGCCGCTCAGCGATCTGGCCGGCACCGGGATCGCCGCTTTGACGGACAACACCAGCCGCACCCAGGCCGTCTTCCGCACGCCAAGGCCGACCATCGCCTTCACTGCCGAAGGCGAGCCGCGCGAAGTGGTCCTCTACACGCTGACCTCCGGTGCCAGCGCGGGCGATCCGCGGGATTGGGTACTCGAAGGCTCCGACGACGGACAGCAGTGGCGGACTCTGGACGAACGCTCCGGCGAGGTGTTCCGCTGGCGGCGCCAGACCCGGCCGTTCGTGCTCGACGGCCCTGCCGCGTGCCGGCACTACCGGCTGCGGGTCCGCGCCTCGACCCGGCGCCGCGTCGCTCTCGCCCAGTGGGAGCTGCTGGCCCGATGATCACCGACGTGCGCAACGCCTTCCTCGACCGGCTGGCGGCCGCCGACCCCGGCCTCGTCCGGCTGCGGCTCGCCGCGTCGGCGGTGCTCGGCATCGTGCTCGCGGTCCTCGCGATGCTGCCGCTGCATTTCCCGCTCACCACCACGCTCGTCGCGGCCATCGCGGCGATGATGAGCGCGTTCACCGTCAACGACGCGACCAGCGGCGGCCAGGCCGTCACGCTGCTGCTGGCGCTCGCGGTCGGGGCCGCGTCGATCACCGCCGCCTGTTTCGGCTCCGCCTACGCGCCGCTCGACAGCGTCGTGTTCGTGCTGCTCATCTTCGTCGCGGTGTACGTGCAGCGGTTCGGCGCGCGCGGCATCGCGCTCGGGTCGATGGCGTTCTTCCTGTTCTTCTTCCCGATGTTCCTGCAGGCGCACCTCGCGCAGGTGCCGCACCTGCTGATCGCGCTGGCGATCGGCGTGGCCGCGAACGCGGTCGTGCGGTTCCTTCTCTTGCGCCGCAACGCCGAAAGCGAGCTGATCCGCTACCGGCAGGCGTTCCGGGCGCGGCTCGGCGCGGCGGTGCGGGCGACCGAGGCGTACATCTCGTCCGGCGGCTCGGACCGCAGCAACCGGCAGATCCGCACGTCGGTGGAGCGGCTGCACGAGGTGGTCCTGCTGATCGAGGACCACGCTCCCGACGTGGTCGACGACCGTCGCGCCGACCAGTTGCGCCGCCGGGTCATCGAGGTCGAGCTGGCCGTGCAGTGGCTGGTGATCACCGTGCGGCGGACGTGCTCGCAGCCGTTGCCCGAGGGCGTCGCCGACGATCTCGTGGCCCGGCTGTCCCGGTTCCGGTCGCTGATGGAACGCGATCCGCGCGACCTGCCGCTGATCAGCGAGACCGGCGAGTACAGCCGGATGCTGGTGGAAGGCAGCCGGATCGACGAACGCGCGCACCCCGGCGACGGCGTCCGTCGCGCGATCGCCGAACTGGCCGTCGCGGACGACCGGGCGCAGCGGATCGCCAGTCTGCAGGCAGGAGTGGACTTCCCGGCCGAAGAGGACGAGGAAGACGAACCGACCAAGGCGTTCGCCTACGACAACCAGACCCGCGGTGCGATCCAGGCCGTCCTCGGCGGCGGGCTCGCCGTGCTCGCGGGGCAGCTGATCTCGCCGCAGCGCTGGTACTGGGCGGTCCTGACGGTGTTCGTCGTGTTCATCGGCACGTCCAGCGCGGGCGCGCGATTCGTGAAAGGCATGCGCCGCACCGGCGGGACGCTGCTGGGCATCGTCGGCGGCGTCGCGCTCGCGCTGCTGGTCAGCGGCAACACCCCGGCGATCCTCGCGCTGCTGCTGGTCTGCGTCTTCGGCATGGTCTACACGGCGCGGGTTTCGCAGTTCCTGATGGCGTTCTTCGTGACGAGCATGCTGGGCTTGCTCTACAGCCTGCTCGGCACGTTCAGCATCGAGGTGCTGTGGATCCGGGTCGCCGAAACCGCGGTCGGCGCGGCGTGCGGGCTGCTCGCCGCGGTGGTGGTGCTGCCGGTCCGCACGCGCGCGGTGATGCTGGACGACATCGCGATCGCGCTCGACGAACTGCACGAGTTCGTCGAATCAGCAGCGACGCTGCTGTCCGGCCGCGAGAACGTGAACATCATCGAGATGTCCCGCGATCTCGACCGCGCGGTCGAGCAGGTGCGGCTGACGATCGAACCGCTCACCCACCCGATCAACCTGCGCAGCGCCCGCCGCGACTACGGCTGGCACGTGCTGACCACGCTGGAGGGCATCGCCTTCCGCGCCCGGCACGTGGCCGCCCGCGCGCAGCCCGGCCAGCTCGCCGGTCCCGTCTCGGAACGGCTGGACCAGTTCGCCGGCCGGATCATCGCGAACGTCGACCTCGTGCACGAGGCGGTCAGCAACCCGGGCAGCACGCGGCTGCGCAAGCTGGTCCGCGACGACGGGACCCCGGTCGCCGACCGGATCGACGAGGCCGAGACCCGCGCGGTCCTGTCCAGCCTGAGCCACCTCGACGAGGGACTCATCGCGCTCGGCCGCGTGCTGGGCGTCGGCGCGCAGGACCCGCCGCGGCACAGCTGATGACCTACGCGGAGGCGGCGTCGAGGATCCGCAGTTCTTCGTCGCTCAGCGCTACGTCCTGCATCGCGACCAGCGCCGGAACCTGCTCGACCGTGCGCGCGGACGCGATCGGCGCGGCCACCGTCGGCTGCTGCGCGAGCCAGGCCAGCGCGACCGTCGGCATCTCCGCGCCGCGCGCCTTCGCGACCTCCTCCAGCGCCGCCAGCACCTTCACGCCGTGCTCGGTGTCCGCGTAACCGCCCGCGAGCCCGGGCAGATTGCGGATGTTGTCCACCTGCTGTCCCGGCCGGTACTTGCCGGTCAGGAACCCCGACGCCAGGCCGAAATACGGGACGCAGGCCAGCCCGTGCCGCTCCGCGATCCCGCGCCGCTCGCTCTCGTACTCCCGCGCGACGAGGTTGTACTTCGGCTGCAGCGCGACGTACTTCGCCAGCCCCTCGCGGTCGGAGAACTCCAGCGACGCGGCCAGCCGTTCCGGGCTGATGTTCGACGTCCCGATCGCGCGGACCTTGCCTTCCTTCACCAGCTCGTCGAGCGCGGCGACGATGTCCCCGACCGGGACGGACTCGTCGTCGAAATGCGTGTAGTACAGGTCGATCCGCTCGATCCCCAGCCGCCGCAACGACTCCTCGGCCGCGGCCTTGATGTTCGCCGGAGCGAGCCCCTTGAACCGCGGGCTGTCCCCGACCTTCGTCGCGACGACCAGATCGTCCCGGTTGCCGCGCGCGGCGAGCCACTTGCCGATGATGGCCTCGGACTGCCCGGCCTCGTTGCCCGGGAAGTGGTACATGTACGAATCGGACGTGTCGAGGAAGTTCCCGCCCGCCTCGGCGTAGGCGTCCAGCACCGCGAACGACGCTGTTTCGTCGGCCGTCCAGCCGAACACGTTCCCGCCGAGGCACAGCGGGGAGACGGCGAGGTCGGATGAGCCCAGAGTGCGAAGTGCGACCATGATCGCATTCAAGCACTCCCGCCCCGGGAAATGCCCGTCTCGCCGAGAGATTCTGCCCGCTCGTACCCAGCCCGGCCGCCGAGCTGGCAAGATCGCCCTTCTCGGACAGCTTTCTGGGGAGGCAGCTGATGCGAAGACCGGCGGTCGGCGACCCGCTTTGGCTCGGCCAGTACCGGGTGCTCGCGGAACTGGCCCGGGACGCGACGACCCGGGTGCTGCTCGGCAGCGGACCGGACGACCGCCTCGTCGCGCTCACCCTGCCGGACCAGCGATCCGCCGAGGCCGCGGCGTTGAGCGCGGTTCTCGAGGCCGATCCGGACGCGTCGATGCCTTGGTGGGCGCAAGAGTTCGTGCCCGGCCCCTCTCTGCAGGACGTGCCCGACCCGCTGCCCGAACCGGCCGTGCTCCGGCTGGCCGCCGGAATCGCCGCCGACTTGACTCAGCTCCACAGCGCCGGGCTGGCCCACGGGCGGCTGACGGCGTCCCACGTCCGGCTCACCAGCAGCGGGGCAAGACTCATCGCCCGCGCGACCGGCGACGACCCAGCCGACGACCTGCTCGCGCTCGGCGCGCTTCTCGCCGCGCAGGGCGCGCTTCCCGACGCGCTCCGCCCGTGCCTCGCGGAAAACCCGGCCGACCGGCTCACCGCCGCCGAACTCCTCGAAGCAATCGGGCCGTCGGCTGAGCCGTGGCCACCCGCCGTCGAGAAGCTCATCGCCGAGCGCACCGCCGAACTCGCCCAGTTCCTCGACGGCCAGCCAGCACCGCAGAACGACTCAGTGATCTACCAGGTCTCAGACGCCCCGCCGCCTCCGCGACGCCCGGCACCCCGCCGGGGAATCCTGATCGGCGCGCTCGCCCTGGTGATCGCCGGACTCGCCGCCTGGCTCGCCTGGCCGAATCCGCCCGCACCCGACGCGCTTCCGCCCGCACCCCAGCCGCCCCTCGTCGAATCCGGATTCCTCACCGCACGCGGACATCCGCAGTTCCTCGCGTTCAACCACGACGGCCGCCTCCTCGCCACGGTGAACGCCGACTCCACCATGGACGTCCTGGACGTAGTGACGCGCAAACCGGTCGGTCCGCGCCTCGGCCCCTTCCCCGACACCGGCTTGACCGGCCTGGCTTTCCGCCCCGAAGGCAGCGCCCTCGCCGCCTCAAGAGTCAGAGACAACCAGCTCACGACGCAGACCTGGGACCCGCGAACCGGACGGGGAATCGGCGAACCCCTCGTGCTCGAAAACATCGACCATGACGGCAGCTGGCCCGCGCTCAGCTCCGACGGCGGCGTCGTGGCGGTGCCGATGTCCTCCCCGCGCAGGCTGGAACTGTGGCGGGTCGCCGACCGCACCCGCATCGGCAGCATCGAAACACCGGCCGCCTTCCGGAACGCGGAGTTCAGCCCCGACGGACGCACCCTCGCCATCTACCAGCGGGACGGCCACTCCGCCCACACGAGTCAGCTCAGCCTGTGGGACACGGCTTCCCTCCGGATGCGGGGAAACCCGATCGCCTTCGCCGAAACCGAGCAGCTCTGCTGCTTCGCTTTCCGGCCCGACGGCCGGACGCTGATCACCACCGCAGGCGGCACGACCGGCTCGCAGCCGAAGGTGCGGCAGTGGGACACCGCCACGCACAAAGAGATCCGCCCGGCCTTTTCCCTGTCCCAGGATCCCGGCAACGGGGAAATGAAAGACGCCTTCGTCATCATGGCCGTCCCTGGGCTGGACGACCAGCACCTCGTCGCGATCGCGACGGGCACCGTCACGGTCCGCGACCTCGACGGCAAACAGGACGGAGCCGGTCTCCCCGGAATCCTCAACCTCGCAGTCAGTCCGGACGGGAAAACCCTCGCCACGACTTCCGGCTCGACAGCGGACACCACCGTGCATTTGTGGCGCAAACCCTGACCTCGCACCGATCCGCAGCCGCATCGCGTGCGGGCCGCCGCCGGTCCGCGAAGGGGCCCCTCACGGACCGGCGGGGGTCAATGCCAGGGACTTAGGGCGGCGCTGCGGGTGCGGTTTGCCCAGGTCGGAGGACCTTGGCGGGGCCAGGCGTCCGTGAGGGGAACCCTGACGGACTCTGAGTCCCTCAGGGTTCCCCTCACGGAGTTCAGCAGACGGTCGCATAGTCGCACATCAAGCATTCCAGCGAAGTCCGCGTCCTTTGTGGACGGTCGACGAGCGTGGCCTGCGCAGCTCAAGTCCCTGGCGCTGCGGGCAGTGGTCCGTGAAGGGCTCCTTGAGGGACCCGTGGACGCTCGCCATCCCCGACCGTCCGGGCAACAAACTCGCCGACACCTTCGAGAACATCACCGC
>NZ_JBEXMH010000099.1:0-24696 GCF_040610415.1 Amycolatopsis sp. NPDC004079 | reverse complement strand
GTGACCGTGCCTTGAAGTCCGTGAGGGGAACCCTGAGGGAATCAGAGTCCCTCAGGGTTCCCCTCACGGACCACTGCCGGGCTTCCGCTCCCTGGTCCGGGGCCCACGGGCGACTTGCACTCAATTGGCGCTGAGAGCCGCTCGGCGACCTTCAGCCGAAGCGGTGCGCCTCAGGCCGTCGCGGGTCGTACGCCGCCCAGCCCGGCTTCCCCTCCCGCGCGAACGCCACCCAGGCGGCATGCACCTCCGCCGCAAGCCCGGCCGGAGCGGCGTCCGGACCGAGCAGGCCGGTGTCGCCATGCAGCCAGGGTTTATCGGCGAGATCGAAGACGAACGGCAGCTCGACGGTGTGCGCGGCACCGAGCCGGCCGTCCAGAGCTGTGGAGCGATATCCGAACGAATAGACGTAAGTGCGGCCGGTCGAGATCTCAGCGTGCGTCTTTGCCAGGCGAGTGGTGCCGGACCCGAACAGCACCTCGCCCAACCGATCGGCGGCGTCGTCCGGTTTTCCCTGCGGCACCAGGTAAAGCCGTCCCTCCTCGGTGTTCGTGCCGATCAGCAAATCGACGTCGCCGACCAAGCTGTCAGCGGGCTGCACCGGCAGGACCAGGCTGAACGGGCTGAGCCCAGCGAGCGGGTCTTGCGCAGTGGCGGTACGCAAGTCCAGCCCGGCCAACGCGGGCAAGATCTCCAAGAACCGCTCGTCCGAGATCTCAGCGAACGCCGCCTCTGTCGGTTCGACGCCCAACGCGGCGGCAGCAGCCGATGCAACCCGTCGTGCTTGCTCCGGAGTGAACGCGCCCGTACCGCTTCCACTTTGGACAATCGCGCGCCGGAACAACCCGTTGGAATCCGGGGTCGCGAGCAGCGCACCGGTGAGCGTCGCACCCGCGGATTGCCCGAACACCGTGACATTCCCCGGATCCCCGCCGAACGCGGCGATCGAATCGCGCACCCACCGAAGCGCGGCGAGGACGTCGAGCAGTCCGCGATTGTCCGGTGCTCCTTCCAGGGCAAGGAAACCCGGGATGCCGAGCCGGTAGTTCACCGTCACGAGGACGATGCCGTCGCGGGCGAAGGCGCTGCCGTCGTAGAGTGCGGCGCGAGTCGACCCGGTGACGAAACCGCCGCCGTGCACGAAAACCATCACTGGACGGTTGCCCGCGTCCGCGGCTGGCGTACGAACGTCGACCGTCAGATATTCCTCACCCGGCACCCAGCCCGGCCCGAAGTACGGGGTCATGTCGAGACGGCCGAAGTCGCTGACGGGCTGCGGCGCGGTCGGCGAGGGCCGGGTTCCGTCGCGGACTCCGGACCAGCCCGGATGCGGCTCGGGCGGAGCGAACCGGCCGGGACCGATCGGAGCGGCGGCGTAGGGAATGGCCCGGTAGAGCTCGCCCGCCGCGCCGCGGTGGCCGCGGACCGCACCCGCCCCGGTCTCGACGACCGGATTTTCCCGCTGAGACACAAGAATCACTTCCTTCAGGAGATCCGGGAGAACCCGGCCCATTTCTTGATCGTGAACTTCGACCCGTCCCGCTCGACCTCCGCCGCCCCCGAACCGGGGAAATGCGCCGGGAACAGAAGCGCGTTGTCCTCGACGGCCCGGCCGAGCAGCGCGCGCCGAGTCGCCTGTGCCTCGACCGGGTCCTCGCAGAAACAGGAATTGGTCTCCGGCTCCGCGATCTGCAACGGGGTATGCACGAGGTCGCCGACGAACAGCGCCCGGTCGCCGCCGGAATCCAGCGTCAGGACGGACGAACCGGGAGTGTGTCCCGGCGCGAGGTCGAGCCGCAGATTCTTGTCGATCCGGTACGCCCCGTCCCACAACTGGGCCTGACCCGCCTGCCGCACCGGAGCGACGCTGTCCTCGAAAACGTTCTGGTTCCCCCGTCCGAACACGGTCTCGTTTTCGTTGGCCGGGTCCCAGAACTCGAAGTCCCGCAACGGCATCAGGTAGGTCGCGTTCGGGAAGGTCGGCACCCAGGTGCGCCCGTCGAGGCGGGTATTCCAGCCGACGTGATCGATGTGCAAGTGGGTGTTGATCACGACGTCAACGTCCTCCGGCGAGACACCAGCGGCGGCGAGGTGATCGAGGTAGCCGGTGTCGAGGCGGCTCCACACCGGCGCGTACGGCCGGTCCTTGTGGTTGCCGACGCCGGTGTCGACGAGGATCGTGCGGCCCTCGCTGCGCAGCAGCCAGGACTGGATCGCCGACTGGCATTCGCCGGTCTCCGGGTTCCAGAAATCGGGGGCCAGCCAGCCGCGGTGCTCGTCCCACGAGCCCGCCGGGCTGTCCGGGAAGAACTGGTCCGGGCTCATCTCGACCGACCCGTAGAACTCCTTGACGCGGGTGACCGTGACGTCGCCCAGAATGATCTCGTCCATGCGACCGAGCCTGGGCCGACCGGCGCGCCCGGACCACTCCCGCGTTTTCCTACCCCGCGCAGGGTGTGGCAGCGATATCTCACGCGGCGGATAGTGGAATCCATGACCGCTGGCCCGCTAGGAGACTTCCTGCACGCACGACGCGCCCGGCTGCGCCCCTCCGACGTCGGCCTGGCGGACGTCGGACCGCGCCGCCGAGTCGCTGGCCTGCGCCGGGAAGAGCTGGCTCACCTGGCCGGCGTCAGCGTCTCGTACTACACGCGGCTGGAGCAGGGACTCTCCCGAGGCGCGTCAGCCGAGGTGCTCGACGCGATTGCGCGCGCCCTGCAATTGGACGCCCACGAACGCGCCCACCTCGATCGCCTCGCCGACGCAGCGCGCCGCACTCCCCAACCGCGCCGCCCACGCCCGGAGAAGCTGGCCGACGAAACGCGCGACCTCCTCCGCGCGGTCGACAGCGTTCCCGCGCTGGTGCTGGGCCGCCGCACCGACGTGCTGGCCTGGAACACCCTCGGCCACGCCCTGCTGGCCGGGCACCTGGACCTGGCCCAACGCCCCAACCTGAGCCGGATGCTGTTCCTGGACCCGCACTGCCGCGAGCTGTACGCGGACTGGAAACGCAAGGCCCGCGCAGTGGTCGGCAACCTGCGCATCACCGTCGGAAAGCACCCCGACGACCCGCTGCTGGCCGAACTGATCGGCGAGCTGACCATGAAGAGCCCTGAGTTCGTCTCACTGTGGCGAGATCACCGGGTCGGCCCGTGCGACGCCGACTCGTACGAACTGCGGCATCCGGTGGTAGGCAGCGTGCGGGTGACGCAGCAGACGCTGTCGGTGGCCCGGTCGCCGGAGCAGGTGCTGATCGTGTGCACCACTCCGGCGGGGTCGGCTTCGGAGGAGGCACTGACTTTGCTTCGGCAGGTCAGCGCCCCGGAGCCGGTCAGAACGGCAGCTGCCGCCGCAACCGGTTCAGCCAGCGTTCGACCGTATCCTGCGGCTGCCCAGGATCATTAGCCGGCGCGGCCTGCGTGACCGCCTCCTGGACGTGCGAGCCCACGGTCCCCGCGTACTGCGGCAGCGCGTACACCACCTGCCAGTAACCCTCGCGCAGCTGCACGGAATTGACCCGCACATACCCGGCAGTGCCGCGCGCCAGGTCGAAGCCGTACCGGCCCTCGGTCGGCTCCGGGATCGCCGAGGTCACCACGACGACCGTCGGGCGGGCGTTCGCGACCACGTCGGTCGGGTCGGCCCCGTGGGCGATCGCGCGGTCGTTGAGGCCGATGTAGTCGATCGACTCCCAGCCGCTGAAGTACGGGATGGCACCCGCGTCCGTCACCGCGAGGGTGCGGTTCGCGGCCGGGACCTCCGCCTTGGCGAGACCCTTGCCGATCGCGATGTGCGCGCGCTGCAGGTCCGGTCCGTAGTTGGTGATCGCGCCGAGATCCGGCGCCGTCGCGCCCGCCCAGGCGGACCAGCCGACGGCGACCGCGCCCAGCACCGAGCCGACCACGCGGCTGCCCAACGTCCCGACGGCCAGCGCGGCGCCAAGGCACAGCACCGCCACCGCGTGGTCAGCGAAGCGGTCCAGGTAGTCCATCGTCGGGCCGGAGACCGCATACGTCACGTACGTGACACCAACAGTCACGACCAGCAGTACGCCAGCCGCGCGCGTTGCCCGGCGGAACAGCAGCGAGAGGGTCAGCAGCAGCAATGGCAGGAGGACCAGCGTGGTGTGCTTCGTCCAGATCCAGCCGAGCGAGAGGTTGCCGAACTTCACGTAGAAGGTGTTGGGCAGCAGCTGACCGTAGAACTGCCAGCGCCAGCCGAAATACCCCGCGCCGACCAGCGCCGCGGCCGCCGTCCACAGCCACTGCGCCCGGCCGCGCTGCCGCACCAGCCACCACAGCACGACCGGCAGCGCGGCCAGCGCGCCCTCCGGCCGGATCATGCCGAGCAGCACCAGCAGAGCGGGCGGCTCCCAGGCGCGCACCCGCGTCCCGTCGAGCACTCGGAGCCCGAGTACGACGACCCGCAGCAGCACCGCGGCGAACGCGGCGGTTTCGAGGCCGCCGGTGATGTGGAAGTAGGTCGGGAGGAACACGACGTACGCGCCGGCCCCGACGAGCAGGCCCAGCATCCCGGCCCGGCGGTGGCCCTCGCGCAGGAGCATGGCCAGCGTGGCGAGCCCGAGCACCAGCGAGGTCAGCTTCGTGAACAACGGCAGCGCGACGCCGAGCACCAAGCCCAGCGCACCCCACACGACCCAGGCGAAGTTCGTGAAGCCCTCGACCGGCTGGCCCCGCAGGTTCCACACCGGACCGTGCCCGTCCGCGAGGTTCGCGGAGTAGCGGAAGCTGATGAACGCGTCGTCGATGGTGAAGAACCAGGCCGCCCACGCGCCGATCAGGAACACGACGAGGAGCCCGAGGGACGCGAGCACTACCGGCAGGGCCCGCTTTCGGCGGTCCTCTTCCGGCACTGTCGAATCGATGTCGGCGTGGACAGCCGTCATACCCTGCTCCCTGGCTGTGGACAACGGTCGCCACCTTACCGGGTGAACTTTCTCGCGCTTCGTGCGCGCTGCGCAGGTCGTGGTGAGCGGCCGGATTCTCCGGGCGACTCGCTAGCTCGTCTCCGCTTGAGCTTCCAGCGTCACCAAGTCGATCTCCGCCAGCAACTCCGCCTTGGCCGCCTCCCCCAGGAACGAAGCCTCCACCGCATTCCTCGCCAACGCAGCCACCTCAGCCGCCCGCAGGCCGAGTGTCGTCGCGATCGCCAGGTACTCGCCTTCCAGAGTCGCGCCGAACATCGGCGGATCGTCGGTGTTGAGCGTGACGACGAGCCCGTGGTCGAGCATGCGCCGGACCGGATGCGCCGCGATCGAGGGCACCTGGCGGGTCCGGACGTTCGACGTCGGGCACACCTCTAGCGGGACGCGGTGTTCGGCGAGGTACGCCAGCAGCGCCGGGTCCGTCGCGCAGCTCGTGCCGTGGCCGATTCGTTCCGCGCCGAGGTCGTGGACGGCCGACCAGATCGTCGCCGGGCCGCTCGTTTCGCCGGCGTGCGGCACGCTGTGCAGGCCCGCCTCGCGCGCGGCGGTGAAGAACGGCTCGAATTGTGCCCGGCCGACGCCGATTTCCGGGCCGCCGAGGCCGAAGCTGACTAGTCCGTCCGGGCGTTCCCGCAGCGCGAACACCGCGGTATCCCGTCCGGCTCGGACACCCTTCTCGCCGGGAATGTCGAAGCACCAAGCCAATTCGACGCCGTGCTCCGCCTTCGCGACGGCGCGGCCTTCGACGAGTCCGGTGAGCAGTTCGTCGCCGGGCAGGCCGTCGAGAAGGTGGTTGTACGGCGTGACAGTCACTTCGGCGTAGCGGACGTTCTGGCGGGCGAGTTCGGCCGCCAGACCGGTCACGAGGGTGCGGATGTCGTTGCGGTCCTTCAGCATCGACTGCACCGCCCAGTAGACCTTGAGGAAGTGGTCGAAGTCGCGGAACACGAAAAACCGTTCCAGCGCCGCACGATCCGCGGGCACCCCGGCTTCCGGATGCCGGTGCGCCAGCGCGAGAACCGTGTCGACGCCGGCGGATCCGACGAGGTGGACGTGCAGTTCGACCTTGGGCAGGGCATGAATGAACGCGCGCGGGTCAAGCATGAGGAGGCTCCCTGAAGAGTAAAAGAGGTGGCGGAGGAAGAAAGACGGGACGACTCAGGGAGCGAGGTCGCCACGGTCGCGGTCGGCTCCGTAGAGCGGCAGCTGAAACTCCGGCACGGCCTCCACTGTAGCGGAGATCGGCTGCGGGACACGGAAAAACACGAAAAGCAAGCCGTTACCGGCGATGGCTGGGCCGGGCCTGGTTGAACAGCACCGCGCAGCAGATCAGCACCAGCCCGGCGACCGCGACCCCGACCACCGGACTGATCAGCAGCACCACCGCGCTGATCACGCTCGCGGCGAAGACCAGTCGCAGGCAAGCCCACAACCCGGGCGTCACCCACGCCAGCGCCCCGGACGCCGCGCACACCCACCGGCCCCGCGCGACTGGCTTGCGATGCCGTCCCGGACCTCGGCGGGCGAAGACTTTCGTCGCGGCGGCCAGCATCTCGTCGCGGGTGGCGATCCGCCGCCCGCCGCGGGCCGGTGCGACGGCCGCGCCGAATTCGACGCGTTCCACCCGGCCGGCGCGGTCGTCGTCTAGCGGCCCGGTGTTCCCCGGCGGTAGAGTCATTTCGTCTGGTCCTTTGCGTAGCAGCGAGTTTCAGACATCCCGTGGCCCCCTGTTCCCGCAGGGGGCCACACCTATCTCCCCGGGCGCGCGACCTAGTTCGACTAGTTCCATCTTGGCCGCGAGCGCACACAGACCTCGATAGCCACTGACGGTCGTCTCGCCGAGCGGCGCCCAGCTGTCGATTAACGGTAAAGAGACACGACGAACTACCGTGCGCAATATCGGTCCACCGGTTCGGCCCAGCAGTTCCGCGAACTTCGGTGAAAACGAACTACCGGGCCGAACTCCGGTTCGCACGCGTCCAAGCAGGGGCCTACCTGCACTCGCTTGGATAAACGTCCGCGTCGCGCTCCGCGCGCGCGTGCATCGGCACGGGACAAAACCGTCCGGGAACCCGGATGTCAGCGGCGATTAGTAGCGCATCGGGAACCGCTTTTCATCACTCACAAGAGTGGTAGCATCGATTGACGAGAAAGGATCAAGAAGAACCGCCACAGCGGAGAAGCCGGACGCCACCGAGAGCTCTGACCAGTGATTTTCTCGCGGAAACCGGACCGCTGGGCAACATTGGCATTCAGCCAACCCGACGCGAAGCCTTCCGTTCGTCGCTCGCCCAAAGGCATCTGCCGACTGGAATATGCATGCCTTCAGGGTCGAGCCAGAATATTCTTACATGCCTTGCCACCGCGGCTTCCAGCGGCCCCGGACCCGGCCCGCCGAAATACTGCCGATCAGCCAATAACGCTGCCGCACCGGACAAATCCCGGCCAGGAACAGGACAGAGCACGCACCCCTCGATCACCGCGAGAAAACCGTCCCGACGCCAAACAGGTGAACCTATCGGCCCATTTCGGGATTATGCAAGTCCGCGTCTTGCTTCGGCATATTCCATCCTCGATCCTGAGTTGAATATGCCAGCAAAAGACAACGGCTTGACAAGGAAGAAACCATGAGTTCTTACGATCCGGACACCGTGAGTTCTTCGCTCGACGCCACCGCCTGGCAGCGGCCTTCGGCGTGCGGCGGCAACGGCGGGGACTGCGTCGAAGTGAATCTGAGCGATCCCGATCTTGTCGCGGTACGGGATTCCAAGATCGGCCGTTCCCCCGCGCTCGTCTTCGACAATCAGGAATGGGAGGCGTTCGCCGGCGCGCTGCGCGAGGGGCAGTTCGACCGCTGAAAGATCGTCATCCCGGTCCCCCCGCCCGAAACGCGTCCCGGACGACCGGACGGGCCCCGCCCGTCTTGGCCGGAGGGAATGATAGGACTACTATGCTTTCGTGCCCGGCAACGGTATCTCCTCTTCCCCCGATCGGACGGCTCGCGCCTCGTGAGCCGGCTTTCCGTCGAGGCCCAGCTTGTCGAACTGGGCAAACTTCTCGTCGCCGCCCGCGTGGAACGCGGGCTGACCCAGGGCGAACTCGGCGACGCCCTCGGCTACACGCAGCCGAACATCAGCAAGATGGAGCGCGCCAGGACCCGCGTCCACCCGCACCTGCTCGACAAATGGATCGACGTCCTCGAGGTCGCCCCCGCCGACGCGGCGACGATGCGGCAGTACAACCAGGCCTCCCGCGCCGACCGGGTGTGGAACGCCCGCCGCCTCGCGGCCAGCCCGGCCTGGTTCCATCCGGTGTTCGAGGCCGAGCAGGAGGCCGCGATCGTCCTGAAGTGGACCGGCGAGCGCATCAGCGGAATGCTCCAGACCGAGGACTACATGATGGAGCAGTTCCAGGCCTACGGCCGCACCGACGTGACCGACGCGGTGCACGAACGCAAGCTGCGGGCCAAACTCCTCGACGACTACCCGGACCGGACGTACAAGTTCATTCTCAGCGAAAGCGCGGTCCACCGGCTGACGCGGGCGCACACGGACAATCCGTACGTCGCGCTCGGCCAGGTCCGGCACCTGCTCGGCCTGGCCCGCAATCATCCCGGGGCGACGATCCGGTTCGTGCCGTTCGACAAGGGCCCGCTGCACGTCGGACCCGATTTCACGATTTTGCAGTTCGCCAACAACAAGCTCGACCGGTCTTTCGCCGAAACGTCGAATGGCGTCCAGACTTTCATGAACGAGTCCGAAACCTACGACACCGATCTGCAATCGTGGGAATCCCTTTCGAGTGTCGCCCTTTCGGCGGAGGAATCGGCAATTCTTCTCGAAGAAGCCGAAGCGGATCTGATCAGCACCCGTACGCCCGCTGTCCGGCGGCTCGGAGACCGGCTACGCTGATCCCGCGCCGTCGACCACGAGGAGAAACTGGTGACTGGCCTGGAACACGAGTCCTTTCCGCCGCCGGGGATCGACCTCAGCCGCCCGAGCGTGGCCCGCGTCTACGACTATTACCTCGGCGGGACCGCCAACTGGGAAATCGACCGGCAGTTCGCCGAACGCATGCTGCGCGATTATCCGACCGTGCGCCCGATCGCGCAGGCCAACCGCCGGTTTCTGCACCGGGCGGTCCGGCATCTGGTGCGCGCGGGAATACGGCAAATCGTCGACCTCGGTTCCGGCGTTCCCACGATGGGGCACGCGCATGAAATCGCCGAGCAGATCGCCCCCGGAAAGGTGAATGTCGCGTACGTCGACTGCGAACCGGTCGCCGTCGCGCATTCCACCAGCCTGCTGCGCGAACAGGGCGACCCCGCGCGGCACGTCGCCCTTCACGCCGACCTGCGCGACCCGCCGCGGCTGTGGTCCCTGCTCGCCGGATCGGGCGTCGTCGACCTCGACCAGCCGATCGCGCTGCTGCTCATCTCCGTCCTGCATTTCGGGCTGCCGCCCGCACCGGGCAGCGGCGGCGGCGAAGACCTCGGGTCCAGCGTCGTCGCCGCCTACCGCGACCTCCTCGTTCCCGGGTCGTATCTGGCGCTGTCCCACGTCACCGACGAGGGCGTCCCGGCGCACTGCGAGCAACTCCTCGCCGACGCCAAGGAGCGGTACGCCGAGGCGGGCGCCGATCTCGTCTACCGCAGCCGGGCCGAGATCACCGGCCTGTTCGGGGACTTCGCCCTGCTCGAACCCGGCGTCACCTGGACCCCGCTGTGGCATCCGGAGGAGGCCGGCCCGCACGAGCGGCCCCTCCTCCTCGGCGCGGCCAGCGAATCGCTGCTGCTCGCCGGGGTGGCACACAAGGAGCGACACATCTGAAATGACGGAGATTTGCGTTATCTCAGTCATTACGCTAACTTGAGATGCATGGACGAGGACTGGGAACTCGCGTTCGCCGACGACGCCGGCCGCCACTTCGCGCGGCAGTACGGCATGACGCCGATGACCGGGCGCGTGATCGGCTGGCTGCTGCTCTGCGATCCGCAGCAGCAGACGATCGCCGAGCTCGCGAGCGCGCTGCGGGCCAGCCGCAGTGCGGTCACCAGCGCGATCAGCGAACTCGAAGAGTGGTCCTGGATCCAGCGCACGCGCACGGCCGGGGAACGGGTCGACCGCGTGCGGCTCGCGCCGGACGTGTGGCTGCACCTGCTCGACAACCAGTCCGAGCACGCCTCGCTCGGCGCGCTGGCCCAACGCGGGCTGGACGCGATGACCGGCCAGCCCGCTGAACGACGGGCCCGGCTGGAAGAACTCGCGGAGTTCACGAAGTTCCTCGCCGAGCGGATGCCCGAGCTCGCCGTCGAATGGCGTGCTCGGCGCGAAGCCTTGCACCGCAGGTAAATCCGGCTTCACCACGCGCCTGGCGAACCCGTCAGGCGATTTCGCCCTGCCCGAAATACCTCACTGGGGAGAACTGATGTCCTTCAACCACGCCCACTGGCAGCAGCGGCTCGACACTCTGCGCGCCGCCCACGGCGTTCCGGGCGCCTCCCTGGCCGTGCTGGCCGACGGAGAGGTGCACGAACTCGCGAGCGGGGTCCTGCACCGAGGAACCGGCGTCGAGGTCACCACCGACTCGGTGTTCCTGTCCGGCTCGCTCGCGAAGACCTACACCGCGACCGTCGTGCTGAACCTGGTCGACGCGGGCGCGCTCGACCTCGACACCCCGATCGTCAAGCTGCTGCCGGAATTCGCGACGCCGGACCCGGTCGCCACCGAGCAGATCACCGTCCGGCAGCTGCTCAGCCACACCGGCGGCCTGACCTGCGACTTCACCTACGACTCCGGCCGCGGCGACGACTGCCTCACCCGCTACGTCGAGGCCGCCGCCGGGGTGGCGCTGGACTGCCCGCCCGGCACGGCGCTGTCCTACAGCAGCGTCGGGTACGCCGTGCTGGGCCGGGTCATCGAGGTCGTGACCGGCAAGACGTGGGACCAGGCGGTGAAAGACCTGCTGTTCGCCCCGCTCGGGCTGGAGCACTCGATGACGCTGCCCGAGGAAGCATTGCGCTTCCGCGTGGCGATGAGCCACCTCGGCGAGGAACCCACACCTGCCTGGGACTTGATGCCGCGTTCAGCCGGACCGTACGGCCGCGTCATCATCTCCGCCGGCGACGTCGCGCGCTTCGCGAAGATGCATCTGGACGGCGGGGTCGCGGCCGATGGCACGCGCGTGCTGTCCAGCGACGCGGTCTCGCTGATGCAACGCCGGGTGGTCGACAGCCCGGACAAGTGGACCGTTTCCGCGGACGGCTGGGGCCTCGGGTGGACGCTCTACGACTGGAACGGCGTCGCCGGGTTCGGGCATGACGGCAGTTCCGTCGCGCAGCATTCGTTCCTGCGGGTGGTGCCGCACGCCGGAGTGGCGGTCGTGCTGCTGACCAACGGCGGCGACTTCGACGGGCTGTACCACGAGCTGTTCAGCGACCTGCTGCGCGAACTGGCCGACGTCGAGATGCCAGCGCCGTTCGCGCCGCCCGGCAACCCGCCCGCGGTGGATATCACGCCGCTGGCCGGGACTTACGTGCGGGAAGGCGTGATCACCACGATCAGCCGGGCTGACGACGGCACAGCGCGGATCCGGTACGAGTTCGTGGACGGGATGAAGGACCTGTCGCCGTCGCTGGAAGCGGAACTGGTGCCCGTGACCGAGACAGTGTTCGCCGCCTGCGGGGAAAACTTCGGCGCGAACCCGGTGCCGGTGGTCTTCTCGAAGCTCGCCGACGGGAGCCCGTGTGTCTACATTGGAATGCGGGCTACGCCGAAAACCTCATGACAGCAACCGCTGTTCCTTGGCCACCGCGACCGCCCCGGCCCGGGTGTCCACGCCGAGCTTCTCGTAGATCCGCCCCAAATGCGTTTTCACCGTCGCCTCGCTGATGAACAGCCGCCGCGCGATCTCCCGGTTCCCCAACCCCTGCGCGAGCTGCTCGAGAATGTCCCGCTCGCGGTCGGTGAGCGTCGGCCGCGGCGCGCGCAACTGGGCCATCATTCGGTCGGCCACCGGCGGCGACAACGCCGTCCGTCCCGCCGCGGCCGACCGGATCGCCGCGTACAGCTCGTCGGCGGACTCGGCCTTCAGCAGATATCCCGTGGCACCGGCCTCAATCGAGCGCGTGATGTCGGCGTCGGTGTCGTACGTGGTCAGCACCAGCACTCGCGGCGGCGTCGGAGCCGAGCGGAGCCGCCGGATCGCTTCCACGCCGTCCATTCCGTCGCCCAGCTGCAAATCCATCAACACCACATCCGGCCGCAACGCGGCGGCGAGGTTGAGCGCCTCCTGCCCCGTCGCCGCCTCGCCGACGACCTCGATCCCGCCCGCACCGGCCAGCAGTGCGCGCAGTCCGGCCCGGACCATGGCGTGGTCGTCGCAGAGCACGACGCGGATGGACTGCTCGTCAGACATGGCTGGGTCCCAACGGAATCGCGGCCGAGACGGCGGTGCCCTGCCCGGGCGCGGATTCGACGGTCAACCGGCCGCCGAGCTGCGTCGCCCGCGCGCGCATGGCGGGCAGGCCGTGGCCGCGGCCCTCAGCGCTCGGGGCGGCCGGGTCGAAACCCCGGCCGTCGTCGGTGATGTCCAGCACGACCTCATCGTCCAGGTAGGTGAGGGTGAGCGCCACTCCCGACGCGTCCGCGTGTTCGCGCGCGTTGGCCAGCGCGCCCTGCGCGATCCGGACCAACGTGGACTGCACCCGGCTCGGCAGCGGCCGCGCGGGTCCGTCGACCTGGACGCGCACCGGCCGCGGTTCGCGTTCGGCGACGTTTCGCAGCGCTTCCTCGACCGAGTGCCCGTCGAGATCGGCGGGAGCCAGGTCTTGCACGAGACCGCGGGCTTCGGCCAGGTTTCGCGTGCCGATCTGTTGTGCCGCATGCAAATGCTCGCGCGCCAAGTCCGGATCAGCCCAGGCGCGGTCGGCCGCTTGCAGCAGCATCGCTTGGCTGGACAGACCTTGCGCGAGTGCGTCGTGGATTTCCCGAGACAGCCGTTGCCGTTCGTCCAGCATTCCCGCGCGCCGCTCGGTTTCCCGCAGCCGCACCGCCTGCCGCCGCAGGTACGTGATCACCGCGGCGGTCACGGCGGCGACGGCGACCGGCACGATGGTCAGGTTCGGGTCGAAGCCGCTCGCGAGCCGGTTCTGGGAGAGCACCACCAACGCGGTCACCAGCGTCACCAGCACTAACGCGGGTCCGGTGGGCAGCGTCCGGAGACCGGTGACGAACAGCGGGACCGCGCACCACGCGAAGCTCGGCGCGAGCAGCACGAGCACCACCCACAGCACGGTCACGACGGTCAGCCACGCCAGATACGGCACGGTCACCTGCTCCGGACCGGTCACCCGCAGCACCAGTCCGACCGCGTAGACCGCGGCCAGGCAGCCGGTCAGCGCGATCACCCACGGCGCGGCCGGTTCGCCGTGGTGGTGGTCGAGGAAGCGCACGATCGACGCGACCAGCAGCAGGAAGAACGCCGTGTGCATGGTCGCGGCCAGCCACCGCGCGTCCCGATCAGTCATCGCCACCTCCGTTTCGGGTCCTCTGTGGAGCCTGACCTGTGCGAACCCGGCCGGCATCAGCCGATCGGACGACCTGAGTGTCGGCCGTTCCGCGCCGCGAGGCGAGCCGAGACTCCGATCCGGTGAAGGCGGTCCCGGACGCACGATGAACGCATCAAACCGGACAAGCCAAGGAGCACCCGATGAAGAACTTCACCGCCAAGACCCGCATCGCCACCGTCGTCGGCGGCCTCGCCGTGATCGGAGCCGCCACCACCGGCGCGCTGGCCGCCAACGCCGCCACCCCGGCCGCGTCCGCCGCCCCCGCTCAGGCCGCGCCGAAGGGTCTGGTCCAGACCACGCACCTGTCGATCGCCGCCGCGCAGAAGGCCGCGCAGGCCGCGCTCAACGCCGCCGAGAAGGCGGGCCAGCACGTGTCGGTCGCGGTGGTCGACCGCGACGGCAACACCGTCGTCACCCTGCGCGGCGACGGCGCCGGGCCGCAGTCGTACTCGTCGGCCGAGGAGAAGGCGTTCACCGCGGTTTCGTGGAACGCCAAGACCTCCGAGCTGACCGGACGGCTGCAGCAGGCCCCGACCCTGAAGGACATCAAGGGCACCCTGTTCCTCGCCGGGGCGGTCCCGGTGGACGCGAACAACGCCCCGATCGCGGCGGTCGGCGTGGCCGGTGCGCCGTCCGGCGCGCAGGACGAGAGCTTCGCGCAGGCCGGGGTGGACGCGCTCGGCAAGTAAGACCCCGCGGGGATTCGGCCGGTGGTCCGGTTCCGGTTCGGCGGGCCTCGTCGCTGACGGCGAGGCCCGCTGGCCGGGCGGGCCTTTTTGGCGGAACCCGCCGGTGCCGGTCGCCCTGAACCCGGGCTTCGGGCCAGCACCAAGGCCGACTGAACCCGCCCCCAGACATAAGCCGGTCGGCCTCGTCGACAACCAGCAGCCGACCCGCCTGTCCGTTCACGAGGTCCGCACAGCCCCGTACCGCAGTCCGTCCAGGAGGATTTCGGTGATCCGGACCGCCTCGTCCTTCCACCCCTCGGCGATGCGCATCCCGCAAATCCCGCCGAGCGCGCGCAGCACAGTGCGTCCGCCGATATCGGCGCGGAGCGTCCCGGCCGCAGCACCGGCTTGGAGCAACTCGTCGAGCGCACCGGCCATCTGCGCCCGAGCGTCCTCGAACACCGGCGAATCCGTCGCCATGATGCTCTCGAGCGCGACAGCCATCCCCTTGCCGACGGCCGCGTGGTCCACCAACCGCAACAGGAAATATCTCAACGCCTCGTCTGGCGCGTGCTGCTCAAGCAGTTGTGCCGGCAGAGCGCACAACTGGTCGACTTCCTGCCGGTAGACCTCCTCCACGAGAGCTTCGCGCGTCTCGAAATGCCGGTAGAGCGTGCCGACCGCGACCCCGGCTCGCTTGGCGATCTCGTCGACATGCGCGTCGGACTCTCCGGCGAGGAACGCTTCCCGCGCGGCAGCCAGGAGCGCATCACGGTTGCGTCGCGCATCGGCGCGCAACGGACGGGTGGACGGCACCGGCACCTCCATAAAGTGAGTCCGACTCAGCTTAGTGTACCGTTTCCGGAGTCAGACTCACCTTAATGCGGGAGTGATGCCATGACAGTTCCGGACGAAGGTCTCGCGGGCCTCCGCGTGCTGGTGACCGGCGGCAGCCGAGGGCTAGGCGCCGCGACGGTCCGCCGCTTCGCCGCCGCGGGCGCGACAGTGTTGACGGCTTCTCGCAGCGCACCGCCGGACGATCTGCCCGCGACGTTCCTCCCCACAGACCTCTCGACGGAAGCTGGCGCGGCGGATCTCGGCCGTCGGGTGATCGAGAGCGTCGGCGGGATTGACGTGCTGGTCAACAACGCGGGAGCCGCGACCGATCCCTCGCCGACGCTCAAGCGGACCGACGAATCCTGGCTCGCCGACCTGGAGATGAACCTGCTCAGCGCGGTTCGTCTCGATCGTGCGCTGGTGCCGGGGATGGTCGAACGCGGGTCCGGCGTGGTCGTGCACGTGTCGTCGATCGCGAGTCACCTGCCGCAGCGTGGCGAAGCTCCCTATGCGGCGGCGAAGGCCGCGCTCAATGTGTACAGCCGTTCGCTGGCGACGGAGGTCAGCGCGCAGGGCGTGCGGGTCGTGTGCGTGTTGCCGGGGTTTGTGGTCACGGAGGGCGCGGCCGCGCATCTTCAGCAGATCGCGTCGCAGGAAGGCGTTGGGGTGGACGAGATTCAGCAGCAGATCGCGGACCGGCTGGACGTGCCGATGGGGCGGCCCGGCGACCCGTCGGACGTGGCGGAGATGATCGCGTTTCTCGCGTCGAGCCGGGCGAAATGGTTGACCGGAGCGGAATTCCGGGTCGACGGCGGAATCATCCCGGCAGTCTGACCGCAGCGACGGAAGGAGTATCCGATGGACTTGAAACTTGGTGCGGTGATCATCGACGCGGCGTCGCTTGAGGAGGAGAGCGCGTTCTGGCATCGACTGCTCGGCGGTTCGGTTGCTACGTCAGAAACTCACCACTTCCTGCGGACTGAAGGGTTTCCGGTGCTGGTGATTCAGCACGCCGCCGGGCAGACGCCGCCGGAATGGCCGGACGGAGCGTCGCAGCAGATGCACCTGGACGTGACCGCGGATGATCTTGCCGCCGCGGAGAAACGGGCGCTGGAAGCGGGGGCGCGGCGGCTTTCCGGTCACGTGTACGCGAGTCCGGCGGGGCATCCGTTCTGCCTTCGGCAGGCTTGAAGCTCCGATAGGCTCGATGGATGACTCAAGCTGCCTCGTCGTTCGGCGCGGCGGCGTCGGCGTATGCCGAGCATCGCCCGGACTACGCGGAGGCCGCGGTGCGATGGGCGCTCGACGCGGCGCCCGGGCCTCGGGTGCTCGACCTCGGTGCGGGCACCGGGAAACTCACCGCCGCGCTGGGTGCCGACGTGATCGCGGTCGAGCCGGACCCGGCGATGCTCGGCGAACTCCGTCGCGCGCTGCCGGACGTCCGCGCCGAGCGAGGCAGTGCCGAAGCGATCCCGCTGCCGGACGGGTCCGTCGACGCCGTGCTTTCCGGCAACGCGATGCATTGGTTCGACATGGCCGTCGCCGGACCGGAGATCGCCCGGGTTCTTTCGCCCGGCGGGATTTTGGCCGGGTTGTGGAACGTCGTGGACGACCAGGTGGACTGGGTCGCCGAGCTGGCGCGGGTCAGCGGCAGCGCGGCGATCGGGCCGCGCGACACCCCGTCAGGCTGGCGTGCCGCGACCGCGCGTCTTCCGGAAGCCGGTTCGCCGACCAGGTTCGAGTCGCCGGAACGCGCCGAGTTCCCGCACGGTCAGCTTCGTACCGCTGACACGCTGGTCGCGACTCTGTCCACCCGGGCCGGGATGCTGATGCTGCCGGAACCTGAGCGGTCCGCGGCGCTTGACCGGATCCGGGCTTTCCTCGCGGAGCGGCCGGAGACGGAGTCAGGGACATTCACGCTGCCGATGTCGACTTGTGTACTGCGCGCCCGGCGTCGCTGAAACAGCCGTCACAGCAAGGAAATTCTGGATATGGGGGGGTCTTCATGACTGAGTCCAAGCGCGTTGCCGTGGTGACCGGAGCCGGACGGGGAATCGGGCTGGCGATCGTCCGGGCACTGGTTGACGAGGGATACACGGTGGTCGCGGCGAGCCGTACCGTCACCGACGCAGTGAAAGACCTGACCCCGGACGCGATCGAGGCCGACCTGAGCAGCCCGGACGAACCGGCGCGGGTCGTTCGGCACGCGCTTGATCAGCATGGCGGCATTGACCTGCTGGTGAACAACGTCGCGGGAACGTCGAACCCACCCGGCGGGTTCCTCGAACTCGACGACGAGGCGTGGCTGCACACGTTCAACGTCACGTTCCTGTCGAACGTCCGCGCGACGCGAGCCGCACTGCCGAGTCTGCTCGAACGGCGGGGCGCGGTGGTCAACATCAGTTCGGTGAACGCGAAGGTGCCACAGCCGCGGCTGATCGCTCAGTCCGCGGTGAAGGCAGCGGTGACGAATCTGGGCAAAGCACTGGCGGAGGAGTTCGGCGGCCGGGGCCTGCGAGTGAACACGATTTCGCCCGGCCCGGTGTGGACCGACCTGTGGACCGCGCCCGGCGGCCCCGGGGACCAGCTCGCCCGGCGCGCGGGTGCCGAACTGGAGGAATTCAAGGACCGGTTGCCGGGCGCGGTCGGGCTGTCGACCGGCGAGTTCGCCGACCCGGACGAGATCGCGGCGCTGGTGGTGTTCCTAGCCTCCGGAAAGGTGGCGAACATGAGCGGCGCGGATCTCGTGATCGACGGCGGGATGACGAAAACCGTCTGACGCCGAAGACCTAGCCGCCGAATCGCTTCACGTAGTCCTCGACGATCGGCCGTTCCGGGGCGATGATGTCGTCCGGCAATCGGTCCAGCTCGAAGAACTCGTACCCGGTGATCTCCGTGCCGTCCACGGCGACCTCGGTGTTCTCGACGGTCGCGGTGAAAGCGGCAGTCACGTTGTGGACCTCGTCGCCATGCGGGTACCGGTAGAAGTACTCCGGTCCGGAGTAGACGCCCAGCAGCTCCAGATCCCTTACCACCAGGCCGATTTCTTCGCGCACCTCGCGGCGGCCAGCGTCCTCATAGGACTCCCCGGGATCGAGGAATCCCCCGGGCAGGCCCCAGTCCTGGCTTTCTCCTCGGAACACCAGCAGCAGCCTGCCGCGCTCGTCGGCGATCAGCACCGACGTTCCGGGCAGGATCAGCGGGCGCGTGCCGACTAGTTCGCGCAGCTCGGCGATGTAGTTCATCAGCGGTCAGTACCTTCTTGGTCGGTTTCGGCTCCGCCGCGCGGACGGAAGGCGACGATCGGCAACTGCTGGACCATCCGGTGCCGCGCCGCGGCGGAGCCGTCATAGTGCCAGCCCAGCAGCTTGCTCAGCACGGGGTGCAGGACGGGGCGCAGCAGCAGGTTCCGTCGCTCGTAGTCGGCGATGGCGTCGGCCGCTTCGGGCTCGTCGAGGATTCGGTACTCGGGAGCGAACTTTCGGCGGCCGATCGCGACCTCCGCGGCGGGGGCGGCCTGGATGTTGCGGTACCAGTCCGACGACGGGCCCAACCCCGCGATGGCCAGTACTTCGTCGGACTGAGGACGGAGGCCGATCACTTCCAGCACGGTCCGGTACTGCCGGCCGGATTTGCGGCCGACGTGCGTGAGGCACAGGAAACGCTTGCCCAGCAACCATCCCAGGTCGCGGTCGTACAGCTTCGCCGGCGCCTTGAAGACCGTGCGCGCTATCGGGTTCACGGTCGGACTCCTTCCCTCGCCGAATGGTGCAGGTTCGTGATGAGCGCGGTGGATTTCCCGGTCAAACTCCCGGCCACGAATCGGTCAACTCCGGGCAACCGGGCCAGTTTCAGCGCGAGCCGACGCAGCTGAAGCTGCGGCTTGCTGTCGGGGAGAAACCATCGTGCGCCGTTGCGGGCGACTTGCTGTTTGTCTGCCGCGACGGGACGCCAGAGCCGTTCGTACTCCGCCAATCCTTCTGCGATTGACGACGCTCGGTTCAGTTGATCTGCCAGCACATACGCGCCTCCGATGCCCAGTGACGCGCCCTGTCCGGCCAGCAGCGACACCGCGTACGCCGCGTCCCCGACCAGCGTGACCCGCCCCTTGCTCCACGTTGGCATCTCGATCTGGGCGACCTGGTCGTAGTAGATCTCCTCGGACGGCGGGCAGTGCGTCAACGCTTCCGGCACCATCCAGCCCAGCGAGCCGTAGGTGTCCAGCAGCGCCGCCCGGATGTCGTCCGGCATGGCGGGGTCCGGCGTGCGATGGACGGCGAAGGCGGCGACCGTTCCGGCGCGCAGGCCGTAGAAACCCATCTGCCTGCCGACGGTGTCGGTGAGGCAGAACCGTCCAGCCGCCACTGCTTGGATCTCGGGCGACGTGAACAGGAACGCCGCGGTGTGAAAGCCAAGGTAGCGAAGGAACTGCGACTCCTCGCCGAACACCAGCCGCCGGACGGTCGAATGGATTCCGTCGGCGCCGACCAGCAGATCGGCTTCCAGGACCGAACCATCCGAGAGAGTGGCCGCGACTCGGTCGCCGTCGTCTTCTACGGCGACTACCCCGCTGGCGTACCGAAGCTCGACCTCAGCGGGCAGCGTCGCGCGCAATGCCTGTTCCAGATCCGGCCGCAGGACGCTCAGCAACCGGCCGCCGACGGTGCGCGCGAACTGGGCGAACTGGATCTCGGATCGGCGCTTCCCTTGTGCGTCAACGAGAACCGCTTCGGAAACCGGGTACGCCACGTCCTTGATCGCGGGCAGTACTCCCATCGCCTCGGCCGCGTCGTAGCCGGTGCCGAAGAAGTCGATCATGTATCCCTGCGGGCGCGGGCCGGGCGACCGCTCTACCAGCGTCACCTCGTGGCCCAGCGCGGACAGCCGGTTCGCCGCGGCCAGCCCGGCGATGCCAGCGCCGCAGACCAGGATTCTCATCGCGTCCCCCTAAGGTTGAGTGACCAGCCCGCGCAGCACGGCAGTGACCGCCGCCGGATCGCCGCCGGGGGCGAGACCTCGGTGCAGCAGCAAGCCGTCGATGGTCGCCACCAGCACCTCCGTGGTCGCGTCCGGTTCGGGGACGCCGCGTTCGGCGAGCCAGCGGCTGACCTGCGCGCGGAACGCCAGGAGCAGTCCCCCGATCTGGTCTCGCAGCTCGTCATCACGCCGCGCCGCCAGGTATGCCTCGACGAACAGCACCGACAGCGGATCCACCCCGGTGTACGGCTCGACCGACCCGAACAGCGCGGTCACCAGATCAGCCGGGTTCTGCGTCGAGGCCAGCGCCGGGCCGACGCTCTCCAGCACCTCGCGCATCGCGTCGAGGACCGCCTCGCGCAGCAACGCCTGCAGGGACGGGAAGTGGTAGTGCACCACGCTCGACGTCACCCCGGCCCGCTCGGCCAGCACGCGGGTGCTCACCGCGGTCCACCCGCGTTCCGGCACCAGCTCCGCCGCCGCTGTCAGCAACCGCTGCCGCGCCTCTTGGCCGCGTGCCGCCGCCGGAGAACTCATTCCGCTCCCATCCTGGTCAACCGCCCTGGTCAGTTGCCCAGGGCAGTCGTACAGGGCGATCGTCCTGTACGACTGCCCTGATCGTAACGCGGCTCGCTGCCCCAGGTAAAGCGCGTGATCGAAGACTCACCTGAAGGCGGGAGACGGCAGCGATGTCCGATCCGTCCTCTACCGTCTGGAGCGGCTCTTTCTGCCCGTCCCCGAAACCGACAGGTCATCCACTGTGCGCTCGCCACTGTCCACTGTGTCCATTCGACGGCCGGCGTGGCTGGTGCCGCGGGTCGCGCGTACCGAGATCCTCGGCGGACTGGTCGTCGCGCTCGCACTGATCCCGGAGGCGATCTCGTTCTCGGTGATCGCCGGCGTCGATCCGCGGGTGGGCCTGTGCGCGTCGTTCACCATGGCGGTGGTGATCGCGTTCGTCGGCGGCCGTCCGGCGATGATCTCGGCGGCGACCGGGGCGATCGCACTGGTGGTCGCGCCGCTGGCCAGGGAACACGGCATCGGCTATCTCGTCGCGACAGTGGTGCTGGGCGGGCTGTTCCAGATCGTGCTCGGCTCGCTCGGAGTGGCGAAGCTGATGCGTTTCGTGCCGCGCAGCGTGATGGTCGGCTTCGTGAACGCGCTGGCGATCCTGATCTTCCTGGCGCAGGCGCCGGAGCTGATCGACGTGCCGTGGCCGGTGTATCCGCTGTTCGCCGGCGGTCTCGCGCTCATGGTGTTCTTCCCGCGCCTGACCAAGGCCGTTCCCGCGCCGCTGGTGTCGATCGTGGTGCTCACCGCGCTGACGATCGCGGCCGGGATCGCCGTGCCGACCGTCGGCGACAGGGGCGCGCTGCCCTCAGCGCTGCCGGTGCCGGGGATCCCGGACGTGCCGTTCACCTTCGGCACGCTCAGTCTGATCGCGCCGTACGCGCTGGCGTTCGCGCTGGTCGGGCTGATGGAATCGTTGATGACCGCCAAACTGGTCGACGACATCACGGACACGCGCTCGAACAAGACGCGGGAAGCGGTCGGGCAGGGTGTCGCCAATGTCGTCACCGGGATTTTCGGCGGCATGGGCGGCTGCGCGATGATCGGCCAGACCATGATCAACGTCAAGGTCGCGGGCAGCCGGACCCGGCTGTCGACGTTCCTCGCCGGTGCGTTCTTGATGATGCTGTGCCTGGTGTTCGGGCCGGTCGTGTCGCGGATCCCGATGGCCGCGCTCGTCGCGGTGATGGTGCTGGTCGCGTTCGGCACGTTCGACTGGCATTCGATCGCGCCCGGCACGCTGAAGCGGATGCCGGTCGGCGAGGTCGCCGTGATGGCGGTGACCGTGGGCATCGTGGTGGCGACCAGCAACCTCGCGATCGGGGTCGTGGTCGGGTCGATCACCGCGATGGTGATCTTCGCGCGCCGGGTCGCGCACCTGGTCGAGGTGACCGCGGCGCGCGAGTCCGACAATGTCCGGTACTCGGTGACCGGTGCGCTGTTCTTCGCCTCCAGCAACGATCTCGTCTATCAGTTCGACTACGCCGACGACCCGGCTCGAGTAGTCATCGACCTCTCAGCCGCGCACATCTGGGACGCCTCGACCGTCGCCGCGCTCGACGCGATCACGACGAAGTACAAGGCGCGCGGAAAGACCGTCGAGATCGTCGGACTGAACAAACACAGCGCGGCAATGCACGAGACGCTGTCCGGGGAGCTAGCGGCCAGCTGAGGTCAGCTCCGCCGCCCGCTCGCGGATCCGCGGCCGGACAGTGAACCCGCTCGGCTTCAGCGTCAGCGATTCCACGATCTTCAGCTCGTACGCCGGATCTGCCTCGAAGTCGTAGCGCTGCAGCATGATCCCCAACGCCAGCACCGCTTCGTGCAATGCGAACTGGCGGCCGATGCACGCCCGTTCCCCGGTGCCGAACGGCTTGTACGCCTGAGCCGGACGCTTCCGCACCTCCGCCGGCTCGAAGCGATCCGGGTCGAACTTCTCCGGATCCGGCCCCCAGACCGTCGGGTCGCGGTGGAGCATCGGCAGCGGAACGATGATCGAATCGCCCTTGCGCATCCGGTATTTTCCGCCCAGCACAAGGTCTTCGCGGGCCTCCCGCGAGTAGCCGGGCGCGGTCGGCCACAGGCGCATCGCCTCGTCGAGCACGCGCCGGACGTACCGCAGCTTCGCGACGTCGCCGAAGCCTGGTTCGCGATCGCCCCACACCGCGTCGACCTCGGCGCGAGCCTTCGCCAGCAGCTCGGGATGCCGCGTCAAGTAGTACAACGCAAACGACAGCGCCCCCGAGGTCGTCTCATGACCCGCGACCACGAAAGTGATGGCCTGGTTGCGAATGTTCACCGGGTCGAGCTTCTCCCCAGTCATCGGGTGCCCGTCGGCGAGCATCAACCCGAGCAGGTCGCGAGCCTCGCCACCCTCGCGACGGCGGCTCTCGATGACCTCGTCGACCAGATTCGTCATGGTCGCGATGTCAGCCTGATTCTGCGCGGCCGACCCGGCCAGCGCCCGCCGCACGAACGGAAGCTTCACGTTGTCCAGCTGCGCGAACCGCAACGCCCGGATCATCGCAGTGACGAACGGATGCGGTTCGGCCCGCTCGAACGACCCGAACCGGTACCCGAACCCGGCGAGACCGATCGTCTCGAGCGTCAACCGAGTCATGTCGGCCGCGACGTCGACCGGACCGGTCGCGCGGTCCCATGACGTGGTCAACTCGCGGGCGACCTCGAGCATCATCGAGTGATAACGGCGCATGGCCTCGGCGGAAAACGCGGGCTGCAGAATGTCGTGCGCCAGCCGCCAGTTGGGCTCGCGCGTGTGCGCGGTGAACAACCCGTCGCCGACGACCCCGCGCAACCGCTCGACACCGAGGCCGACGTGCTTGCCGAACCTCGACTCGTCGTTCAGCTCGGTGACCAGCTCGAGCCCGCAGGCGAACACGATCTCCAGCCCGAAGAACTTGCGGGTGAAAATCGGCCCGAGCCCCGCGCCGGCGCGCATGGTGCTCTGCAACGGCGTGCGCACATTGGTCCCGAGCAGGTCCCCGAGCACCGGCAACCGACCCGGCCGGTGCGGAATCGCGGTGGTGTCCACAGTTCGCTCCCTACTGAACCCACATCCAATAGGGTCACCTTCCCCCGCTACTGAACCGGTGTCAAGTAAGCTGGGACGATGCGGACGCGCCTGACCACCGAACAGCGGCGCGAACAGCTGCTGACCATCGGCGCAGGCCTGTTCGCGGGACGCCCGTACGACGAGGTGTGGATCGAAGAGGTAGCCGAAATCGCCGGCGTCTCGCGTGGCTTGTTGTACCACTACTTCCCCACGAAGAAAGACTTCTTCGCCGCGATCGTCCGCGGGCAACGCGACCAGCTGCTGGCGATGAGCGAACCCGACCCCGCCTTGCCGGTAGCCGAGCAGCTGCGCGCCGGGCTGGAGGTGTACCTGGAATTCGCCCGCACG
The DNA here is from genome assembly GCF_040610415.1 of Amycolatopsis sp. NPDC004079. Classification (NCBI taxonomy): domain Bacteria; kingdom Bacillati; phylum Actinomycetota; class Actinomycetes; order Pseudonocardiales; family Pseudonocardiaceae; genus Amycolatopsis; species Amycolatopsis sp. NPDC004079. Next base: position 712 of record NZ_JBEXMH010000099.1, on the reverse strand, counting down.
CATCCGGACGGCTACCGCATCGTGCACCGCAGCGCCGGTGACGCAGATCGGGAAATCCGGGAGATCTGCGAAGCCGGGATGGCAGCGAACGCGGAGCGGATTTTGGCAGCGGTGGGCTTGCTGCGACCGGTCACCGCCACTACGCAGCTGGCGGTTCGGGGGTGGCTTTCGTTTGTCGCGACGCTGATTCTGGACTGGCTGGACGAGCCGAAGATCAGCACGGAGGAGCTGCGGGATCTCTGCGCACGAACTCTTTTCGCTGCGGTTGACGTGGATCCCGACACGATCTGATGCGCGGGGATGCTCCCTTGCCCGCGTCCGTGAGGGGAACCTTCACGGACTCAGAGTCCCTCAGGGTTCCCCTCACGGGCGCCCGCCCTCGCCCAGGCCCTCCGACCTGGGCAAACCGCACCCGCAGCGCCGCCTTAAGCCCCTGACATTGGTCCGTGAAGGACTCCTTGGGGGAGTCTGATTCCCTCAAGGAGTCCTTCACGACCCGCCCGCCGCCGCGATGCACCCCATGCGACATTCGGTGCGTGCAACGCACCCAATGTGGCGTTCGGTGCGTCACATGCACCCAACGCCACATTGGGGCGCTAACCCCAACCCGCTAACCGTCGACAACCACGCCGGACCTCGCATCGGATCCGGTCGCGACGCGGAAGCAGTACTTGACCGCGTCGCCATCCGGGTCGGTGACCGGCTTGACCGA
>NZ_JBEXMH010000098.1:0-24746 GCF_040610415.1 Amycolatopsis sp. NPDC004079 | reverse complement strand
CGGTTTGCCCAGGTCGGAGGATCTGGGCGGGGCCAGGCGTCCGTGAGGGGAACCCTGAGGGACTCAGAGTCCCTCAGGGTTCCCCTCACGGACTTCAGTAAGCGGTCACATAGTCACAAATCGGGTATTTCGGCGAGGCTGAAGTCCTTTGTGGACGGTCGGCGGGCGTGGGCTGCGCAGCTTGGGTCCCTGGCATTGCGGCAGAGATCCGTGAGGGGGTCCTTGAGGGAATCAGATTCCCTCAAGGACCCCCTCACGGCTCATCGGCCGGGGAGCACCCCGCGTCCCGTCGGCGCCGCGTCCCGCGCGGAGAACCGCCAAAGCGGCGTTGAACAGGCCAGCGGCGTGCGGTGCCTCCGTTGACGTCGGTGAAGGCCGCGGCCGTGGCGGTGCACCCGGCCGCGGCCTCCTGAGCCGAGCGCCCCCCACGTGCGCTCGGCTCCCGCGTCAGCCGCCGTGGTGGTGGCCGCCGCCCGGGTGGACGTGGAACTTCGCCACCTCGGGCGGGTGCACGACGAACGGGCGCATCATTCCCTCGTCCTCGTGGTCGAGGATGTGGCAGTGGTACATGAACTCGCCGGTGCCGCCGCTGAACTGGCCGGCGACGCTCACCCACTGGCCGGGGTTCACGATGATCGTGTCCTTCCAGCCCTCCTCGTACTTCTCCAGCGGGACTTCCGCGAACCCGTCGATCGGCTTGGCCGTGCGCTCCGAAGCCGGGTCGAACGTCGTGGTGAAGCTGCGGCGGAAGAGCGCCTGGAACTCGGTCAGGTGGATGTGGAACGGATGCGCGGGCCCGCCGTTGGCGACGTGCACGATGTTCCACACCGCCCACTTGTCGTGGTTGATGAAGATGCCGGTGGTGTCGTCGAAGAGCCGCCCGATCATCCGGAACGTCTTGAGCCCGCCCGCCGGGTCCTTGATCTGGATGATCCCCTTGCCGCCCGGATCGGCGTCGACCTGTTCGAGGTCCCACATCTCCGGGTGGCCGCTCGCGTTGAGCAGCAGCGCGACCCAGACGTGGTCGTGGTCCTCCGGCAGCGTCGAACCGTGCTTGATCCGGATGTAGGACGTCGAGAGCTTCTCGGGCAGTTCGAACGGATCGTGCTTGTCGCGGCTGTCCACCCGGAACTCCATGACGTCCGGTTCGACGCCGCCCGGTTTGGCGTTGCGCAGCTTGACTTTCCGGCCCTTGAACCGGCTGAAGTCGATCAGCAGGTCGAACCGTTCGGCGGGTGCGACGGCCAGGCCGCCGGACGGCAGCGGCGCGGGCGCGGGCAGCAACCCGCCGTCGGTGCCGATCAAGCGGACGGCGTCGTTCTGCGGCACGTTGTTCTCGTCGACCAGGTTGAGCGTGAAGAACCGGTCGTTGGCCGCGTTGAGCAGGCGGAAGCGGTACCACCGCGCGCTGACGTCGAGGTGCGGCCAGATCACGCCGTTGACCAGGGTGAACGGACCGGAGAACGGGATCATCGGCCCGTTCGGCACGTACGGGAACTTGTACAGCAGCTGCCCGGTGAGCTGGCCGGTCGCCGGGTCGATGTCGAGATTGCGGTCGGCGAGGATCAGCGGGAGTTCGCGATCGCCGCTGGGCAGGTCGAGGTCGTCCTCCTCGTCGTCGCGGATCAGGTACATCCCGGCCAGGCCCGTGTGGACGTTGAAGCGCGTGATCGCCATGGCGTGGTCGTGGTACCAGAGCGGCATCGCCTGCTGCCGGTTCTGGTACTCGACGAGCTGCGAAGTGCCCTGGAGACCGGCGTTGTGCGCCCAGCCGTCATTGCCCGCGTTGGTGCGGGCTCCGTGCAGGTGGACGACGGTCCACGCGGGCAGGTCCGAGACGCCGTCGACGATCTTGTAGCCGGGCCGGTCGAGCTCGCGGCCGGGGCGGGTGGTCGGCCCGTCGTTCGCCGGACCCTGCACGGCGACCAGCGGGAACTTGCCTTCTATTTCGTTCGACCACGAAATCCGCAGTTGTTTACCGCTGCGCACTTCGATTGTCGGACCCGGGAAATGTCCCGCGTAAGTCCACAATGCGGTCGGCGGCAATTGCGAGTGCAGTTGCTGCTGTTTCGCCACCATCGGAATGGTGATCATGTCCTGTCCCCACCACGGCGGCCGCAGCACCGGTGGAACCGGCAACGGGTCGAGGAACTTGGTCAACCCCCAGGTGGGCCCGCTGATCGGACCCGCGGCTGCCGGACGTTCGGCAATTTCGGTCATGAACTTTCTCCCCTTCAAGGAAAGGGGCAGGAAGAATTGCGCAACGGCGATTACACCGGTGCTTACTGAAAAGATTCCCCCGAACCCCCTCGGTGACCGGAAGCGCGACTCCCCTCGCGTTACCCGGCAATTTCCACTGTAGCCGCTTTCGTCGTATGCCGCAGGTGTCTCGCGCGCGTGATAGATTTTCGCGCATGAGCGAAGGCCGGTGGACGTATCTCTCCGACATGGACGGTGTGCTGGTCAGGGAGGAACACCTCGTCCCGGGGGCGGACGAGTTCCTCGCCGAACTGCGGAACAACGATATCGACTTTTTGGTGCTCACCAATAACTCGATCTACACCCCGCGCGACTTGCGCGCGCGGTTGCTGCGCACCGGATTGGACATTCCCGAGGAGTCCATCTGGACCTCGGCGCTGGCCACCTCGAAGTTCCTCGCCTCGCAGCGGCCGAACGGCTCGGCGTTCGTGATCGGCGAGGCCGGGCTCACCACGGCGCTGCACGAGGTCGGCTACGTGCTGACCGAACGCGACCCGGACTACGTCGTGCTCGGCGAGACCCGCACGTACAGCTTCAGCGCGATCACCCGCGCGATCCGGCTGATCGAGGGCGGTGCGAAGTTCATCGCGACCAACCCGGACGCGACCGGCCCGAGCGTCGAGGGCTCGATGCCCGCGACCGGGTCCGTCGCGGCGCTGATCGAGCGGGCGACCGGCCGCTCGCCGTATTACGTCGGCAAGCCGAACCCGCTGATGATGCGCTCGGCGCTGCGCCGGCTGGGCGCGCATTCGGAGTCGACGCTCATGATCGGCGACCGGATGGACACCGACGTGCACTCCGGGATCGAGGCCGGGCTGCAGACCATCCTGGTGCTCACCGGCATCTCGAACGAGGAGTCGGTGGAGAACTACCCGTACCGGCCGACGAAGGTGATCGGCTCGGTCGCCGACCTGATCGGGCGAACGCTCGACCCGTTCGGCGAAGGCTGACCGCCCACCGCCCGGGATCAGGGCATATCGTCGAGCGATGAGCGTCTATGTGGTGGGCGACGTCCACGGGCACCGGGACGCCCTGGTTGACGCACTGCGCGCCGAGGGCCTTGTCGACAGCGACGGCAAGTGGGCCGGCGTCGACGACCGGTTGTGGTTTCTCGGCGACTTCACCGACCGCGGCCCGGACGGCGTCGGGGTGATCGATCTCGTGCGCGAACTGCAGGACCAGGCGGCGCAGGCGGGCGGCTCGGTGCAGATGCTGCTCGGCAACCACGAGATCCTGCTGCTGGGGATGTACCACTTCGGCGACCGCCCGGTGCCGTCCGACTTCGGGCCGCGCAGTTTCGCGCGCAGCTGGGAGATCAACGGCGGCCTGCTGTCGGACCAGGACCGGCTCACCCCCGAGCACATCGAATGGCTCACCGAGCGCCCGCTGGTCGCGGTCGACGAGGACCATCTGCTGCTGCACTCGGACACCCTCGAGTACCTCGACTGGGGCGAGGACCTCGACGCCGTCAACGCCACCGCGCGCGACATTCTCTCCGGCAGCAACATCGAGGCCTGGTGGGACGTGTGGCGCCGGATGACCACCCGGTACGCCTTCCGCGGCCCGGACGGCGAGGAGAACGCGGACCGCCTCCTCGACGCGCTGGGCGGTTCGCGGATCGTCCACGGGCACAGCGTGATCGCCGACCAGCTGGGCATCCACCCGACGCAGATCGAGGGCCCGTACCTCTACGCCGGAGGGAAGGCCCTTGGCATTGACGGCGGGCTGTTCGTCGGCGGGCCGTGTCTCGTGGTGAAGCTGCCCTTCGAGCCGGAGGATTAGCCCGCCGGGGCGTACCGAAGTTCGAGAATCCCGGACGGGAAGGCCGTGCTCTTCACCAGCCGCAGCCGCCGGGCCTCGTCCAGCTCCGGGAACAGGGCCGCGCCCTTGCCGGTGACGGCGGGGAGCACCCACAGCCGGTACTCGTCCACCACGCCGAGCTTGATCAGCGAGTGCAGGAATTCGGTGCCGCCCGCGGCGACGAGATCCTTGCCGGGCTCGGCTTTGAGCTTGGCGATCTCCTCCGCGAGGTCGCCGCTGGCGATGCGGGTCTCGGGCCAGTCCGCGGTGGTCAGGGTTCTGGAGAACACGACCTTGGGGATCGTGTTCATGGCCTTGGCCGAGGGATGGTCAGAGGTGGGCCAGAAGCCCGCCATGGCCTCGTAAGTGGTGCGGCCCATGAGGAAAGCCCCGGCGTCCCACAGCTGGTCGACGAAGTATTCCTCCTGTTCGGGGTCGTCGGTCGCCATCATGACGTCGCGGATGCCGTTGTCGGCGTCGGCGCTCTTGCCGTCGATCGAGACGTAGAAACCCAGGACCAGCTTGCGTGTGGTTGTCATGCGTCGTAGCTTGCTGCCGATGTTTTTAGTTGTCAAGACAAAATTATTTTTCGGATGGCATTCGAGGGAGACAGCTGGTCGGCGACCGGAAGGCGGCGGAGTCTAAAGGTCGTGCCTGTCTGGCAGATCGCGACCTCGAGCGCGGCCGGATCGCTGATCGCGCTGCTCGGCGTGTTCGCCGGAGTCGTGGCGACGACTCGGACACAGAGACGGCACTGGGCCCGCGAAAAGCTCACCGAGGCATGCCGGGAGATCATCCAAGAGGCGGCGCGAGTCCAGCGCGCATTCCTGCGACGGTGGGAGGGCGGAGCCGAGCCGATCGACTGGGTGGTGTGGAACCAGGCCTTGTCCAGTCTCTGGCTGTTCGGCGACGACCGTCTCGTTCGTGCTGCCGCGCAGATGGACGAGACGTTCTTCCTCGTTAGCCACGCCATCCGCAACGGCGAGATCGCGGATCTCGCCTCGTGGCGCCGCGCCAGGGACACCATGGAGTCCGACCGGCTCGCCTTCATCAATTACGCGCGAAGCGGAGCCCTGAACGCGAAACTGGCGATTCGCACGCCACTGAACTCCCGGCCGGACGTCGACCGGCACGAGCCCGGCGAACAGCCGGGCCCGTGACCGTCGCGGGTCGGGCGAAGGCGGACCTCACGCGTCCACGATCTCCTTGCCGAGCGGCATCAGCGAGATCGGGATCATCTTGAAGTTGGCCAGTCCCAGCGGGATGCCGATGATCGTGATGCACTGCAGCACCCCGGTGATCAGGTGGCCGATGCTGAGCCACAGCCCGGCGACCAGGAACCAGATCACGTTGCCGACGAATGAGCCGACCCCGGCCTCGCGGCGGTCGACCACCGTCCGGCCGAACGGCCACAGCGCGTAGTTCGCGATCCGGAACGACGCGATGCCGAACGGGATCGTGACGATCAGGACGCAGCAGATGACTCCGGCCAGCAGGTAGCCCAGCGCCATCCAGAAACCGGCGAGGACCAGCCAGATCACGTTGAGAATCAGTCGCATCAGACGTACAGCTCCCCGCTCGCTACGGTGACGGCCTGGCCGCGCAGCAGCACGCGGTCGTCGCGGACTTCGGTGCGCACGGTCCCGCCTCGGGCGGAGATCTGCTGTCCGACGAGGGTGGTTTTGCCCAGCTGCCCGGCCCAGTACGGGGCGAGCGAGCAATGCGCGGAACCGGTGACGGGATCCTCGTCGACGCCTACGCCGGGGCCGAAGAACCGGCTGACGAAATCGTCGCCCTGCGCGGTGATGATGAGCCGTCCGGTCCAGGTGGCGCGGAGGGCGTCGAGGTCCGGCTGCGCGTGCTGGACCGCTTCGGCGCTTTCGAGCACCACGAAGAAGTTCTCGCGCGCCCGGCCGGTGAACTTCGCGGGCAGGTCGAGGATGGGGGAGAGGTCTTCGCCGGTCTCGACGGGCGGGTCGGCGGGGAAGTCCATCTCGATCCAGCCGTCGGCCTTGGTGCAGGTCAGCTGGCCGCTGAGAGTGTCGTAAACCTGGTGCCCGCCAAGGACATGCGTGACGGCGATGGTGGCGTGCCCGCAGAGCGAGACCTCGTCGGTCGGCGTGAACCAGCGGAGCGGCTTCGCCCCTTCGGCGGTGTTGACGACGAAGGCGGTCTCGGAGTGCTTCATCTCCGCCGCGACCTGCTGCATCCACCCGGCGTCCGCGGGCTGTTCGAGCACGACGACACCCGCCGGGTTGCCGGCGAAGGCTTGGTCGGTGAAGGCGTCGACTAGGTGGAATTCGTTCTGGGCACTCGGGTCCATGAAGCCGATCCTGCCCCGCTGAGCGGGTGGGGGCATCGGGGATTAGCCCTGAATTCTCAGCGCACGCCCTCGTCGATGGTCTCCAGCAGCCATTTCCGCAGGTGCGCGCCCGTCGAAGGCGTGAAGTGCAGCCGGAACCCGCCGTCGGACAACGGTTCCGAAAACGTCAGATACCGGCCGCCGTCGGTGTCCACGAACGTCGCCGTCGAGACCGGGCGCAGCGTGCCTTGCCCTGGCCGCAGCGAAAGTTCCACGGTTCCGTGCCGGTGCAACGGCCACTGCGAGTACCCCGCCAGCGCGTCGCGGTCCTGGCGCGACGGAGCCGGAGCCGGGGCGTTGTGTTTCGGCGCCGGGGCTTGGGTGATCGCCACCGGGGAAACGGGCAGCGCCGGATAAGGCGGGAACATGCTCAGCACCAGATCCACCAGCCGCTCCGGCCGGACCTGCTGGAAGCGGAGGCCGTCGTCGACCTGTTCCGAGAACACGCCGAGACCCTCGCCGATGCAGGCGCGATACAGCACGGTCCCGGAGGGCAGTTCGGCCGCGCGCACGATGATCAGCACGTCCGGCCTCGTCCAGGCGCGCAGGGTCGCCTCGACGTCCCGGTCGAGTTTCTCCGCGTCCGCGAGGCCTCGGCCGCGCAGTGCGTTCCACGCCTCTTCGGCCAGCCGGTTGTGCTCGGTCATCGTCGCGCCCGCGCTGCGGATCTCGAACGGATGCCACGACGCGGGCAGTCCGGTGCGCCGCACCGCCACGTCGGTCTCGGTCCAGCCCAGGGAAAATTCCTCTGGCAACGTCCCAGTCCCCTCGTGCACGAAACAACCCGCACCGAGGGTAGCGGAACACGCACGACGATCAGCCGCTCGTGCGCGCGCACCCCATAACGAGGGTGGCGGAAAGGTCCGAAATCAAGCTTAGACTCACGCTCGTCGAAGAAGACCGCCACGGGAGGCCCCCATGCCTGACGCGCCTGCACTGCCGAGTTACGCCTCCGGGACCTCCAGCGTCCCCCTGCTCGGCGACACGATCGGGGACAATTTCGACCGCACCGTGGCCGCGTTCGGCGACCGGGACGCGCTCGTCGACCGTGAGGCAGGCACCCGCTGGACCTATCGCGAACTCGCCGCCGAGGTCGACACCCTCGCGCACGGGCTGCTGGCGTCCGGCATCGGCAAGGGCGACCGCGTCGGCATCTGGTCGCCGAACCGGGCAGAATGGACGTTTCTCCAGTACGCGACGGCGAAAATCGGCGCGATCCTGGTCAACATCAACCCGGCCTACCGTTCGCACGAACTGCAGTACGTCCTCAACCAGGCGGGCATCCGGATGCTCGTCGCGGCGGACAAGTTCAAGACGTCCGACTACGCCGCGATGATCGAGGAGGTCCGGCCGAACTGTCCCGGTGTCGAGGCCGTCGTGCTGCTCGGCACTTCGTCGTGGACCGAGCTGATGGACTCCGGCCGCGGCGGCGACCCGGCGCGGCTCGCGCAACTGCAGGCCGGGCTGTCCGCGGACGACCCGATCAACATCCAGTACACGAGCGGCACCACCGGCTTCCCCAAGGGCGCGACGCTCAGCCACCACAACATCCTCAACAACGGCTATTTCGTCGGCGAGCTGTGCAATTACACCGAGGAGGACCGGGTGTGCATCCCGGTGCCCTTCTACCATTGCTTCGGCATGGTGATGGGCAACCTCGCGTGCACCAGCCACGGTTCGTGCATGGTCATCCCGGCCCCGGCGTTCGACCCGAAGGCGACGCTCGCCGCGGTCGCCGCCGAACGCTGCACGTCGCTCTACGGCGTGCCGACGATGTTCATCGCCGAGCTGAACCACCCGGAGTTCGAGACGTTCGACCTCGGCTCGCTGCGCACCGGCATCATGGCCGGATCGCCGTGCCCGGTCGAGGTGATGAAGCAGGTCATCGACCGGATGGGGATGACTGAAGTGTCCATTTGCTACGGCATGACCGAGACGTCACCGGTGTCCACGCAGACCCGGGCCGACGATTCGGTGGAGCGCCGGGTGTCCACTGTGGGCCGCGTCGGCCCGCATCTGGAGTCCAAAGTGGTCGATCCGGAAACCGGGCTGACCGTGCCGCGCGGCACTCCGGGCGAATTGTGCACCCGCGGCTATTCGGTGATGCTCGGCTATTGGGAGGAACCGGAAAAGACCGCCGAGGCGATAGACGCCGCGCGCTGGATGCACACCGGCGACCTCGCGATCATGGACGACGAGGGCTACATCAACATCACCGGCCGGATCAAGGACATGGTGATCCGCGGCGGAGAGAACATCTACCCGCGCGAGATCGAGGAATTCCTCTACACGCACCCGGATGTGCTGGACGCACAGGTGATCGGCGTGCCGGACGTCAAGTACGGCGAGGAATTGATGGCCTGGATCCGCATGCGCGAGGGTGCGGAGGCGCTGACCACGGAAGCGGTGCGGGAGTTCTGCCAGGGCAAGCTGGCGCATTACAAGATCCCGCGCTACATCCACGTGGTGGAGGAATTCCCGATGACGGTGACCGGGAAGGTGCGCAAGGTGGAAATGCGTCAGCAGTCGGTGACTTTGCTGGGGTTGGAACAGGCGGCGTCACAGAAACACGCGTGACGTATTCCGGCGGCCGTCCGATGTGGACGGCCGCCGGTCTGTGTCAGGCGGAGGCGGCCGCGGCGGCTTCGGCGAGTGCCTTTTCGTCTTCCTCGCCGAAGGTGTCCTCGAGCTGCTCAGGCGAGTAGTCGAGGTCGATCTGCTCGACCGGCGTGCCCCGTGCGGATTCGATCGCACCGAGGCGGCGCTGGGCGCGGTCGGCGGCGTACTGGATCAATTCCTCGGGGTCGTTGTCGAACGGGACTTCCTCGAACTGGTCCTGCACCCACTGGATCATGCCGAGCGCGTGCGGCAGCAGTTCGCCCATGCGTTCCTGCACGGCGTCCCACATCGCGTCGTCCGCGGCGACGTGCCGGCGGCAGGTGAACGTGCCCCACGCCATGTGGCGGCGTTCGTCGTCGCCGATGCGGCGCACCAATTCCTGCATTCCCGGCAGGATCTGGTTCTGCGTGCAGATCAGCTGCCACGAGTAATACCCGGTGAGCGCGAGGCTGCCTTCGATCACGTGGTTGTACGTCACGCTCGCGCGGATCTGGTTGAGCGGGCTGGGATCGGCCTCCAGCGCGCGCAGCGACTGCGGCAGTTCCTCGTAGAAAAGCTTGCGGTAGTGCGGGTTTTCCGAGACGTAGGGGTGCAGGTCGTCGTCCAGCCCGACGGCGTCCATCCAGCGCCGGAAGACCTCGACGTGCTTGGCCTCCTCGAAACAGAACTGCGTCAGGTACATCTCGTCGCCGAACCGGCCGGTCGACGACATCGCGCGCATGAACGGCTGGATGTCCTCGGTCACCGCCTCCTCGCCCGCGATGAACTGCGCCACGAGATAGGTGGTGGAGCGCTGCTGTTCGGGCGTCAGGCTTTCCCAGCCCGCGCGTTCCTGGCTGAAGTCGAGGTCCGCCGGGTTCCAGAACTTCTTGTTGCCCTTGACGAACAGCCGCAACGGGAACGAGTCCCAGTTCAGCCCGCCCTTGCGCAGGGACGAGAACCCGCTGCGCAGCTCCGGAAGCGTCTCGGTCATGACTGGCCCTCTCGTTTCACTCCATTGTGGACGAATTGGTCGATGGCGGGGGCGAGCACCGCGAGGACCGACTCGGCGGCCTCGGACGCGGCGTGCGTCGGCAGCACCAGGTGGCTCAGCGACAGCCGGACCACCGTCTCGGCGAGCAGCGCGGCGGCTTCCGGCGTGAGCCGGGGTTCGAGCGCGAGGTACTGCTGCGTCGCGAGTTCGGCCGACGCGGTGAGGATCGGTTCGCCGCGCGAGGTCAGCAGGGGCAGCAGATCCTCGCCGGCCTCGGTGCCGAGCGCCGCCGCGATCAGCCGGTTCTCCCTGGCGTGTTCGATCGTGTAGACGACCGCGCCGCGGATGCCCGTGAGCAAACTCTCGGCGTCCTCGAACCGGCAGCGGATGCCGTCGAGGAATTCCGCCGCGACGCGCAGCGCGACGGCCTGCGTGAGCGCCGCTTTGCTGCCGAACTCGTTGTAGACCGTCTGCCTGCTGACCCCGGCTTTCGCTGCCACGTCGGCCATTCGGAGGCCCTGGTGGCCGCGGTCGGGGAGCAGGTCCGCGGCCGCGTCCAGCAGCGTCTCGCGAAGCGTCGCCTTGGTCCGCTCGGTGAAGCTGGTCACACCGCCAGCTTGACACAGACTGAATCTGTGTCAAGAACCTTTACCTGGATGGTGCACGTGTACAGCGGGCCGCCGGAATTGTCGGTGCGGACGGCTACCGTGTGGGACGTGGGCATCACGGTGGGGTTCGACCTCGACATGACATTGATCGACCCGCGGCCGGGCATGGTCGCGGCGATGAACGCGCTGGGAAAGAAGTCCGGGCTGCCGTTCGACGGAGAGGCGTTCGCCGCGAACCTCGGGCCGCCGCTCGACCAGGCGCTGCGCGATTTCGGCGCGCCGGAGGACCGGATCCCCGAGCTGATCTGGCAGTTCCGCGAGCTGTACCCGGAGACGGTCGTGCCGAGCACGGTCGCGCTGCCGGGCGCGGCCGAGGCGCTGGAGGCGGTCCGGGCGGCGGGCGGACGGACGCTCGTGGTCACCGGCAAATACGGGCCCAACGCGCAGATGCACCTCGACGCACTGGGGATGAAGGTCGACGACCTGGTGGGCGAGCTGTGGTCCACGCAGAAGGCGGCGGCCCTGCTGGAACACGGAGCGCGGGCGTACGTCGGCGATCACCTCGGCGACGTACGGGGCGCGCGAGCGGCCAACGCGGTGTCGGTGGGCGTGGCGACCGGGCCGTGCACCCGGGAGGAACTGGCCGCCGAGGGCGCGGACGTGGTGTTCGATTCCCTGGTCGAGTTCCCGGAGTGGTTTGCCAGGACGTTCGTGGAGACCGCGGTCTGATCGGGCGGTAAGCCCAGCTCAGCCGTGCTTCCCGGCGCGGGCTTCCTGGATCAGGGCGATCAGCCCGAGCAGCAGGCCGAGCGGGGTGATCACCCCGGCGGCCGCGCTGAGCCACACCGGCAGGTTCTCGAGTCCGGCGGCGAACAGCACGAACACCGTCGCCACGGCGAGCATGCCGATGGCGAACAGGCCGATGCCGAGCCGCATGAGGATCGGTTTGCCGGTCTGCTTCGCTGCGTTCTCCATGGGGTGAGAGTAACGGGACTATCCGCTTCTCCCCAGCGCCTGTGGCGAGATACGCTTGTCGGACGCGCGCCTCGAGATCGCTCGGGGCGCGTTCGTCGTGACCTGCACAGCAGAAGGACTGGTGAGGGAAGTGCCGACCGGCAAGGTCAAGTGGTACGACGCGGAGAAGGGGTTCGGCTTCGTCACTCAAGACGGCGGTGCCGACGTCTACATCCGCAAGGCCGCGCTGCCGCAGGGCGTCGAGGGCCTGAAGGCCGGACAGCGGCTCGAGTTCGGCGTGGCCGACGGCAGGCGCGGGCCGCAGGCGCTCTCCGTCCGGCTGCTGGACCCGCCGCCGTCGGTCGCCGAGGCGCGCCGCCGTCCCGCGGAGGAGCTGCACGGCCTCGTCGAGGACATGATCAAGCTGCTGGAGCTGAAGGTCCAGCCGGATCTGCGGCGCAACCGGTACCCGGATCGCAAGAACACGAAGCAGATCGCGGAGATCATGCGTGCGGTCGCGCGCGACCTCGACCCGTGATCGGCCACGCCATCGCTTCGGCCTGAACAACAGTGAAGGGCTCCGCGCGGGAATCCCGGCGCGGAGCCCTTCACTGCTTTGCGAAGAAAATCAGGCAGGCTGGACCTGCAGCGACCACAGCGCCGTCGTGACCGCTTCCGCGTCGTTCGGGTCGCCGGTGCGGCTGATCACCGAGGCCTGCGCGATCTCGACCACCACGATCTGGTCGTCCTTCGCGGGCGGGGTCGCGGTGTAGGCGTAGCGGTCGCGGGAGGTGATGATGTCCTCCTTGAGCGGCTGCGGCTCGCCCTTGCCGTTCACGTACTGCACGGTGACTTTCCAGGGCGTCTCGGCGATTTCCTTCGGCACCGAGATCTGCACCGACCGGCCAGGGCGCACCTTGAGCTTGCCCGTCGCGCCGGGGTTGGCCGAGCAGACGCCGGATTTGATGTCGCAGTTGCCGATCGGGGCGACGTTGATCGTGTGCCCGTCACCGTAGAAAGTCACCTCGGCCGGGCCGGGCGCGGAACAGCCGGCCACCGCGAAACCACCGGCCGCGAGCACGGCCATCACCCGGGAACGTCGCATGGCCCGAGATTACCGGCGGCCTCGCGCGGGCCCCGGAGCGGGGAAGCTGCCGGTCGGCTCTGGGCGCAATGGGCGATTGCCGCCGAGGCCGGGCAGGAGCGAACCGCCGCGCTGCACCAGGAAAGTCTGCGCCAGACCGACTGCCAGCAACAGGGTCACGGTGAGGAAGCCGATCCAGTACGTGGGCGGCAGCAGCAGACCGACCGCGCCGCCGAAGCACCACGACAGCTGCAGCACCGTCTCCGAACGCCCGAACGCCGACGCGCGCGACTGTTCCGGCAGATCCTCCTGGATCACCGCGTCGAGGCTGATCTTCGCCAGCGCACTGGCCGTCGCGCCGATGAGGCCGACGATCGCCGCCGTGGCGAGGCCGGGCAGCAGCGTCGCGATCAACGTCGTCACGACGCAGGCCGCCACGCAGGCCACGATTACCTGGTCCGCCGAACCGAAGTGCAGCCGCGACCCCAGCGCGTTGCCGACGAATCCGCCGACGCCCGCCGCCGCGCCGATGATGCCCAGCAACAGCAGCTGCACGAACGGACTGTGCCCGGCGTGTTCGGTCTGCGCCTTCACCGCGAAGGCCGCGAACATCATCAGGAACCCGGTCAGCACGCGGACGGAACCGTTGCCCCACAAGGCAACGACGATGTGCCGTCCCATCGGCTGGCGCTGCCGCTTCTGTTTCGGCTCCGGCCGCGCGGACAGCGACGTCGGGACCTCGCCCTCGGTCACCTCGACCCACGACGGGATCCGCATCGACTGCACGGCCGCGGCAACGCAGATCACGGCGGTGAACCACAGCGCGCCGGAGGAGTTGCTGAGGCCGCTCACGCCGCTGGCCAGCGCGCCGAACACGCCGCCCGCGATCAGGCCGAACACGGTGATCCGCGCGTTGGTCTTCGACAGCGTGATCTCCGGCGGCACCACGCGCGGCGTGACCGCGGCCTTCAGCACGGTGAACGACTTCGACAGCACCATCATCCCGAGCGCCGCCGGGTACAGCAGCCAGTCGTCGAAATGCAGCGCCATCACCACGGCCATCAGGCCCTGTCCGATCGACGAGACGCACATCGCGAGCCGCCGGCCGCGCTGGATCCGGTCCAGCGCCGGGCCGATCACCGGCGCGACGAGCGCGAACGGCGCGATCGTGATCAGCAGGTACAGCGCGACCTTGCCCTTGCTCTCGCCGCTGGTCGCGGCGAAGAACAGCGTGTTGGCCAGCGCGATCGCCATCGCGGCGTCGCTGGCGTAGTTCAGCATCACCGCGTACATCAGCGAGGTGAGGCCGGACTTGTCCGCGCCGTCCGCCTTGGTGGCGCGCTGGAACGCGCCGACCGCCTTCCCGCTCAGCTGACGGCTGCGCAGCGCGGCGACCCGCGTGACGGTGAGCTTCTTCGGCAGCTTCGGAACCGACCCCGCACCGGCGACCGCGGTGGTGTTGAAGCCTTCGTCCTGCTCGTCCTCGACCCGGGGCTCGCCCGCGTAACCGCCGGTGTCGTAGTGCTCGTAACCGGCGCTGCCGGGACGGTCGTCGTACGGCCGCGGGTGGACGGGCTCGGTGCGGTGCTCGCGCGGCGGGTACGGCCGGGCGCCGCGCGGAGGCGGCGGTGGCGGACGGTGTCCCATCGGGACCGCGCCGGGCGCTTCTTCGGCGTTCTGCTGGAACGGCGGCGCGTCGTCGTAGAACGCGCTGCGTGGCTCCGGCCGTCCGGGGTAACCGCGAGGAGGACGCTGATCGACGTGCTCGGTCCGCGGTTCAGCTGGGCGGCCGCGGGGCGGTTCCGGCGGAATGCGCTCCGGCCGGGCCCTCGGCGGTTCCGGCGCGTACTGCGGCGGAGCCTGGCGAACGCGCTGGTCAACGGACTGATCGACCCGGGTCGGCGGGGTGTCGCGCCACGAACGGGCCTGCGCCGCGCCCGGCTCGGGAGTCCAGCGGCGCTTCTTCTTCCCACGGCCTTTGCCCGACTGCCCGCCGAGGGGGCTGTCGGAACCGGAGCGCGAGCTGAAGAGTGCCACGGTTCAATCCTGCCTCATCGGGGTCCCGCCCCGCCCGCTCACGTGCCGGTTCGCTGATTTTCCGGGACGAACTTCACGCGGAACGACGACGGCCACAGCTTCCCGGTGAGCAAGAATTCGTCCGTGCCGGGGACCGCGGCGATGCCGTTGAGCACGTCCTCGCCGGGCCGGGTCGGCGTGCGCAGCCGGCTGGCGTCGATCTTCGCGGTGATCCGTCCGGTATTGGCGTCGATGCGCAGGATGGTGCCGGTCTGCCAAACGTTTGCGTAGACGGTGTCGCCGACGCACTCCAGTTCGTTCAGCTGATCCTGGCCGACCTCGACGGAACCGGTGACCGCAAACGTTTGCGGATCACGGAACGTGAGCTGCGACGACCCATTGCTCATCACGAGCCGCCCGTTGGGCTGATGACAGAGACCCCAGCCCTCGCCGTCGTAATGGACGCGCCGCAGCTCGGCGAGCGTCTGGGAGTCGCGCTCGATGGCGATTCCGTCGCGCCAGGTCAGCTGCCACAGCTTCGGTCCGAGCACCGTGATGCCCTCGGCGAACAACGGCGAGGGAACTGTCACCTGTTTGGCTGGCGTTCCGCCGGCCGGGCCAGCGGTGAGTGAGGACTGCCCTTCGAGGCCGCGACTCTCGTACAGCGTGCTGCCGGAGTACTCGAGCCCTTCGGTGAAGGCGGTCGAGTCGTGCGGCAGCGTTCCGAGCACCTGGACGGTGAGCCGTTCGGGCTGGGCGGGCGTGGCTTGAGTGCCCGCGCATCCGCCGAGCAGGGCGGCGGTCACCAGGGGCCAGACGATCCGGGTTCGCACGAGGAACAGCCTGGCACGGGCGGCGCGGATGCGTGCGGCACAATTGGGGGCATGACGCTGCTGTTGACCCTGGACGACGGCTCTCTCCACCGGAAGCTCGCGGACGCCGCGGCGGACGCGCGGGAGGCCGTGCTGGCGGAAGCCCCCGCTGAACAGGTCGGCGAGCACGTCGGGGTGGAGCGCGAGGACGCGGTTTCCGCGAGCCACCTTTTCGAGGCGTCGGTGCCCGGGTACCGGGGCTGGCGCTGGTCGGTCACCGTCGCGGTGGCCGGGCCGGACGAGCCGGTCACGGTGAGCGAACTGGTGCTGCAGCCGGGCCCCGAGGCCTTGGTCGCGCCCGCCTGGGTGCCGTGGGAGCAGCGGGTGCGCGCGGGCGACCTCGGCGTCGGCGACCTGTTCCCCGCGGACAAGGACGACCCGCGCCTCTCGCCCGCGTACCTCCAGTCGGACGACCCGGCCGTCGAGGAAGCGGCCCACGAGGTCGGCCTCGGCCGGGTGCAGGTCCTCTCGCGCTACGGCCGGTCCGACGCGGCCGCCCGCTGGCACGGCGGCGAGTTCGGCCCGCGCTCGGACATGGCCCGGAGCGCGCCCGCGACCTGCGGGACCTGTGGTTTCTTCGTGCCGCTGGCGGGTTCGCTGCGCGGGGCGTTCGGTGCGTGCACGAACGACATCGCGCCCGCGGACGGGCATGTCGTGGACGTGGCTTACGGGTGCGGGGCGCACTCGGAGGTGCGGGTCGAGGTGACTTCCTCGGTCCCGGTCGCGGAACTGGTTTACGACGACTCGCTGATCGACTTCACGCCGGTTCCGGAGGCTGCTCCTGAGCCGGAGGTGGTCGCGGACCCGGTCGTAGTCGAGGAAGCGGCGGCTGCTGCGGCTGAGGAGACGGCCTCGGTGGCGGCGGTGGAGCCCGAGGCGGCCGCGGAAGTGGCTGTTGAGGAGGCTGCGGCTTCGGAGGCAGTTTCGGACGAGGTCGAGACTTCGGACGCGACTGAAACTTCGGACGCGGTTGAGCCGGTGGAGAACGCGGCTGCCGAGCCGGTTGCCGCTGAGGAATCTGCTGCCGACGCTGCCGCGGAGCCAGTTGCTGCGGAGACCGTGACGGCGGATGCGGCCGCGGACACCACGGCTGATGTGCCTACCGAGACCGAGACCGAGACCGAGACCGTGTCTGAGGCTGCGGATGCGGTGAAGGCGCCGGTCGAGGATGCGGGCGTCGTCGAGGGTTCGGCGGCGGGTACTGCTGCTGAGGTTGTCGTCGAGTCGGTCGCGCCGGACGCTGCTCCGGCCCACGGCGAAGAGAACTCTGCGCAGCAGCACGGCGACTCCGACGGGAGCGATGTCCTCCGGTGAGCGAAGTCCCTGGGGGAGCGGCTGATCCTTTCGGGACAGCTCGCTTGCGGGAAGCGGTCCTGAGCGCCTGGCGCGACTCGCCTACCCGCTTCATCGAGGACACCAACTCCGAGCGTGACCTTCGCGTCGGTGCGTATCGCGATCGGTTGTTCGTCGAGCTGGCGCAGAACGCCGCCGACGCCGCGCAGATCGCCGGTGCGCCGGGGCGGATCCGAGTGTCCGTTGTGGACGGTGAGCTGCGGTTCGCGAACACTGGTGCGCCGTTGGACGTCCGCGGGGTCGAATCGCTGGCTTCGTTGCGCGCGTCGGCCAAGGAAGGGACCGTCGGGCGGTTCGGGGTCGGGTTCGCGGCTGTTCTCACCGTCACGGACGAGCCTCGTGTCATTTCCGCTACCGGCGGGGTTGCGTTTTCGGCGCAGCGCACGCGGGAGGAATCCGGGCGGGACGGCGACGTTCCGGTGTTGCGGCTGCCGTTTCCCGTCACGGAACAGCCGGGCGACGGGTTTGCCACCGAGGTGCGGTTGCCGCTCAAGGAATCCGGGAAAGAGCTGCTCGACGGGCTGGCGAACGAGATCGAGGATCTCTTGCTGGCGCTCCCGTGGCTCGCTGAGGCCGAAGTGGACGGTCGCAAGTGGACTCGGAGCGGCGAGGAGATCGTTGAGATCACTTCGCCGAGCGGGCGCCAGCGGTGGCTGAAGCACGGCGTCTGGGCGGTTCCGGTTGACACTGAAGGGGTGCCGCGGCCGCTTGAGGAAGATTTGCTGCACGCGCCTACGCCGACCGACGAGGGGCTTTCGCTTCCGGCTCGGTTGATCGCGGAAGTGCCGCTGGAGCCGTCTCGGCGGCGGGTGCTCCCCGGGGAAGAACTCACTCGGGCGTTGGAGAAGGCGGCTGGTGAGTACGTCGGGCTGGTTAGGGCGGTCACGGCAGAGCATCGACCAGCATTGGTTCCTGCCGCAGGGTTTCCACAGTCCACTGTGGACGCGAAGCTGAAAGAGCTGGTGTACGCCGAGCTCGCGCGGGAACCCTGGCTGGCCACAGTGGACGGTCAGGAAGTCTCGGGACAGCGGGCTCGGGTGCTCGACATCGACGGGCTGGCTCCGTTGCTGGCGGACGTCATCCCGGGGCTGGTCGAGGCGAACCCGCGACTGCTCAAGCCGGTCTCCGCGAACATCCTCAGCATCGGCGACGTTCTTGAGGTCCTGACTGGCATCGATCGCGAACCCGACTGGTGGCAGAAGCTGTACGCGGCACTGGCGGTCGCGGTCGAAAGTCATGCGCTCAGCGCGAATCAGCTGGACGGGTTGCCGGTTCCGTTGTCGGACGGGCGGACGCTGCCGGGTGTCAAGGGTGCGCTGCTCGTCGACGGCAGCAGCGAGCTTCGCGAACTGTTGTCCGATGTGGACGTTCCGGGACTCCGGTTGGTGCATCCGGGTGCGGCGCATCAATTGCTGGAACTGTTGGGGGCCAAGCACGCTGACGCGCGCCAGTTGCTCGAAGCGGAACAACTGCAGTACGCGGTAGAGCACAGTGTCACCGACGTTCAGTCCGGTTTGGACGGAATGAACCTCGCCGGTGCGGTACTCCGGCTGGTCGCGGATTGCGGCAACCAGGCGCCGGAGTGGATCGGCGCGCTGGCGCTGCCCTCGGAGGACGGCTGGCGGCGCGCGGACGAGCTGATGCTGCCGACGTCGCCGTTGCTGGAAGTGATCGACCCCGAGGTGTTCGAGCCCGGTGGCGCGCTTTCGGTGCTGGACGAGGAATTCGTCGAGGACTGGCCGACCGGAACGCTCGTCGCGGCGAAGGTGCTTGACTCGTTCGCGGTCGTGCTGGACGAGGAGCCGCACGAACCTGATCACCACCTGCCGGACGAAGAGCAGTGGTGGGATTCGTTCGAGCAGCCGCCGACGACGGTGGTGTCCATTCGGGACCTCGACCTCGTCGCGGACGACGCCTGGCCCGACGCCCTCCGGCTGATCGCGGCGCGTCCGGAAACGTGGCAGGCGCTGCACAGTCCGGACGGTCACGCGGGCTGGTGGCTCGCGCGCTACGCCCTGCTGGCCGGGGAAGCGCCCGGCGCGTGGCGGCTCGCTTCGGCGACCGCGCTGGCGGGGCTGTACGACCCGGTGCCGGATCTTGAGCTGAGTGACGAGCTGCTCCGGGCGGTCGGTGTCCGGACCGGGCTGGATCTGGAGACCGCGGAAGACGTCACCGATCTGCTCGAAAGGCTCGGCGATGCGCAACGCGCGCCGACGCCGGGGCTGGTCGCCCGTGCGCACGCGGCGTTGGTGGCCGCGCCGATAGCCGTGTCCGACGTCGACGCGCCAGCACGAGTCCGCGCGGCGGACGGGAGCGTCGTCGAGGAAGCCGTGGTGCTGGACGTGCCGTGGGTCGCGGCGGCACTCGAACCAGCGAGGATCCTGGTCGCGCCGGTCGAGCCGGAGCGGTTGGCGGAGCTTCTCGACGTCCCGGTCGCGAGCAGTCTCAAGGCCGAGGTCGCGAGCACTGGCGAGTACGTCGCGTGGGCGGATCTGCCTGCCCTCGCGCTTGCGGCGGATCAGCTCGGCATCCCGCTGCCGGACGGTGGAGTGCTGCTGCATGATCCGCTCACCGTGTCGGTCGACGGCGAACCGGCCGAGGTGCCGTGGTGGTCCGACGACCGGCTGCACGCGGCCGACACGTCCGAGGGGCTGGCGCGCGCCTTCGCCTGGGCGAGCGACCACTGGGGCGAGCGCTACCGCATCACCGCGCTGCTGGAAGACCCCGCGCCGCGCACCCTGCTGAACTGACGTCGTGCGCGTTGATCACGGTGAGAACCGCGATCAACACTCACGAGCCCTAAAGCCGCTGCGCCGACTTGGACCCGCGCCGAGCCGCCGCACGCTGCCAAAAAATGATCCCGAACCCGATCCCCCCGAGCACAATCCCGGCGACACAGGTCTGTAACCACACGCCCCCGCTGGTGAAGAACAGCACCACGAGCGCGACAAGCCAGAGCGCAGTACCTACGATCACCACCGGCGTCAGGTCGGTGAGCCGCTTCGGCAGGTCCGGCGTGTGCCGCAAGGCAGCCGGGGCACTGGTCGGTTCTTCCACGACCCAGAGCTTACCCCGGGCGAACAGCGAGACAGGCGGGGAAATGGCGGAGCAGCGCGAACGGGCCGGGTCCACTCTGGACCGCTTCTTCCGGATCAGCGAACGCGGGTCGAGCACCGGGCGGGAGATCCGCGGCGGCGTGGTCACGTTCGTGACGATGGCCTACATCGTGGTCCTCAACCCGCTGATCATCGGCAGTTTCGCGGCGGACACCCCGTCCGCGCACAAGGACGTCCTCGGCCACATCCTCCCGGTGCCGCAGGTCGCGGCGGTGACCGCGCTGGTCGCCGGCGTGCTGACGATCCTGATGGGCCTCGTCGCGAACTACCCGTTCGGCATCGCTACCGGACTCGGCATCAACAGCCTGCTCGCCGTCACCATCGCACCGCAGATGAGCTG
Organism: Amycolatopsis sp. NPDC004079; assembly: GCF_040610415.1. NCBI lineage: Bacteria > Bacillati > Actinomycetota > Actinomycetes > Pseudonocardiales > Pseudonocardiaceae > Amycolatopsis > Amycolatopsis sp. NPDC004079. The sequence continues at coordinate 4,390 of NZ_JBEXMH010000098.1, read as the reverse complement.
GCCGGAGGCGATGGGCCTGGTGGTCATCGAGGGCGTGATCATCGTCCTGCTCGTGCTCACCGGCTTCCGCACCGCGGTGTTCCGTGCCGTGCCGCCCGCGCTCAAATCCGCGATCGCGGTCGGCATCGGGCTGTTCATCTGCCTGATCGGCCTGGTCGACGCCGGGTTCGTGCGCCGGCTGCCGGACGACGCGCACACCACGGTGCCGGTCGGGCTCGGCATCGGCGGCTCCATCGCCTCGTGGCCGACCGCGGTGTTCGTCGTCGGACTGTTGCTCACCGCGGTTCTCGTGGCCAAGCGCGTCAAGGGTGCGATCCTGATCGGCGTGCTCGGTTCGACCGTGCTGGCGATCGTGGTCGAGGCGATCGTGAAGGCCGGGCCGTCGAACGGCACCGACCCGAAGGGCTGGAACCTCGGCTACCCGGCGCTGCCGGGCAAGGTCATCGGACTCCCGGACCTGTCGCTGGTCGGCGACGTGTCGTTCGGCGCGTGGACCCGGCTGCCGATCATCACCGTGGTGCTGCTCGTCTTCACCCTCGTCCTCGCCGACTTCTTCGACGCCATGGGCACGATGACCGGCCTCGGCAAGGAAGCGGGACTGGTCGGCAAGGACGGCCAGCTGCCGAACGTCGGCAAGGCGCTGTTCGTCGAGGGCCTCGCGGGCGCGGCCGGCGGGTTCGGCTCGGCCAGTTCGAACACGGTCTTCGTGGAATCCGCGTCCGGCATCGCGGAGGGCGCGCGGACCGGCCTGGCGAACGTCGTGACCGGGCTGCTGTTCATCGCCGCGATGTTCCTGACCCCGCTGTACCAGGTGGTGCCGGTCGAGGCGGCCGCTCCGGCGCTGGTCGTGGTCGGCGCGCTGATGATGGCGCAGGTCCGCGACATCGACTTCACCGATTTCAAGATCGCGCTGCCCGCGTTCCTGACCATCGTGGTCATGCCGTTCACCTATTCGATCGCCAACGGCATCGGCGCCGGATTCGTCAGCTACGTCGTGATCCAGGCGGTCACCGGCAAGGCCAGGAAGGTGCACCCGCTGATGTGGGTGATCGCGGTGGCGTTCGTCGCGTACTTCGCCGTCGGGCCGATCGAGGCCGCGCTCAGCTGACTGGCGTAAACCGGCGGCGCAGGTCGTGAGGTATGCTAACTATATGTCCGGCGACCCGCACGAGCGTTCCTTGGCGAGCCGCTTGCGTCTCGCGGTGGTGCGGCTCAATCGCAGGCTCCGGGCACAGCGGGTGGCTGACGACGTGTCGCTCACGCAGATCGCGGCGTTGTCCACCCTGCACAAGTGCGGCCCGCTGACCCCAGGTCAGCTCGCCGCGAAGGAAGGCGTCCAGCCGCCCTCGATGACGAGGGTCATCGCCGCGCTCGAGGAGATGGGGTTCGTCGAGCGCAGGCCGCACCCGACCGACGGCCGCCAGGCCATCGTCGAGCTGTCCGACGACGGGCTCACGTTCGTGCGCAAGGCCATCTCGGTGCGGGAGGCGTGGCTGGACCGGCAATTGGCCGAACTCGGCGAGGAAGAGCTCGAAGTGCTCTCCCGAGCCGCGGAGATCATCGACAGGATGGCGGGGAACTAGCACAGGTGACCACCACGGGTAGCGAAACAGGATGTCCGGCCCAATCCACTGCTACCCGGGACACGGCACCGCCGCCGTCCGGCTCCGCTCCACCCGGCACCCCCGCCCCGGCCGGGAAATCGTCTTCCGGCCCGGAAAACACCCCGGAATCGCCGGAAACCAAGACCCGCCGCACGATGTTTTCGTCGCTGCGCGTGCGGAACTACCGGTTGTTCTTCAGCGGCCAGGTCATCTCGAACATCGGCACCTGGATGCAGCGCATCGCACAGGACTGGCTGGTGTTCACGCTGTCGGGCAACGACCCGGTGGCGCTCGGCGTCGCGGTCGCGCTGCAGTTCATCCCGACGCTGCTGCTGTCGCTGTGGGCGGGCGTGCTCGCCGACCGTGTGGACAAGCGCAAGCTGCTGATGCTCATCCAGGCGGTGAACTGCCTGCAGGCCGTGCTGCTCGGCGTGCTCGACCTGACCGGCGTGGCCCAGCTGTGGCACGTCTATCTGCTCTGCGTGATGCTCGGGACGACCTCGGCGATCGAGGTGCCGACGCGGCAGTCGTTCGTCGCCGAGATGGTCGGCCGCGACCAGGTGGCGAACGCCGTCGCGCTGAACTCGTCGATCTTCAACATGGCGCGCATCGTCGGCCCGGCCATCGCCGGGTTCGCGATCACCTGGGTCGGCACCGGCTGGCTGTTCATCGCGAACGCGGCGAGCACGCTCGCGGTGATCACCGGGGTCGCGCTGATGAACCCGGCGAAACTGTTCCGCGGCCCGGCGATCCCGCGCGCCAAGGGTCAGCTGATGGAGGGCCTGCGCTACGTGCGCGGACGGCCGGATCTGGTGACCGTGATGGTGCTGATGTTCTTCGTCAGCACGTTCGGCATCACCTACTTCACGTCGCTGCCGATCGTCGCCGCGAACGTCTTCCACACCCAAGCCGACGGCTACGGCCTGCTGTCCACCCTCGTCGCGGTCGGCACTTTCACCGGTGCGCTGGCTTCGGCGAGACGCGGGGTGAAGAGCCAGCCGAGGGTGCGGTTGATGCTGGTGTCCGCGGCGCTGCTCGGGGTGTTCGAGTTCGCCACCGCGTTCATGCCGACGTACCTGGCGTTCGGAATCGGGCTGATCCCGCTCGGCTTCGCCACGATCACGTTCCTGAACACGGCGAACGCGCTGGTGCAGACGTCGGTGTCGCCGGAGATGCGCGGCCGCGTGATGGGCATTTACGTGCTGGTGCTGATCGGCGGAAACCCGATCGGCGGGCCGATGACCGGCTGGATGGCCGACGCGTTCGGCGGCCGGTCGCCGTTCTACATCGGCGGCGCGATTTCGGCGATCGCGGCGGTGGTGTGCGCGGTGGTGCTGATCCGGCGCGGGGGCGTCCGGCTGCCCCGGCGGCTCGGCAACGGCCTGCGGATCCTGCCCCGGGAACGGGTCTGACCTGCGGTAATGGCTGTCAGGGCCAGCGGAGACCGCCAAAAGTTGTCACTCGGGCGGGTGAGACTGAGGTCTCCGCTGGGACGGTCTTGCTTCCGCCGGTGAGGTTAGGCTAACCTCATACATGTCCGCTTCGTGGTGGGAGCGGCAGTCAGTTCGGGAACGGACAGAGCCCCGCAACCTGGGAACCCCGGGATGCGGGGCTCTGTTCATGGTCAGGGGGCGCGGCGGATGGGGCAAGGGCGTTCAGCAAGTGGGTCGTGAGTGTTCATCACGGTTCTCACCGCGACAAGCACTCACGACGTAGTCAGCGCGTCGCCAGAGGCCCCGAGCGGGTGCTCGCCCGGACGCACCGGCAACCGACGCAGCCGCAGGCCGAAGTACACGTGATACGCCAACCGCACGGCCTCGTCGTTCGGCAGCAGCACCTCGTTCCGCACACCGTCCACCGTCTCGATCAGCCGGTCGCCGGACAGCGTCACCCGGCCTTGGGCGGTCGGGCGGGAGCAGGTCAGGGTCTGCGTGAAGTGCGACTGCGGCGACGTCGACTGCCACCACGCCATCGGCCCGAAGTCCGACAGCTGCCGCGGGCGGCGCTCAAGGCGGTACTCGGGCTTGCCGTCGCGCAGGACGTCCACGTCGCCGTACGGGGCGTCCAGGAGCAGGTAGTCGCCCTCGGGGTCGCTCTGCGGCTCGACTGCGGACAGCGCCAGTGGTTGTCGGCTGAACTTGCCGAAGCCGACATCGACCAGGTACTGCTCGTCGTCGAGTTGGACGAGGATGGCGGCGTGGTCCAGCGGCGGCCCGGGCACGCCGGCGTCGTTGAAGACGCGAGCCGCGTGCAGCGTCGCGGCGAAGCCCAGCTCTCGCAGCAGGGCGACGAAAAGACCGTTCAGCTCGTAGCAGAATCCGCCCCGCCGGCGGCGCACGAGCTTGTCGAAGAGTGCTTCTTCGGTGAGTTCGACGGGTTCCCCGAGGTGCACGCTCAGGTTCTCGAACGGGACGTGCATCAGGTGTCGTTCCTGCAGTTGGCGCAGTGCGGCCAGGTCTGCCGCCGGAGGCACCGGCAGATCCAGGCGAGCGAGGTAGGCGTCGACGTCCATGGGTTCCACTCTCACACCTCCAGTGCACTTCAGGTCAAGCGAAATAAAGGGGCCCGGCCATCGCGAGGCCGGGCCCCTTGGGGCGCCGCGGGCCTCAGCCGAGCAGGAGGCCGTTGCCGCCGGCGACGGCGTTGTCGAAGCGCTTGGAGATCTCGGCCCAGTTGAAGATGTTCCACAGGGCGTTGACGTAGTCCGGCTTCACGTTCTTGTAGTCCAGGTAGAACGCGTGCTCCCACACGTCGACCAGCAGGATCGGCGTGGTCGGCAGGATCAG
>NZ_JBEXMH010000097.1:0-24875 GCF_040610415.1 Amycolatopsis sp. NPDC004079 | reverse complement strand
CCGCCTTGACAAGCACCCCCGAACCGTCAGCACAATCAAGCTTCGGGGTGTGGGGCCCCACCCGCGCGCAATGTCGCCGCCAGGCGACGAGCCGACTACGAATCCTCCCCAGAACGCAAAACAGCCAACTCAGTCCTCCCCCGAATCCCCAACTTCGCATAAATCCGAGTCAAGTGATACTGCACAGTCTTCACCGACAAAAACAACTCCGCAGCCACCTCCCGATTAGACTGCCCCCGAGCCACCATCCGCGCCACCGCCTCCTCCTGCGGCGTCAACCGATCCACCCCGCCCCGCGGCAAATGCACCCCACCAGCCCGCAACTCCCGCTCACACCGAGCCACATAAGTAACCGCCCCCATAGAAGCAAACCCATCCCGAGCAGCAACCAGTTGCGTATCCGCCCGAGCCCTCCGCCCCAACCGACGCAAAGTCTGCCCATAAGCAAACGCAATTCGAGCCTGGTCATACCGCAGCGGCAACCCCCCAATCAACTCCACCGCCGCATCAAACGCCGCCACCGCCCCCACATGATCATTACGCGCCCCCAGCAACCGCCCCCGAGCAGCAGCAAGACGAGCCCGAGCCGACGCATGCTCCCGCTTCCCCGCAGCCCGCTCATGCGGAGCCAAAAAAGCATCCGCCTCCTCAGAACGTCCACTGAGGACAAGAGCATGGGCGTAGAGATCATGCCAGGGCCAGTGCCCAGGCTCATCCACCGAAGTAGGCAACGACAACCGAGTCAACGGATGCAACGCCCGCAACACCCCGGCGGAATCCGCCGCCGCCTCCGCAACCTGCGCCCGCGCCAGCAAGGCCGGAACCCGCATGATCTCGTAATCCTGCGACCCAGCGGCACAAGCCAACAACGCCTCCTCAGCCCGCCCCTGATCCCCGCGCAACGCATGGACCGCAGCCGAAGTCCAGTGCAGCAACGGCGCAGTGACCACAATCCCAGTCCGGTCAACTAAAACAAGCGCTTCCCGAACCACCCGCAAAGCGTCGTCCCACTCCCCGCTCAGGAACAACGTCCGCGCCAACCAAGCCTGCGCCCACAAGGAAATCCGTGCCGACCCACCCAAATAACTAGTCGGCACCGCACTTTCCAAATCCACCCGAGCGTCGTCGATCCGATCCGTCAGCAGATTCAGCCACCCCCGCGCCATCACCACCCGCTGAGCCTGCGCACCGTGCCGAATCCGCTCGGACAACTGCACGTAATCCCGCCGAGCCTGCTTAGCCCGCCCCGAAGCCGCGAGCCCCAGCCCCCGAATAGCCGCAGCCTCGACCGCAGCAGGCGTCTCCGGTACAGCCAATTCCAGAGCCCGATCCGCCCACCGCACCAGATCCTCAGCGGAATACCGGCAAAGCGCATCAAGCACATACCGCTGACAAATCAACGCGGCCGTCTCCGGATCCCGCGAAGCATTGACGATATCCCAAGCCCGGCTCAACCGTCCGCCAGCTTCAGCGGCCCGACCGCGCACCACCGCGAGATAGCCCAGAACCGCATCCCGCAACGGCGTCTCACGCACACTCTCGACTTCCGGAGCAAGCGCAGCAGCCCGAAACACATCGCCAGCACCGATTAACGCGTCGACAGCCCGAGTGATCCGAGCCTGCCGCAACTCAGCATCCTCAGTAAGCCGCCCAGCATCGTTGAGCAGTACCGCGGCCGTCCCCCAAGCCCCCGCCGCAGCCCGCTCGACCGCCAGCGCGTCCAGCCGATCCGCGACACCCGCGTCCGGCACCGGACTGGCCGCGACCAGCAACCGCAAACTCCGCGCCGGATCCTCGACCAGCTCCGCCGCCCGCCGCTGCAGCTTCGACCGCCTCTCCGGCCCCAATCCAGCGAGCACAGCCGCCCGAACCATCGGATCCGGCGGCCCCGCCTCCGCAAGCCCGCGCGGCGCGAGCTCGACCAATCGCGCCGCACACGCCTCGTCCAGCACCGGCAACGGATCCCCGTCGAGATCGGCCAACGACGCCACCGACCGCACCGCCGCACCAGCACCGAGCACCGCCGCAGCCGCGACAAACCGTTCTGCCGCAGGGGAAAGCCGTGAAACCCGCTCCCGGACCGAAGCGGCGACAGCGGCTGGAGCGGGCAGGTTGGGATCAAACCCAGCCCAGACAGCCCGCGGCACCTCAGTCAGCAGCTGCACCACATACCGCGGCCGGCCAAGAGTGTGCCGACACAACCGTTCGGCCATCGTCGGATGCAACGCGATGCCGCGCGCAGAGGCCATTTCGGACACTTCCGCGGCGTCGAGAGGCGGCACGCGCACCTCGTCCCCGGACATCCGGGCGAGCAACTCCAGAACGTCCGCACGCGCGCGAGAATCACCGGTCGCCGCGGTGAACAGCACCGTGACCCGCGCCGCCGGATGATGCCGCAGCAGCGACGACAGCGTCCGGATGGAGTCCACATCGGACAGATGCGCGTCGTCGACCGCCAGCAATGTCCCCGGCACCAGCTCCGCCGCGATCCGCCCCGCGACCGGCAACGGTCCGCCGTCCGCGGGCAGGTCCGGGAACAGCTGCCGCAGCACGGCGAACGCGCTGCAGCTCTCCCATTCGGCCGCGGTCGCCAGGAGCGCCGGCCCGGGGAACGCGTCGGCGGCCCGCCGCGCCAGCGTGGTGCGCCCGCATCCGGCCGGACCGCACACCAGCACCGCGCGCCCCGCCTGGGAAAGCAGGCCGGCCAGCTCCTCCGCCGCTGTCGTCACGGTCCTCCCCGCTTCGCCGGATGCCGCCGTCAGCCGAGATCGCCCCCGGCCACGGGCAGGACGGTGCCGGTGACGTACGAGGCCTCGTCCGAGGCCAGGAACGCGATCGCCGCGGCCTGCTCGTCCAGGGTGCCGTACCGCTTCAGCAATGACGACCCGACAGTCTGGTCGATGTGCGCCTGGAACCACTCCCGTTCCCGGTCGGTGGCCGGATCGGGGCCGCCGCGCGGGATCCGCCGCGGCGGGGCCTCAGTCCCGCCCGGCGCGGTCGCGACCACGCGCACGCCGGCGTCAGCGTACTCGAACGCCAGCGACGCGGTAAGCGCGTTGATCCCGCCTTTCGCCGCCGAGTACGGGATCCGGTGGATGCCGCGGGTGGCCGCCGACGAGACGTTCACGATCACCCCGCCGCCCCGCTGCGCCATCGACGGCAGCGCGGCCCGGCAGGAGAACAGCGTGGTCAGCAGGGACCGGCGGACCTCGGCCTCGATCTCGTCCGGACCGAATTCGGTGAACGGCTTGAACCGCAGCGCGCCGCCGACGTTGTTGACCAGCACGTCGATCCGGCCGAACCGGGCCAAAGCCGCCTCGACGACCGCCTGCGCGCCCTCCCAGGCCTCCAGATCGGCGACGACTGCGGCGGCCTCGGGCAGCTCGTCGGCCAAGCCGCTGACCAGGCCGGACCGGTCGGCGAGCACCAGCGCGCCGCCCTCCGCGGCGATCCGCCGGGCCGTCGCCTCTCCGATCCCCTGCGCGGCGCCGGTGACCACCACGACCTTGCCCGCGAACCGTCCTGGCGACAGGAATTTCGGCCCCTCGGCAGCGCCGCCCATCGCCCGCCGGGTGGTGACCTTCGACCGTTCCGCGTGCTCGGCCACCAGCCGTCGCGCGGTCGCCCGGTCTCCGGACTCGAACGCCGCGACCAGGTCCAGGTGATCCTGCGTGCACCGCGGATGGCACCAGGTCGCGTTGCGCAGCGTCTCGGCCATGTGGCCTTTCACGCCGAGCGCCTGATATGCCTGCAGCAGGTGCTCGTTGCCGGTGAGCGTGAACAGGTAGTCGTGGAAGGCCGCGTTGGTTTCGGTGTAGGCGGCGGCGTCCAGGAACCGGTCACCGTCCACATAGGGCACTGTCGACTCGGCCAGCAGCCGGTATCCGGCGAGCTGGCCCGAGGTCAGCCGTCCGATGGTCAGTTCGAGCGCGCCCAGTTCGAGGGCCTGCCGGGCCTCGAATACCGCGTCCGATTCGTGTACCGACGGGTGTTCCTCGCCGATTTCGTACTCGCCCGGCGTTTCGTCGGGCGCGGGCAGCATTACCTGGCCCGCGATCGTGCGTGCGACCCGTGCTTCTTCCGCCGCGGACAGCGCCGCTCCGGCCCGCAGCGGGGCCAATTCGACCGTCGGGAACAGCTCCTGCCCAGCCAGCGCGCGGCCCGCGACGAACTCCAGCTCCGGCTCGGGTTCCGGATCGGCCGCCACCACCGGCGGCACCGGGATCTCCGGCGCGCGGACCGGCGCGGCGAGCGCGAACTTTTCGTAATAGAAACCGGTCGGCTCGAACCCGGCCGACGCGAAATGCCCCCGCACCGCCTCCACCATCGGCGGCGGACCGCACAGATACACCGCGACATCGCCGCCGTGCAGGTGCTCGTCGCGGATCAGCGTGATCACATAGCCCTTGTTCGGCGCGGCACTCCCCGGATCCGAAACGCAGTAATCCCAGGTCAGCCCGGGAACCTCCGCAGCGAGCTTCGCCAGCGTCGCCGTCTCCACCAGGTCGTCGTCGGTGCTCACGCCGTAGACCAGATGCGCCGGCCTGGTCGCGCCAGAATCACGCATAGTGCGCACAATGGACAGAATCGGCGCGAGCCCAGTGCCACCGGCCAGCAACAACACCGGCCGGTCCGTCTCGCGCAGGAAGAAGCTTCCGTGCGGGCCGGTGAACGTCAGCTCGTCGCCGGATTTCGCCCGTCCAGTCAGGTAATCCGACATGACCCCGCCCGGCGAGAGCTTCACCAGGAAAGTCAGCCGGTCGTCCTCAGGCGCGTTGCTGAACGAATACGACCGCGTCACCTCGGTGCCCGGCACAGTGATGTTCACGTACTGCCCGGGCAGAAACGCTAGCCGGTCCCGATCACGGATTTCCACCGCGAGCGACATCGTCGTCGGCGAAAGCCGTTCCAGCGCAACAAGAGTGCCGTGATGCTCCGCAGCCTGAGTCTTCGCGACCGCCGACGTACTCGCGATCTGCAACACCAGATCGGACTTCGGCTTCATGCTGCACGGCAGCACATACCCGCGATCGGCCTCGTCAGTGCTCAGGGCGTCTTCGAGATAGGAACCGCCCTCGTACTCCCCCGATTCGCAGAACGCCTTGCACGTTCCGCACGCACCGTCGCGGCAGTCGAGCGGAATGTTGATGCGCTGCCGGTACGACGCGTCCGCGACAGTCTGGTCCGGCGCGCACGTGACGAAGCGAGTGACACCGTCCTCAAAGGACAGAGCGATCCGGTGGTTCATGACCGCCTCCGCTCAGAAGTGGTACACGTCGACGACGTGGTGGATGTAATCATTCTTGAGCACCACGGTCTTCCGCCGGATCAACGGCGACGGCCCGGAGAAATCGACGGTGTAGAACGAGGTCCCGTAATACGGATCGACCGTGTGGTACCGGAAGTACATCGTGTGCCAGTTGAACCGCACGTCCACGAGATCGCCGTGCCGCTCGATCAGCTCGACATTCGAGATGTTGTGACTGGTCCGCGGTTCCGGAAGAGACGTCGCGCTCGACCGTTCGGTGCGGATCCGGAACACCCGGTCCTCGAGCCCGCCCTTGTTCGGGTAGTAGATCAGCGAAATATCGCGCTGAGGGTCCTCGGTGAGCAGATCGTCGTCGCCCCAGGAAGGCATCCAGTACACGACGTCGTCGGCGTAGCATTCCAGCCACTTCTCGAACTCGCGGTCATCCAGGTACCGCGCCTCGCGGTAAAGGAACTGCTCGACGTCGTGCTGGGTGATGGTCTTCTCGGCGGCGGCGGTCATCGGGTCTCTCCTCGAACAGCCTGCTCGCGGGCGATCGCCGCGCGCATGGTTTCCTGCCAATACCCGTGCTGCACCGGATAAAGACCCTCGTCCTCGTTCTTCTGCCCCGCCGACACAACACCGTCGAGCCCGAGCGACGACGCGACCTCGTCCGGCCCGGTGAGCCAATGCCGCGCGCCGCGGCTCATGTCGTTCCACGGTGCGGCCGTCGCCCGGAAAGTGAGCTGGCAGGACCGGAATTCCTCCAGGTCGTCCGGCGTCGCCATGCCCGAAGCGTTGAAGAAGTCCTCGTACTGCCGGATCCGCCACGCCCGCGATTCGGCGCTTTCGCCCTTCGGCGCGATGCAATAGATGGTGACCTCGGTCTTGTCCGGCGCGATCGGCCGGAAATGCCGGATCTGCGTCGAGAACTGGTCCATCAGGTACACGTTGGGATACACGCACAGGTTCCGGGACCCGCGCACCATGAACTCGCCCTTGGCGTCGCCGTATTTCTCCTTCAGCTCCGCCATCCGCGGCCACAGCGGCCGGTCCTGCGGATTGCCCGCCCAGGTCCACAGGCACAGGTGCCCGTGCGGGAACGACCAGTAGCCGCCGCCGGACTTGCCCCACGAACCGGCGTCGAGGGTCTTCGTGTCATTGGCCGATTCACCGGTGTTGCGCCGGGCCGTGGTGGCCGCGTAATTCCAGTGCGTCGCGGTGACGTGATAGCCGTCCGCGCCGTTCTCCGCCTGAACTTTCCAGTTGCCGTCGTAGGTATACGTGGACGCGCCGCGCAGCACCTCGAGCCCGTCCGGCGACTGGTCCACGAGCATGTCGATCACCTTCGTGGCGTCGCCGAGGTGCTCGGTCAGCGGCAGCACGTCCGGATTGAGGCTGCCGAACAGGAACCCGCGGTAGGACTCGAACCGGGCGACCTTCGTCAGGTCGTGCGAGCCGCCGGTGTCGAACGACTCCGGGTAACCCGCGCCGTCCGGGTCCTTGACCTTCAGCAGCTTGCCGTCGTTGCGGAAGGTCCAGCCGTGGAACGGGCAGGTCAGGGTGGGCCGGTTGTCGCGTTTGCGCCGGCAGATCATCGCGCCGCGGTGCGCGCAGGCATTGATCAGGCAGTGCAGCTCGCCGGCCTTGTCGCGGGTGATGACGACGGGCTGACGGCCGATGGTGGTGGTGAAGTAGTCGCCCGGGTTCGGCAGCTGGCTCTCGTGCGCGAGGTAGATCCAGTTGCCCTCGAAGATGTGCTTCATCTCGAGTTCGAAGATCTCCTCGTCGGTGAAGATCCGGCGGTTCGCGCGGTAGACGCCCGCCTCCGGGTCCTCCACCACCGCGTCCGCGACTACGGAAGCGGCGTGGTCCAGCATCTCGGTCATGACTCCTCCAACGGGCCTCTGATCTGCACTGATCGGCTCCCCAGCAGGGCGTTTCCCGCACTGTGCCACCCCGTGCCCGCGGTCACACCAGGGCAAGACCCAGTCCTGACCTAGGGTGTGATTATTCGATTCTGTTTATCAATCGCACGCAAACTGCTCCTTGTCTTCACTCAATGCCGGAACTTACGGTGAGCGAGACGAGGAGCCGGTGAGGAGGCAGCCCGATGGAACTGCGCCACCTGCGGTACTTCGCCGCCGTCGCCGAGACCTGCCACTTCGGCCGCGCCGCCGAACGACTGCACCTCGCCCAGCCCGCGCTTTCGCACGCGATCCGGCAGCTGGAGGACGAGCTGGGCGTCGCGCTGCTCAGCCGCACGACGCGGCAGGTGCAGGTCACCCCGGCCGGCCGGTTCTTCCTCGCCGAGGCCCAGCGGATCCTGGACGCCGTCGAGGCGGGTGCGCGCGGAGCCCGGCGCATCGCCGACGGCCGTCGCGGGCTCGCCCGGATCGGCTTCACCGGCACCGCCGCGCTCTCGCACCTGCCGCGGGTCGCCCGCGCGCTGCAGCACCGGCTGCCCGAGGTCGAACTCGAAGTGCACGCCGACCTGCTCACCGGCGAGCAGTGCGAACAGCTGCGCGACGGCACGCTCGACATCGGCGTGCTGCGTCCGCCGGTCACCGGCGGCGACCTCGACCTGCACGTCATCGAGACCGAGCCGCTCGTGCTCGCCGTCCCGGCCGACCACCGGCTCGCGGTGGAACCGGTCGTGGCGATGAGCGATCTGCGCGCCGAAGCCTTCGTCACCTACCCAGCCAGCTACTCCGTCGTCAACGAAGCGGTGCTGCGCAGCTGCCGCGACGCCGGATTCACCCCGCAACGCGAGCACGAGGCCGCCGGTACCGCGGTGCTGCTCGCCCTGGTCGCCGGTGGTCTCGGCGTCGGCGTCGTCCCCGCGTCCGCGCGGGCGCTGCCGCTGGCCGGGGTCGTGTTCCGCGACCTCGCCGGCGCCGCCACCGTCCAGCTCGCGCTCGCCTGGCACCGCGACCGGGCCTCGGCACTGGTCCCGGCCGTGCTCGACGCGCTCGGCGAGCTGTTCCCCGTCGAAGTGCCCGTGTCAGGGAGGACACGATGAAGATCACCCGGGTGGAGGCGATCCCGTTCGCCATCCCCTACCGCAAACCGCTGCGTTTCGCGTCCGGCGAGGTGCACACGGCCGAGCACGTGCTGGTCCGTGTGCACACCGACGACGGCGTGGTCGGCGTCGCCGAGGCGCCGCCGCGGCCGTTCACCTACGGCGAGACCCAAGCCGGGATCGTGGCCGTGCTGGAGACGGTGTTCGCCCCGCAGGTAGTGGGTCTCAGCCTGCTCGAACGCGAGACGGTGCACGCCCGGCTTTCCCGCACCGTCGGCAATCCGGCCGCGAAGTCCGCTTTGGACATGGCGATCTGGGACGCGCTGGGGCAAAGCCTCGACGTCTCGGTCACCGAATTGCTCGGCGGCTACACCGACCGCATGAAGGTCTCGCACATGCTCGGCTTCGACGAGCCCGCCGCGATGGTCGCCGAGGCGGAGCGGATTCGCGACAGCTACGGAATCACGACGTTCAAGGTGAAGGTCGGCCGCCGTCCGGTTTCCCTTGACACCGCGGTGGTTCGCGCGCTGCGGGAACGGTTCGGCGCCGAGGTCGACCTGTACGTGGACGGCAACCGGGGCTGGACCGCCGCGGAATCCGCCCGCGCGATGCGGGAAATGGCCGACCTCGACCTGCTGTTCGCCGAGGAGCTGTGCCCCGCCGACGACGTGCTCGGCCGCCGCTGGCTGGTGTCCCGTGTGGACATTCCGTTCATCGCCGACGAATCCGCGGTGACCCCGGCCGACGTGACCCGCGAGATCCTCTCCGGATCGGCCACCGCGATCAGCATCAAGACCGCCCGCACCGGCTTCACGCGTTCGCAGCGCACGCACCATCTCGCGGACGGCCTCGGGCTGGAAGTGGTGATGGGCAACCAGATCGACGGCCAGCTCGGTTCACTGTGCACTGTCGCGTTCGGATCGGCGTACGAGCTGACGTCGCGCCGCCCCGGCGAACTGTCCAACTTCCTGGACATGACCGACGACCTGCTCGCCGAACCGCTGTGCATCGCGGACGGCGAACTGGTCATCCGCCCCGGCGCCGGCCTCGGCGCCGCACTCGACCCCGGCAAGCTCCGGCACTACCGGCAAGACCGCTGAGCCGGAAACCCCCGATGGATCAAGGAGGATTCATGACTGCCACGCATTCCCCCACCGCCGCCGCGTCCGGAGCCAACGCCACCGAACGGTTCAAGAGCGACAAGTTCTCCGGCGTCGCGGGCACCCCGCCCGAACGGGTCAGCCTGCTCGCCCGCGAGGTGCTCGAGGCCGTGCACGCGACGATCCGCAAGCACAAGGTGACCTACGAGGAGTACAACGCGCTCAAGTCGTGGCTCATCAGCGTCGGCGAGGACGGCGAATGGCCGCTGTTCCTGGACGTCTGGGTCGAGCACGTCGTCGAGGACGTCGCCACCGAGCACCGGCAGGGCAACAAGGGCACCATCGAGGGCCCCTACTACGTCCCGGACGCCCCCGAACAGGGCGCGCGCGGTTCGATCCCGACGCGGGACAACGAGCCGGGCACCGCGCTCACCTGGACCGGGCAGGTCACCTCGACCACCGGCGCGGCGCTGGGCGGTGCGAAGGTCGAACTGTGGCACGCGGACGCGGACGGGCTGTACTCGCAGTTCGCGCCGGACATCCCGGAGTGGAACCTGCGCGGCACCTTCACCACCGACGACGAAGGCCGCTTCGAAATCCACACCGTGCGCCCCGCGCCGTACCAGATCCCGACCGACGGCGCGTGCGGCAAACTGATCGCGGCGGCGGGCTGGCACGCCTGGCGTCCGGCGCACCTGCACGTCAAGGTGTCCGCACCGGGCCACGAACTGCTCACCGCGCAGCTGTACTTCCCGGGCGACGAGCACAACGACGACGACATCGCGTCCGCGGTGAAGCCGGAACTGCTGCTCGCCCCTCAGCCGTCCGGCGACGGCGAGACCATCGAGTACAACTTCGTCCTCGACCCGGCCCTCTGATTCCGCCCTCTGATTCGGCAGGAGACTCATGCTTTACCACGTGCGGATGGACGTCCGCCTTCCCCCGGACCTGGACCCGGCGGTCCGCGACGCCCTCATCGCGCGCGAGAAGGAGTACAGCCAGCAGCTGCAGCGCAGCGGGAAATGGCCGCACATCTGGCGGATCGCGGGCGAGTACGCGAACTACTCGGTGCTGGACGTCGCCGACCACGACGAGCTGCACCAGATCCTGTCGAACCTGCCGCTGTTCCCGTACATGGACATCCAGGTGACCGCCCTCGCGCGGCATCCGTCCAAAGTGGACTGACTCACTCGCCGCCTCCCGCCGGCTCTTCAAGTGCGTGAGGGGAACCCTCAGGGACTCTGATTCCCTCGGGGGTCCCCTCACGGACTCACGCGAGGTGGACTGATCACTCGCCCACCGCGACGATGCGGTCCGCGTGCTCGGCCAGCAGCGGATCGTGGGACGCCACCAGCACCGCCGTCCCGCGATCCGCTGCCTGGCGCAACGCCGTCAGCACCATCTCCGCGTGCGCCCGATCCTGGTGCGACGTCGGCTCGTCCGCGAGCAGCACCAACGGGCCTGACGCCAGCGCCCGTGCCACCGCGCCCCGTTGCTGTTCCCCGCGCGAGACCTCGCTCGGCAATCGGTCGGCCAGCTTCGCGAGGTCCAGGGTTTCCAGCAGCTTCGACTGATCCGGCGGCTCCACCGCGGTCCGCGCGGCGAAAGCGAGGTTGTCGGCGACCGTCA
Organism: Amycolatopsis sp. NPDC004079; assembly: GCF_040610415.1. Lineage (NCBI taxonomy): Bacteria > Bacillati > Actinomycetota > Actinomycetes > Pseudonocardiales > Pseudonocardiaceae > Amycolatopsis > Amycolatopsis sp. NPDC004079. Next base: position 13,876 of record NZ_JBEXMH010000097.1, on the reverse strand, counting down.
ACTCCTCGAACAGCGCGATCGACTGCGGCACGAAAGCCAGCGCATGCCACGGCTGTTCCGAAACTGGCGCGTCCGGCATCGGTGGGTGCGCAGTGACCGTCCCGCTATCCGGCGCGTCCCAGCCGCCCGCGATCATCAGCAAGGTGCTCTTTCCCGAGCCGGACGGACCGGTCAACGCGACCAGCTCGCCCGGCATCAGGGCCAGGCTCGTGTGCCGCAGCACCGGCATCCCGCCGTGCGATCGGCTGACGTCCGACAGGCTGAGCAAGGCGCTCATCGAACCCTCCCGTCCACGAGTTCCACCACGTCGTCCGCCGCTTCCGCCAGTACGGGGTCGTGCGTCGCGACCACGACGGTCTGCCCTGCCTCAGCCAAAGCGCGGAACGCCTCCGCCACCAGTCCGGCCGACGAGCGGTCCAGTTGCGCGGTCGGTTCGTCCGCCAGCACCGCGTCCGGATCGCCGACAGCCGCGAAGGCGAGCGCGGTTCGTTGCTGTTCGCCACCGGAGAGCTGGTGTGGGCGGTGGCCGCGGCGGTCGTCCAAGCCCAGCCGTTCGAGCAAGGACAGGGAAAGGCCGGTGCCGCGCATTTTCGCGGCGAGCTCCAGATGTTCTTGCACTGTCAGGTAATCCAGCAGATTGTCGACGGGATTCTGGAACACGTAACCGATCCGCCGCCGCCGAACAGCCCGGCGTGCTCGCGCGGACAACGCGGTGACGTCCGTCCCGCCGACCTCGACCCGGCCCTCGTCCGGTCGTTCCAGGCAAGCCAGCAACCGCAGCAGGGTCGATTTGCCCGAGCCGGAAGGCCCGACCAGCGCGGTAATCCGGCCGCGCGCGGCACCGATCGACACCTCGTGCAAGGCGGTCAGCGAGCGACCGGCCGTGCGATAGCTGTGGGTCAATCCAGTACCCCGAACAGCATCAGGCAGTGTCACGCAGCACCTCCGAAGGCAACGCCCGCGCAGCCGCACGCTGGGCCGCATAAGTAACGCCAAGCGCGACGACCACCGCCGCGAGCAGCAACTGCCCGCCCGGCCCCCACGGCACCGGGATCACGGTGCCCGGCGGCGTCGACGGATCGAGGTCGTAGCCCTCGTAAGTTACCGAGACCGCGATGGCCGCGAACCCGACGCCCAAAGCGAATCCGGCCGCCAGCAGCCCGCCGACCTCGTAGGCGAGCGCCCGCCAATGCGCGGCCGAGGTGATCCCCATCCGGCGCAGCAGCACGTACGCCCCGCGCCGGGCGCGTGCCCGGGCGTTGAGGTACAGCAAGAGTCCAACTAGGACAACCACACCGACCAAAGCGGACACTGCGGTCAGAAACGCGAAGGTGTAAGTGACTCCGCCGTAGACGCCGTGCGCGGTGACGTCGGTCGCGCGGCTCACCGTCCCGGACGGAACCCCGGCCTTGCCCAATTCCGGCAGCACCTGCGCCGGATCGCCGCGCGCCCACAGCTCGCGGTGCACGCTCTCTCCGGCGAACTTGGCGAGAATGTCCTCGCGCAGCAGCAATTCCGGGAACCCGGCGCTCTTCCCAGGCAACTGCGCCACCGTGACGACGCGCAGCGGCAGGTCCTTGCCCCCGATGCTGAGCGTCGCCTGCTCGGGCGCGTCCGGGACTCCGGCGATGACGCCGACGGGGGTGTCGCCGGACATCTGGTCGAGCAGCTCCGACAGCGTCGGTCCGCTGAGGCGGTCGTCCCAGAACGCGGCGGAGCCGAAGGTCGCCGGGTCGACGCCGAGCACGTTCACCGTCTTGCTGCCCAGGTACGCGGAGTCGTAGCGATCGACCAATGTGGACTGTCCACTGAGGCCGGGCGGGATCTCGGCGGGACCGGTCAGATGCACGACGACGTCCGAGCCGACCACGAGCTGACCCTCGTCGTCGAGTGTGCGCTGCACGGATCCGGTGACCGTGGTGGCGAAAATCGAGAGCGCAACCGGGACCGCGGTCGCCCCGACCAGCACGGCTGCCGCGGCGGGTGCCGAAGCAAGCCGTCGCCAGGCCAGGAACGCCACTGCCCGTTCTCGCCGTACCGCGCGTATCCGGGGCAACGTCAGCCGCACGACCCGGGTCACCAGCATCGCCAATCCCAGCACCAGCAACAGCGGCACGACGATCAGCCGCGGCGGGATCCGCGCGACCGAACCGGCCTGGCCGAGCCCGGTCTGCGTGCCGTCGCCGAGCGCGAAGTAGCAGACCACGGCGGCGACCAACGGCAGGATTTCCCACGGCAGGTGCCGGATCCGCGAGGTTCGCGCGTCGAACATCGCCCGCGTGCGGAGGACGACCGAACCGGCGATCCCGGCGAGCGTCGCCAGGAACGCGACCGCCGCGCCGCCGATCGAATACCTGAGCGCGGACGGCGTCACCAGCGGACTCGGCCCCAGCGCGCTGACCAGCCCGCGCGCGGCGAACCAGCCGCCGACAGTGCCGAGCAGCGCGATAGAACCGAGCTCCAGCAACGCTTTTCCGGCGAGTGCGCCCGGCCCGGCCCCGCGCGCGGACAGCACCGCCAGCTCCGCCCGGCGGCGTTCGACCCAGAACGACCCGACTGTCACCGAGATGACCAGCCCGGTCAGCGACCCGGCGACGCCGATCGGCACGACCGTCGCGGCGAGCGAGGATTCGACCTGGTCAGCCCGGTCGGCGATGCCGCGCAGCGACGAAGTGAACTGCATCCGGCCGCGCTGCGCGAACAGGTCTGGCTGATTCTCCGTCCGCGCCCTCACCTGTTCGAGGCCAGCGATGGTGGCAGGCGCGTTCTCCGTGGTCAGCCCGTCCTGGTCGACCGAGGCCTCGAGGGAACTGCCGACGCCCGACGCCGCCGGGGTCAGCCCGAACAGCGCGTCCCGCGACACGAACGCCACCGGGAACACCGGAGCCTCGCTCAGCGGGTTCGGCCGGTACAGCGACTGCAGATGGCACCAGAACGGCTGGTCAGGCAGCTCGCGCAGGTCCCGGTACACCGCGGCGACCGGCATCGTCGCCACCGGCGCGCCCGGCGGCACGCCCGTCCTCGGCGCCCAGCCGCCCTGGATCACGACCTGGTCGCCCGCGTGCAGCCCGCGCGCCTGCGCGAACTGGCTCGACACCCAGATCCCCTGGCCTTTGCCGCCCTCCAGGACCTGCAGGTGTGCCGCGAAATCGTCCTGGTAGACCAGCCACGTCGCGGACTGTTCCGGATTCGGCGAGCCCGGCCGGGCCGGGTTGACCTTCGCGCTGCTGGTCAGCGTCGACTGCACGCCGGACAGCCGCGGCACCTGACGAGCCGCGTCGCGGGCGGCCGTGAGCCGGGCGTCGTAGAGCGCCTTCCCGGCCGGTCCGGTGTCTTCGGGGTATGGCCGCGACATCGGCAGCCCGCCGGTCCATTCCGCGCCGACCGCCCACTGGCACGCCCGGTTCATCTGGTCGTGCAGCGTCGCGTTCCCGGCTGAAGAGAGGAACAACGCCACCGCCGCGGCGGGCAGCGCGACGAGCACCGCCGCCGCGATCGCGGCCACTACGACCGCTGGTTGCCGCCACCCCGTTTTCGGCGCCCGCGTCCACGGCGTCGCCCCCCACCCGCGCATCTGCCGAGTCTGCCACGATCCCCGCACCCGCGGGGCGGCGTTGCCCGATGTCCGTGAAGGGCTCCTTGAAGGAATCTGATTCCCTCAAGGAGCCCTTCACGGACGTTCACGTGCCCGATGCGAACAGAGCGCGTTTTTCCGAGTACAGAACGCTTACTTGGCCTGCCAAACCGGCGCGCGCTTCTCGACGAACGCCAGCGTCCCCTCGCGGACGTCCTCGCTCGTCATGACTCCGACAGCGTTCTCGCGGGTGTTGTCCCACGCGTTGTCCTCGGCGGAGATAGCACCGTCCACAATGCCCAGTGCGACACGTTTGCTGGCCTGCACCGCCAACGGCGCGTTGGCGGCGATCTTCTCCGCCAGCGCCAGCGCTTCAGTCAGCACGTCGGCGTCCGGGACCACGTGGTTCACCAGCCCCAGCGTCGCCGCGCGGGCGGCGTCCAGCGGTTCGCCGGTGAACATCATCTCCATGGCGATCTTCTGCGGGATCTGCCTCGGCAGCCGGAACACGCCGCCGGCGGCGGCGAAGAGGCCGCGCTTCACCTCGGGCAGCCCGAATTTCGCCGATTCGGCCGCCACCACCAGGTCGCTGGCCAGAGCGAGTTCGGTGCCGCCGCCGAGGGCGAATCCGTTCACCGCGGCGATCGTCGGCTTCGAGATCGGGTGCCGCGCGTATCCGGCGAAACCCCATTGCTCGTTGCCCCGCGCGGCGAGCGACTCGCCGCGCGACACGGCTTTCAGGTCGGCTCCGGCGCAGAACGCCCGCTCCCCCGCGCCGGTCAGCACGACGACGCGCGTTTCCGGATCCTGCTCGGCCCGTTCCAGCGCGGTGCCGACGAGTTCGCTCAGCTCCGCGTTGACCGCGTTCATCGCGTGCGGCCGGTTGAGCGTGACGACCAGGACGTGTCCGCGCTGGTCGACGAGCGCGGCCGGAGCGTCATCGGGCATGGTCTGCCTCCTCCGCCGGTGCGAAGACCGGCACCTTCTCGTGGTCAGGGTCGGGACCGGAGGGCACGAACACTGCCCGCACCGGCAGCTGCCAGAGGTCCGCGTCCGGGTCGGCGTCGAGCCGGCACCACCACCACGGTCCCTCGGCCAGCTCCACGATGCCGACGACCACGCGCTCCGGCTCGCCGCCGTCGCGCGCCCGCTTGTGCACCACCGACCACGACACCACCGTGCCGGTTCCGGCGGCGGCCGTCCACTCCAGATCCTCGTCGGGGTCCGGGACCGTGCGCGGGTCGAGGTACTCGCCGGTGCCGCGCCGCCGCAACAGCCGGAACTCGCCGATCGCGGTGCCGTCGAAGAACGCCGCGGACTCGTCGTCGCGGGCGACTGGGTTGATCCGCACTGTCATCCCTCCGTTCCGAGCACGAGCGTGCTGTGGTGGTCCAGGATGCCGCCGTTGCCGGAGACCAGCACGGTGTCGTGCTTCGGCACCTGGCGTTCGCCGCCCTGGCCGCGCGCCTGGATGATCGCCTCGGACAGCGGCGTCATGCCCCACAGGTAGTACGACGACAGCTGGCCGCCGCCGGTGTTCACCGCGAGCTTGCCGTCCGGGCCGAGCATGCCCGGCGTCGCGACGAACTCGCCGCCTTCGCCCTTGCCGCAGAACCCGTAGTCCTCCAGGGTGAGCAGCGCGGTGAAGGTGTAGCAGTCGTAGATTTCGGCGACGTCGATGTCCTCGATGGTCACTCCGGCCATCTCCATCGCCGCCGGGCCGGACTGTGCCGCACCGCTCACGAGGCCGAGATTGTCGTTGCGGCGGAAGGAGTTCCCGGGGTGCGCCTGGCCCCAGCCGAGCACCTGGACGGCAGGCTGGGCCAGAGAAGCCGCGCGCTCCGCGGAAGTCACGATCACCGCCGCGCCGCCGTTCGACACCAGGCAGCAGTCCAGCAGGTGGAACGGTTCCGCGATGAACCGGGACGCTTGATGGTCGGCCAGGGTGATCGGCTCCCGCAGCTGCGCCAGCGGGTTCTTCGCCGCCCACGCGCGCTGGGCGACCGCGATCGCGCCGAGTTGTTCGCTCGTGGTGCCGTAAGTCTTCATGTGCCGTCGCGCGGCGAGGGCGTAGAACGAATTCGGTCCGGCGAAACCGCTGGAGCCCAGCAGGCTTCCCCAGCCGGTCGGGGTCGTGCGCCGGCCGCCGTAGGCCGCGCCGGTCGCCTTGCCCTGCCGCAGCGGCGCGTCCGCGAACACGCAGGCGACAGTGTCCGCCATGCCCGCTTCGACGGCCATCGCCGCGTACTGCACCATCGCGCCCGCCGTCGAGCCGAACGCCTGCATTTGAGTGAAAAGCCGCAGGTCCCGCAGTCCTAAGTCGACTTGCAGGCTCAGGTCCACTCCGGGCGTCGTTCCGGCGGACACCAGCAGCCCGTCGATGTCGGACAGCCCGATCCCGGCGTCGTCCGCCGCTCGCCGCACCGCCTGCGCGGCGAACTGCCGCGCGCTCGGACCGTAGACTTTTCCCAGCTCAGTGAGCCCGAGGCCGGCGATTGCCGCCCTCCGGCGCGCCGGGGTCTCCCGCCTGCTCGTCATCTCGTCGCACTCCGTTCCCGACCGGTGGTCGCCCCTCCACGTTCGCATCCCGCTGACGCGGCGTAAACGACCGGTCGGGACACCGGCAGATGAGCGCCCGCGACACGTGCGCCGATGTCCCTTCCGGAAACCTGCCGGTGTCGGAATCCGTGATGTACATCGCCGTTTTCCCCGCCCAGCATGGGAATCGGGACCCGACGACGGGAAAGGCGGTCCGGCGATGGCGATCAGCGCCGCGGAAACCGAACAGCTGCGGGAGGCGGTGCGCGACCTGCTCGCGGACCGCTGCACGGAGGCGGACGTACGCCGCGTGATGGCGACCGAGTCCGGCTACGACCCCGAACTGTGGAAACAGCTGGCTGAGCTGGGATTGCCCGGCCTGCTGATCGCGACCGAATACGGCGGAGTCGGGCTGGGTGCGGAAGAACTCGAAGCGGTGTCGGAGGAGATCGGAGCGGCGCTGCTGCCGTCGCCGTTCCTGTCCAGCTCGGTGCTGACCGCGACGCTCATCGACGCAGCCGGGTCCGAAGAGGACAAACGCCGTCTGCTGCCCGCGCTCGCCGACGGTTCTTCGATCGGGACTGTCGCCATCAATGGCACCTGGACGCCCGAAAGCATTGCGGTACAAGCGAACGGAACTCTCACCGGGACCGCTTCCTACGTCACCTGGGGCCAGCTCGCCGACGTCATTCTCGTAGTGGCTCGCGCTGGCGACGACATCGGCGTCTTCGAGGTCTCCCCCGACGCGTCCGGCTTCACCCGCACGGCGGCGGAGGTATTCGACCCGACCGTACGGCTATCTCAATTCACCTTCGCTGATACCCCGGCGCGGCGAGTCGGTACCGCAGGTTGGGAAGCTGTACGGAAAGCCTTGGATCTCAGCGTGATCGCACTCGCCGGAGAACAAGCGGGCGGCGCTCGCAAGATCTTTGAGACGACCGTCGACTATCTCAAGACCCGCGTGCAGTTCGGCCGCGCGATCGGCAGTTTCCAGGCGATGAAGCACCTCGCCGCGGACCGCCTGCTGGACGTCGAATCCGCGACCTCCGCCGCCCGGCACGCCGCGGCCGACGGCAGCCCCGGCGCGATCGCGCTCGCCGGGTTCGCCTGCGCGGAAGCGTACGAAACCGTTGCCCTGTCAGCGATCCAGATGCACGGCGGAATCGGCTTCACCTGGGAACACCCGGCGCACCTGTACCTGCGCCGCGCCCGCTCCGGCGCGCAGCTGTTCGGCGGCTCGCGGCTGCACCGGGAGCGTTACCTCGTCTCGAAGGGGGCCTGACTCATGACCACCACCCTCCCCAGCGCGGACCAGCTCCGCGAGGAAGTCCGCGCGTGGCTCGCCGCGGAGTGGACCGGGCTCGCCCCGGCCGAGGATCGCTGGAGCACCACGCCGGAACGCATTGCGTGGCTGGAAAAAGTCGTCGCCGCCGGATACGCCGTGCCGACCTGGCCGGGCGAATGGTTCGGCCGCGGCTACCCGGCTGAGCTGGCCGACGTCATCGCCGCCGAGTTCGACACCGCAAACGCACCCGGCGCACGCCAGGACAAATACAGCATCCCCGCCAACACCGTCCTCGCGTTCGGCACCGAGGAACTCAAGAACGACCTGCTGCACGACGTCCTCACCGAGCGCTCCCGGACCTGCCTGTTCTACAGCGAACCCGGCGCGGGATCCGACCTCGCCGGAGTCCGCACCACCGCGGTCCGCGACGGCGACCGCTGGATCGTCAACGGCCAGAAAGTCTGGACGTCCGGCGCGAAAACCGCGGATTACGCGCTGCTGATCGCGCGCACCGACTGGGATGTCCCGAAGCACAAGGGCCTCAGCTACTTCGTCGTGCCGATGCACCAGCCCGGCGTCGACATCCGGCCGCTGGTGCAGATCACCGGGGAAGCGCACTTCAACGAGGTGTTCCTGACCGACGTCGAGATCCCGGCGGACTACCTGGTCGGCGAAGAGGGCAAGGGCTGGCGCGTGTTGCAAACCGCGCTGGCGTACGAACGCTCCATCATGGGCGACGGCGCGCGGGCGTCGCGGCACGGATCGATCGCCGACAACCTCGTCGAGCTGGCCCGGGAACGCGACCGGCTCGCCGATCCGGTCATCCGCGACAACCTGGCCACCGTGCTCGCGTTGCGCGAGCTGAACGCGTTGAACAACGCCCGAGCGAAGGCCGCGGCCGAACAGGGCACGTCGAGTTCGGTGATGTCGCTGGGAAAGCTTGCGATGTCCGGCATTCTGCACGCCGAAGGACGGTTGCGCACCGACATCGCCGGTCCGGAAACGCTGCTCGCCGGGGACGGGAACCCGGTCGCCGACGACGTGAACTTCCTGGCGCTCAACGCGTTCTTCACGTCCATCGGCGGCGGCACCGACCAGATCCAGCGCACGATCATCGCCGAACGCGTCCTCGGCCTGCCCAAGGAACCCGAGATCGACCGCGACCTCCCCTTCCGCTCCGTCCGCCGCAGCTGATCCCCGAGGAGGCTGGTTCCCTTGTCCGAGACCTACGACCCGCCGCTGTCCGGGGTCCGCGTGCTCGATCTGTCCTCCGGCCCGATGACCGCGACCGGACGGCTGCTGGCCGATCTCGGCGCGCGCGTCACCCGGGTCGTCCTGCCCGGCGTCACCGACGAACGCACCACCGGCCCGGTCGTCGACGGCGTCGCGATCGGCACCGCCATCGACCGGCACGGCTTCGCCCACGCCACCGCCGAACCCGGCTCGCACGGCTGGGAACAGCTGCTGGCCGACGCCGACCTGCTGATCGAGACCACTCCGCCGGGTTCGCCCGCCGAAGAACTCCTCGACGTCCCCCGCCTGCGCACCCGGCATCCCGAGCTGGTCGTCCTGTCGATCAGCGACTTCGGCCGCGCCACGACCCGGCGGCACTGGCAAGCCACCACACCGGTGTTCCACGCGCTGACCGGCGAACTCTCCCGGTCCGGCATCCCCGGCCGAGCGCCGCTGCTGCCGCCCGGCGAGCTGCCGTACCACGTCGCCGCCGCGCAAGCCGCGTTCCAGGCGGTGAGCCTGTACCTCGACCGGCTGCGCACCGGACGCGGCGACCGCATCGACTTCTCCGTCCTCGACGGCGCGATGCAAGCGCTGGACCCGGCGTTCGGCATGGTCGGCAGCGCCGCCGCCGGGGTTCCGTTGAGCGACCTTCCGCGCGGACGCACCGAAGAACGCCACCGGTACCCGATTTTCCCTTGCCAGGACGGGTATATCCGGATCTGTCTGCTGTCGCGGAGGCAGTGGCGCGGGATGTTCGAATGGATGGGCAGCCCGGCCGAATTCGCCGACCCGAAGTACGACCAGGTGCGCGAACGCTATGCGGCACCGGACCTCCTGCCCGCGATCGGCCGCTTTTTCGCCGACCGCACCCGCTCCGAACTGGAGTGCGAAGGCCAGCGCCACGGCGTGCCGACTGCCGCAGTGCTCACCCTCGCCGAAGCCCTGCACACCGACCAACTCACCGCCCGCGGCTTCTTCCGCGACACCGAACTGTCGCCCGGCCTGATCGCGCCGGTCCCGGCCGGAATCACCGAAATCGACGGACACCGCGCCGTCGCCGGTCCAGACAGCGGCGCGCGAGTCGCTACCGCGCAGATCCTGGCCGCTCGCCCCCGTCGCGGCGAAGGGCGTCCGCTGGAAGGAATCCGGGTCCTGGACCTCGGCGTGATCGTGGTCGGCGGCGATACCGGACGGCTCTTCGGCGACCTCGGCGCGGACGTCATCAAGATCGAGAACTCCGCCTTCCCCGACGGTTCCCGCGCCGCGCTGCCGGGCCCGATGTCGCACGGATTTGCCGCCGGGCACCGCAACAAACGCGCCATCGGCGTCAACCTGCGGGATCCCGAAGGCCAGGCGCTGGTACGGCGGCTGGTCGCGCAGTCGGACGTCGTGCTGACCAACTTCAAACCCGGCGTCATCGCCTCGCTCGGCCTCGACCGGGCGGCTTTGTCCGAGGTCAATCCCGGGATTGTCGTCGTGGACAGCTCCGCGTTCGGCCCGACCGGCCCGTGGGCCCAACGCCTCGGCTACGGCCCGCTCGTGCGCGCCGCGACCGGACTCACCAGCGAGTGGATCTACCCGGGCGAGCCAGGCACGTTCAGTGACGCCGTCACCGTCTATCCCGACCACGTGTGCGCCCGGATCGGCGCGCTGGCCGCGCTGGCGCTGCTCGTCCGACGCGAACGCACCGCGGAGGGCGGGGCGGTGAGCGTCGCGCAGTCCGAGGTGATGCTGAGCCATTTCGCGGACCGGATCGCCGCCGAAGACCTGGCCCGCCGCGGACATTGTTTGGCTGGCCCCGCGCACGACGCGCCGTGGGGCGTCTTCCCGACCGCTGGCGACGACGACTGGCTGGCCGTCACCGTCCGCGGCGACGCGGATTGGGGCGCGCTGTGCTCAGTGCTGGACCGTCCCGACCTGGCCGCGGACCCTGCTTTGGCCACCCGGTCCGGCCGGGCCTCTTCGCGGACTCGGATCGACGCGGCAGTGACCGAGTGGACGGCGAGGCATTCCCCGTTCGCGGCGATGGCTCTGCTGCAGGCCGCCGGAGTTCCCGCCGGGGCCCTGCTGCGGGCGGCTGACCTGCCGGAATGGGAGCAATATCGGGAGCGGCGCGCGTTTCGGGAGGAGCTGCATCCGCACGCGGAGGAGCCGTATGTGCTGGAGAACGTGCAGATCCATGCGGCGTACGTCGCCGATCCGCCGGTGGGGCAGGCACCGTTGCTGGGCGAGCAGACATTCGAGATCGCGGCGGAGTTGTTGGGGCTGGGGGTCGCGGAGACGGCTGGGCTTGTGGCGCGCGGAGTGTTGGAGGCTCCGGAGGAGAGCGGCGGGCGGAGCGCTCGCGCGGGGTGACCTCTCGGCGGTCTCATCGCTTGCGGGATTCCGGTGCCGCCGAGCGCACCGTCCCCCATCGCAGCGCACCGACAACCAGCCGAACTTCCCTCCCCCGCCGTATGATCGCCGGAAACCCGCCCGCCCCGCTGGACATTGGACGATGGAGATCGACTTCACCCGGCTCAAATACTTCGTCGCGGTCGCCGACGAGCTCCACTTCAAGCGCGCGGCGGACCGGCTGCGGATCACCCCTCCGCCGCTCAGCAAGCAGATCAAGCTGCTCGAGCGCGAACTCGGCGGCCCGCTGTTCGAACGGCACTACCACGAGGTCCGCCTCACCCCGCTCGGCGAAGCGCTTCTCGGCCCGGCGCGGGCGATCCTGCGGCAGGTCGACGGGCTGAAGGACATCGCGGCGGGAGTCCTCGAAGACGGCACGCCGATCCGGGTCGGGGCCACCGCGTACGCGCCGTCGGATCTCCTCGAAGACCTCGAAACCGCGGTCGGCGGGCTGGCTTCCCCGGCGACGTTCGAGGTGGCCGGGTCAGCGGCCGAGGTCACCGCGAAACTCGTGTCGGGGCATCTGGAACTCGGGCTGATCCACCTCGCCGTCGAGGACCAGCGGCTGCGCGCCCGGACCGTCGCCGAGTACCAGGGCGCGATCGCGGTCCGCGCGGACGATCCGCTCGCCTGCCGCGACCTCGTCCGCATCGAGGAACTGCGCGACCGCGAGGTGGTCATCGACTTCGCCCGGCCGAACCCGGTCATCCTCGCCGCGCTGACCCGGCGGCTCGCGAAACGCGGCGTCCGGAACATCGTCCGCGCGGTCAGCGGGCGCGGCGGCGAACTCGAAATGGCCGCGCAGGTGTTCAACCGGCGGCTGGTCGCCCTCGTGTCCTACGCGCCGGCGTCGTTCATCGGCCGGATGTTCTCGCCGCCGGAGTTCAAGCTGGTCCGGATCGACGAGGACGGCTGGGAACCGAGCCGGCTCGCGCTCGCCTGGGCCACCGACCGCGCCGACGGGCCGCCCCGTCCGGCCGATCTCGCCGAGGACCTCTCCGCGAAACTGGGCCCGATCCGCCGCGGCTGACCGAGCCGCCCGGCCCGCCGTCCACTGTGGACGGCTAAGACTCGACGAACCTGGTCAGCAACCGCCCGAACTCGACCACGTCCCGACTCGGCCAGCCCCGCAACCGCTCCTCGAGCCGTTCCCGTTGCGCCGCACGGGTAATCGCCAGCGCGCGATGCCCGTCCTCGGTCAGCTCGAGCCGCTGCCTGCGCGAATGCCGCGGATCCGGACTGCGCACCAGCAGCCCGGCGTTCTCCAGCTCCGCCAGCTGCCTGCTCACGGTCGAGGGGTCGAGCCCGTACTCCTGGGCGAGATCCGCGGCGTGCGCGCAGTCCGCGAGGTCGATCGAGGACAGCATCGTGTACTGCACGAACCCGAGCCCCTCGTACAGTTCGTTCGAGCGGACCCGGGACCCGCGGGAAAACAGGATCATCGCGCGGTGGATAGCGTCCAGCGCGTCGCCGTCGCGGTCTTCTCCCGGCATGTCCCCGCATGCTAGAGATGCACCATACAACTGTCAACGCGACTCGGCGGCGATCCCCCGGTTCAGCAGGTCGTCCGCGTCCAGCCCGGCTTCTTCAAGCAGCGCACGGGTATGCGCGCCGAACGCCGGGACGTCGCCCATCCGCGCCTCGACGTCCGCGAACGTCACCGGCGGCAGCAGCGCGTCGACGGTCGCGTGTTCGGTGCCGATCGTCCGCCAGCGGTCGCGGGCGCGCAGCTGCGGGTCGGCAACGACGTCGGCAACTTGTTTCACTTGTGCGGCGGGGATTCCTGCCTTCGCTAACCGCTCGTCCAAGTCCACTGTGGACCACCGCGCCGTTTCGGCGGCTACTGCCGCGTCGCATTCCGCTCGGTGTTTCACGCGCAGGACGTTTGTGGTGAACCGTGGGTCTTCGGCAAGTTGCGGGGCTTCGAGGACCGCGGTGACCAGGGTTCGCCAGCCGCTGTCGTTCTGGACGCCGATCAGCATTTGGCCGTCTTTCGTCGGGTACGCGTCGTAGGGGGCGATCGAGGCGTGGCTCAGGCCCATGCGCGCGGGCTGGCGGCCGGAGTACATCTGGCTGTACATCGCGTAGCCCATCCATTCGACGGTCGCTTCCAGCATCGACACTTCCACTGTCGCGCCTTGGCCGGTTCGGACGCGGCGCAGGAGGGCGGCCAGGACTGCTTGGGCGCAGTACATTCCGGAGGCTATGTCGGAGGTGGGGATGCCGGTTTTCACCGGGGTTTCCGGGGTGCCGGTGATGCCGATCAGGCCTGCTTCCGCTTGGACGAGCATGTCGTAGGCCTTGCGTTGTTCCCTTGGGCCGCCGGTTCCGTAGCCGGAGAGGTCTACGGCGATTAGCTCCGGGTGGCTGGCCCGGAGGTCCGCGGCGTTGAAGCCCAGGCGGGCTGCTGCGCCTGGGGCCAGGTTTTGGATGAAGACGTCTGCTTGGGCGATCAGGTGGTGTACTGCGTCGCGGCCTTCTGCTGTTTTCAGGTCTATGGCTAGGGATTCCTTGCCTCGGTTCAGCCAGACGAAGTGGGCGCCGGTGCCGTGGACTACGTGGTCGTATTCTCGGGCGAAGTCTCCGCCGTCTGCTCGTTCTACCTTGATTACCCGGGCGCCTAGGTCGGCCAGGGTGCGGGTGGCTAAGGGGGCGGCTACTGCTTGTTCGATGGAGACGATGGTGAATCCGTCTAGCGGGAGCGCGGCGGGGGCTGGGTGCATGGTGCTTACTATTACTCGGTTTTCGGCGGGGTGCTGCGGGAAGAAGTGTTGCGTGGGGCACCCCGAAGCTTGATTGTGCTGACGGTTCGGGGGTGCTTGTCAAGGCGGGAAAGATGCCTTGACAAG
>NZ_JBEXMH010000096.1:0-25238 GCF_040610415.1 Amycolatopsis sp. NPDC004079 | reverse complement strand
GGCGCCGCTCCTCCCGGTTGCCCGGTGACCCGGTCCCAGGTGCGGTGCTCGCCGAACGGCTCAAGGGCCCCCTCACGGAACTTGTGGTCAGCCCTGCTGCTCGGCGATGTGCTGGGCGACTGCGTCCGGCAGCGTGATGGGGAGCGGGGTGCGCACCGGCATCGGCGAGTTGCCGCGGTCGACGATGGTGCTGCGCACGATCGCGCGCAGCACTTCGGGGGCCTGCGAAGCGGTGGACTGCGGGCCCGCGATGACACCGCGCAGCATCCAGCGCGGGCCGTCCACTCCGACGAAGCGCAGCGCTACGTCGCCGACGATCGCGGACAGTTCCATGCCCCATTCGCCTCGGCCCACGTTGACCTTCGCGCCGTCCGCGCGCAGCTGGTCGGCCAGTTCGTTGCTGACCTCGCGCCACAGGCCGCCGGATTTCGGGGCCGCGTAGGCGCTGACGGTGATCTGCCCGACCTCCGTCACGACGTGCACCGCTCGCACGCCGCCTTCCTCCGGGTCCATTTCGACCTGCACCTGCGAGCCGTCCGGCACTGGCACGCGCACTGAGCCCAGGTCGATGCGCGGGATGCCGTCTTCCTCCGCTTCGGTGGCGTCGAACGGACCGTCGGTCGTTTCCGACAGCTGGTCCTCGGGTTCGAGCGCGTCGTCGGCGCCGTCAGCTTCGGCGCTTTCGCCGCGCTGGGAAGCGACGCCCCCGGTCTCGTCGTCGCCGGACCGGCGCTTGCGTCCGAAAATCCCCACTATCGTTCCGTTCCTTCCCCGGTGCCCGCGCCGGTGTCTCCGGCGCCGGGTGCCAGTGTGGCGTGCCCGCCGGTCGAGCCGTAACCTCCCGCGCCGCGTTCGGTCTCCTCGAGTTCGGCGACCTCGACGAATTCCGCGTGCTCCACGCGCTGGATCACCAGCTGCGCGATCCGGTCGCCGCGCGCCAGCACGATCTTCTCGCGCGGGTCGTGATTGACGAGGCAGACTTTGATCTCGCCGCGGTAGCCCGAGTCGATCGTGCCGGGGGTGTTGACCACCGACAATCCGACGCGCGCCGCGAGCCCCGAGCGAGGGTGCACGAACCCGGCGTACCCGGAAGGCAGCGCGATCGCGACCCCGGTGCCGACGACCCCGCGCTCGCCGGGTCCGAGCACGATATCCGAGGTGGTGACGAGATCGGCCCCGGCGTCGCCGGGCCGGGCATAGGCGGGCGGCGGGACTTCGGGGTCGAGCCGCTGGAGGAGGACCTGAACGCTGGACACGGGCGGCGAGACTACCCTTGATGTGTGGCTGACCGCGTGAACACCGCCGCGACGGGCGTCGTCGCACACTCCGAACGGCTCTACCTCCCCTGGTGGGGCTGGCCCTTGCCGATGGCCGGAGCGATTCTGCTTGGCGTCGAAGTCCACCTCGGCTACCCGTCGATCCCCCTGTGGATCCCGCTCGCGATCGCCGTGCCCGTCATGGCCGCGCTGCTGCTCTCGCTCGGCCGGGCGAAAGTCAAGATCACCAGCGGCGACGACCCCGAACTCTGGCTCGGCGACGCCCACCTGCCCCTGCGCTACGTCGGCGAAATCACCGTCGTGGAAAAAGACGCCAAACGCCACGCCCTTGGCCGCGACGGCGACCCCGCCGCCTTCGTCATGCACCGCGGCTGGGTAGGCCCCGCAGTCCGGATCACGCTGACAGACCCCTCGGACCCCACCCCGTACTGGCTCTTCAGCACCCGCAAACCAAAACGAGTAGTAGAGCTGCTCCGCACCAACGCCTGACCCCAGGTCCGTGAGGGGAACCCTCACGGAATCAGAGTCCCTCAGGGTTCCCCTCACGGACCTAGCAGCACCCGCGCACCCAAAGCTCCAAGCAGCCAGCCCGCGCCCTCCACCCCCGAACCGTCAGCACAATCAGGCTTCGGGGTGGTGGGCGCCCAAAGCGGCAATGTCGCCGCCAGGCGACGAGCCGAACGCGAGCACCCCCGAACACGAGTAAGGGGGCCGACCACATGGCCGACCCCCGTGCTTACCCGGTCATCCCAAGACCGCGAAAACGCTGACCCCGTGCATCTCCCCTAGATCTCCCCGAGAAAATCCCCAGGTCAGGCGCAATCGCGGCAGATCAGCCTGCCGCCGTTGTCCTCGGCGAGCCTGCTCCGGTGGTGCACCAGGAAGCAGACCGAGCAGGTGAACTCGTCCGCCTGCTTCGGCACGACCTTCACGGTCATGTCTTCCCCGGAGAGCCCGGAGAGGTCCGCGCCGGGAAGCTCGAAGTTCTCCGCGGTCGCGTCCTCGTCGACGTCGACGACGCCGGACTGGTTCTCGTTGCGCCGAGCCTTCAGCTCCTCCAACGAGTCTTCGGCCAGCTCGTCGGCTTCGCTGCGGCGCGGAGCGTCGTAGTCGGTAGCCATGGTGTCCCTCACCCCTGCGATTCAGCGTGTCGTCCTGCACCGGTTCCGGAGGCGCCCGATACCGGTCGTGCCGCTGGTCAACGTTCCAGCGCCCCTGTTTGTGCCCGGCCTGCGAGTGACCCAGGTCTCAACCTGGTTGACCTCGTCCGGCGGCCGGAGCCCGGGAAGGGTAGCTCACCGCCGGGCGCGCCTCGCACCGAGTCGGACATTGCTGCTCCAGCGTCACCCGGGAGGGGGAACGCGCAGGTGAGACGCCTGTCCTCCGTTCGGGTTGCCCCGGCGTCGCGAACGTCACCTCGCGGCCGTGTCCGCTTGCTCCCGCCGAGCCGTCCGTGGTGCGATCGCCACGGAGGGGCATTACGCGGAACGGGTGAAGGTGACCCGCGACACCGCGCGCCGCGGCCAGCGCCTAGGCTCACCGGCTACCACGCCGGTGCGTACGCTGGCGGTTACCGCGAGGCGCGGCGGGGTTACCGCGGCCGGTTCTGCGAGGGGAAGGGACGGGGCAGGTGGCGTCGGGGAACGGGTCGGGGAACCGTGGTGCGCGGCCTTATCGCAAGCACCGTCCGCTGCCCGCGTTGATCGTGATCGGCGTGCTCGCGCTCGGCGCGGTGTTCGTCTGGGTCAACGCCGTGGTCGGCCGCGGCGACGTCGACGAGGCGGTGCGCTGCAATCCCGAGCCCAAAGCCCCGCCGGGAATGACCTACACCTCGGTGCCGCACAACGGCCTGGACGACCACTCGCCGATGCCCCCGGACAAGGTCGCGCTGAAGGTGCTCAACGCGAGCAGCACGCGCGGGCAGGGCAGCATCGCCACCAACGCGCTCCGCGATCTCGGCTTCACCGCGATCGGCGATCCCGGCAACGACCCGGCGTACCCGAAGGGCGACGCGCGCTGCCGCGGCCAGATCCGCTACGGAGACAACGGCGCCGCCGCGGCCCGCACGGTCAGCCTCGTGATCCCCTGCGCCGAACTGGTCCACGACACCCGCAAGGACGCCACCGTCGACCTGGCCACCGGCAAACTGTTCACCGACATCCAGCCCCGCCCCGAAGCGGTCAAGATCCTGAAGCAGCTCACCGCCTGGTCGCAGTCGCACCAGGGCGGCGGCAGCAGCGAGCAATCGGCCAGTCCCGGCGCGCCAGTGATCGACCAGACGCTCCTGGCCTCGGCCCGCGCCGTCACCTGCTGACCTCGTCCGCGAACGAGATCAGCAGGCACGACCCGCGGTCACACCTCAGCCGCCCCTCCCGCCGCCAACGCCGCGCGCAGGTCCGCCGCGATCCCCGGCGACGCCGCGAACGTCGAGTCCTCCCCCAGATCGGCCGCCTCGCCCGGCAGCAGCACCGTCGCGCCCGCTTCCTGGGCCACCAACGCCCCAGCCGCCCAGTCCCAGCGGTGCAGGCCGTGCTCGAAGAATCCGTCCAGCCAGCCGGCCGCGACGGCGCACAGGTCCAGCGAGGCCGCTCCCCCGCGGCGAATGTCGCGCACGCGCCCGACCAGATCCGCCGTCAGCTTGCCCTGCCGGACCCGGCGGTCCCGCGCGTAGGAGAACCCCATCCCGACGAGCGCCAGGTCCAGCCGGTCCGCCTTCGACACCGACAGCCGGTCGCCGTCGAGCCACGAACCGCCGCCCCGGACGGCCGTCCAGCGCCGCCCGCTCACCGGCTCCACGACCGCGCCCGCGACCGACACCCCGTCGATCTGCGCGGCGATCGACACCGCGAAGGCCGGCAGGCCGTAAAGGAAGTTGACCGTCCCGTCGATCGGATCGACCACCCAGGTGACCCCGCCCCCGACCGAACCGCCGCCCTCCTCCCCCAGCACCGGTTCCCCGGGCCGGATCCGCGCCAGCCGCGCGCGCACCAGTTCCTCCGACTCCCGGTCCACCGCGGTCACCACGTCGGTCTCCGCCGACTTCGTGTCCACCGCGACCTCGCCGCCGGACCGCATCCGCACCCATGCCGTCCGGACCAGGTGCGCGGCCTCGACCGCGACCTGCTCGGCGGTGTCCTTCAGGTCGTTCCGCATCGCCTCGTCAACTCCCACGCCCGCCATGTCATCACATCCGGTTAAAGTCTCCGCAGCAGACTTCTGAATCGTGCGAGAAGGGACCACGTCAGTGACGGCGACCCGAGGTTTCGGAATCGACATCGGCGGCAGCGGGATCAAAGGCGCGCTGGTCGATTTGGAACAGGGACAGCTCATCGGGGACCGGCACCGGATCGAAACGCCGCAGCCGTCGACGCCGGACGCGGTGGCGGACGTCGTCGCCGAGATCGTCCGCGCGGCGGAGTGGGACGGCCCGGTCGGCGTCACGCTCCCCGCGGTCGTGAAGAAGGGCACCGCGCACACCGCGGCCAACATCGACCGCAAGTGGATCGGCACGGACGCCGAGGCGCTCTTCGCGAAGCGGCTCGGCAAGGGCGTCGAGGAAGTCACGATGCTCAACGACGCCGACGCCGCGGGCCTCGCCGAGATCCGCTTCGGCGACGCGGCCGCGCGCAGCGGCGTGACCGCGCTGCTCACCTTCGGCACCGGCATCGGCAGCGCGCTGTTCCACGACGGCAAGCTCGTGCCCAACACCGAATTCGGCCATCTGGAGGTCGACGGCCACGACGCGGAAAAACGCGCCGCCGCTTCGGTGAAGGACAACGAGGGCCTGTCGTACCCGCAGTGGGCCAAGCGGGTGCACCGGTACCTCTCGGTGCTGGAGAACCTGATCTGGCCGGACCTGTTCATCGTCGGCGGCGGCGTCAGCAAGAAGGCCGAGAAGTGGGTGCCGCTGCTCGACATCCGCACGCCGGTGGTCGTCGCGTCGCTGCAGAACAACGCGGGCATCGTCGGGGCCGCCGCGGCCGCCGCGGAGGGCGCCGGGCACTGAGCGGGAAGGCCCCCGCCGGGTCTCGGACCGGTCACCGGGAGGCGCCGGGTAGGGGGCCGGAGGGTGATCGCTTCGCGACGCAGTGGGCCGACGTCGTTACAATGGAACACGGCGCAGGAACTGCGGAGGTAAAACCGCAGGCCGAGGCGTGTTCCCCGAATGTGAGGCAGCCGAGGTGGCGACATCTCGGCTCGTCATGATCGACCGCTGCGAAAGGGCGTAAGTGGCAGCCGCAAGAACCGCAACCCGAGGCGGGACGAAGACAGCGACCGAAGCCGGCGAGCCGGCCGACGAGGCAGCCACCGGAGCGGCGAAGTCCCCGGCGCGCAAGACCGCCGCGAAGTCGGCGGGCGCGAAGAAGACTCCGGCCAAGAAGGCTCCGGCGAAGAAGGCCGCCGGGAAGACCGGCGACGGCGATCCCGACGGCCCGGTCGACCTCGACGAGGCCGAACTCGACAGCCCGGACCTGTCCGATCTCGAAGAGGTCGAGGTCGACGTCGTCGACGAAACGGTCAACGACGAGACCGACGACGATGACGACGACTCCGACGACGCGGACGAGGCCGAAACGACCGAAGGGCCCGCGAGCGCGGCCACGTCCACTGCCGCGCGCCGTCGCGCCGCGGCGGCGGACAAGGGCGGCAAGTCCTCGGACAACCCGGACTTCGTGTGGGACGAGGAGGAGTCCGAGGCGCTGCGCCAGGCGCGCAAGGACGCCGAGCTCACCGCGTCGGCCGACTCGGTCCGCGCCTACCTCAAGCAGATCGGCAAGGTCGCGCTGCTGAACGCCGAGGAGGAGGTGGAGCTCGCCAAGCGGATCGAGGCCGGGCTCTACGCCGCCGAGCGCGTGCGCACCGCCGAGGAGGAGGGCGAGAAGCTCGTCACCCAGATGCGCCGCGACCTCAAGTGGATCGTGCGCGACGGCGAGCGGGCCAAGAACCACCTGCTGGAGGCGAACCTCCGGCTCGTGGTGTCGCTGGCCAAGCGCTACACCGGCCGCGGCATGGCGTTCCTGGACCTGATCCAGGAGGGCAACCTCGGCCTGATCCGCGCGGTGGAGAAGTTCGACTACACCAAGGGCTACAAGTTCTCCACGTACGCCACGTGGTGGATCCGCCAGGCGATCACCCGCGCCATGGCCGACCAGGCCCGCACCATCCGCATCCCGGTGCACATGGTGGAGGTCATCAACAAGCTCGGCCGCATACAGCGCGAACTCCTTCAGGACCTCGGCCGCGAGCCGACGCCCGAGGAGCTCGCCAAGGAGATGGACATCTCGCCGGAGAAGGTCCTGGAGATCCAGCAGTACGCGCGCGAGCCGATCTCGCTGGACCAGACCATCGGCGACGAGGGCGACTCGCAGCTCGGCGACTTCATCGAAGACTCCGAAGCGGTCGTCGCGGTGGACGCGGTGTCGTTCACGCTGCTGCAGGACCAGCTCCAGTCGGTGCTGCAGACGCTGTCCGAGCGCGAGGCGGGCGTGGTCCGGCTGCGCTTCGGCCTCACCGACGGCCAGCCGCGCACCCTCGACGAGATCGGCCAGGTCTACGGGGTCACGCGCGAGCGGATCCGGCAGATCGAGTCGAAGACGATGTCGAAGCTGCGCCACCCGTCGCGCTCGCAGGTCCTGCGCGACTACCTGGACTGAGCTTCTCCAGTTCCCGCGAAAAACCCCGCCCCGCACTACGCGGCGGCGGGGTTTTTTCGCGTTTACCGACAACAACGCGCTCGGAGCCGAGCTGGCAATTCCGCGAAATCCTTCCTTCACCCGACCACAGTGGACGCCGGCCGGTCCGGAAAACCCCGAGACGCGGGATCCCGATGCGAATTACGCTGCGGCACAACCGGAATGCACGGGCCCGGTTCCGGCGGGGAACGCACGTCTCGGCGCGCCGCCGAGCAGCGGGCGTTCCGCGCCTGTCCGTTTCCCGTTCACAACCGTTCACCCGGAACCCCCGGAACCGTTCCGGAATACTCATCGCCGGTGCACAGTCGCGCACCCACCGCGACACTGGGACGCGGACAAGAGGCTAAAGTCGGTTGTTCTCCGCCCGAACGCGGAAATCGTGATTGTTTGGTTGCCTGAGAACGAAGATCGCAACGGCTGATCGCCATTAAGCTGCGCCCACAACGAGCGTCAGTATTGGAAGGCAGCACCGCCCAGTGTTTTCGACGAAAACTCAATCGCGAGCGAGCCAGGGAAGCCCGGCGGCTTGGAGCGGATCCTCCGGCCCCGGTGAAGCGAGGCAACTGTGATCGGGTTCCTCCTCCGCAGACTCGTCAACTACATCGCCCTGTGCCTCGTCGCGACTTTCGCGGCGTTCTCCTTGGCGTCTCTGTCCTTCAGCCCGCTGGACGCGCTCAAATTGCGCAACCCGCCCGCCCCGCAGGCGACCATCGACGCGAAGGCCGCCGAACTGCATCTCGACCAGGCGATCCCGCACCGGTTCTTCACGTGGCTGGGCGGCGTCATCCAGGGCGACTTCGGCCGCACTGTCGCCGACCAGGCGATCACCGACGAGCTGTTCCGCCGCGCGGGCGTGAGCCTGCGGCTGTTCCTGCTCGGCATCACGATCGGCATCATCATCGGCGTGCTGGTCGGCGTGGTCAGCGCGATCCGGCAGTACAAGATCAGCGACTACCTCGCCACCACGTTCTCCTTCGTGGTGCTGTCGACGCCGGTGTTCGTGATCGCCACGATCCTCAAGGCGGGCGCGCAGTCGGTCAACGACAACCTGCTCGACGGGTACCAGTTCTTCATCGTGCAGGGCGAGGGCGGCGCGATCGACGGCGGTTTCGGCGACGTCCTGCTCGACCGGCTGCAGCACATCATCGTGCCGACCCTGGCGATCGTGCTGACCCAGGTCGCCTACTACAGCCGCTATCAGCGTTCGGCGATGCTCGACGTGCTCGGCTCGGACTTCCTGCGCACCGCGCAGGCCAAGGGCCTCACCCGCAGGCGCGCGCTGTTCAAGCACGGCCTGCGCACCGCGCTGATCCCGATGGCGACGCTGTTCGCGTTCGGCTTCGGCCTGCTCATCACCGGCGGCGTCTTCACCGAGAAGATCTTCGGCTGGTACGGCATGGGCGACTGGCTGGTGACCGGCATCCAGAAGCAGGACACCAACATCGTCACCACCGTGACCCTGTTCATCGCGATCTGCGTGCTGCTCGCCGGCTGGCTCGCGGACGTGCTCTACGCCGCGCTCGACCCGAGGGTGAGGATCTGATGGCCGCCCCATTGAACGAGGCCGACCTCGCCGATTCGGCCGTCGCCGCCACCGAAACGGAGACCGGGCAGCAGAGCGGGAAGTCCTCCAGCCGCGGCAAGCTCGTCTCCCGCCGGTTCTTCCGCAACAAACTGGCCGTCGCCGGCCTGGTCGTGATCCTCCTGTTCTACGTGCTGGCGTTCACCTACAGCTGGTATTCGCCGTGGGGCTACGACGAACTCGACCCGGCCTCGACGCTGATGCCGCCGGACGGCACGCACTGGTTCGGCACCAACCAGATCGGCGGCGACATGTTCGCGCAGACCATGCGCGGGCTGCAGAAGTCGCTCACCATCGGCCTGCTGGCCGCGCTGTTCTCCACCGGCGTGGCCTCGATCGTCGGCTCCGCGGCCGGGTATTTCGGCGGCTGGACCGACCGGGTGTCGATGTGGGTCGTCGACCTGCTGCTGATCCTGCCGCCGTTCCTGATCATCTCGATCCTGTCGCCGGCCTTCCGCGGCAAGACCTGGCTGATCCTGGTCGGCCTGATCGCGTTGTTCCAGTGGATGATCACCGCCCGCATCGTCCGCGGCATGACGCTGACGCTGCGCGAGCGCGAGTTCGTGAAGGCCGCCAAGTTCATGGGCCAGTCCCCGTGGCGGATCATCTTCAAGCACATCGTGCCGAACATGGCGTCGCTGCTGATCATCGACGCGACGATCAACGTCGGCGTCGCGATCATCATGGAGACGTCGCTGTCGTTCTTCGGCTTCGGCGTGCAGGCGCCGGACGTTTCGCTGGGCACGCTGATCTCGGCGGGCTCCGACGCGGTCCGCACGTTCCCGTGGCTGTTCTACATCCCGGCCGGCTTCCTGGTGTTCACCGTGCTCGCGGTGAACTTCGTCGGCGACGGCCTGCGCGACGCGCTCGACCCGTCGTCCAGCCGTTCGCGGCGCAAGGAACGCAAGCGGATCGAAGAAAAGACCAAGTCGACCACGTCGACGAAGACCGTTGGAGCAGAGGCATGAGCGCCGCACTCGAGTTGAGCGCGGAAACGGGCAAGCCGACCGGCACCGTGCTCGAGGTTTCCGACCTCGAAGTGTCCTTCCCGTCCGAATCCGGCCGCGTGCACGCGGTGCGCGGGCTGAACTACCAGGTCGCCGCGGGCGAGGTGCTCGGCATCGTCGGCGAGTCCGGTTCGGGCAAGTCGGTGTCGTCGCTGGCGGTGATGGGGCTGCTGCCGCCGCAGGCGCGCGTGTCGGGCTCGATCCGGTTCCAGGACAGCGAATTGATCGGCAAGTCCGACACCGAACTGTCGAAGATCCGCGGCAAGAAGATCTCGATGGTCTTCCAGGACCCGCTGTCCGCGCTGACCCCGGTGTACACCGTCGGGGCGCAGATCGCCGAGGCGCTGCTGGTGCACGGCAAGGGCACGGTCACCAAGCAGCAGGCGAACAACCGCGCGGTCGAACTGCTCGACCTGGTCGGCATCCCGAACGCGGCGGCGCGCGCGAAGGCGTTCCCGCACGAGTTCTCCGGCGGCATGCGCCAGCGCGCGGTGATCGCCATCGCGATCGCCAACGACCCGGACCTGATCATCGCCGACGAGCCGACCACCGCGCTCGACGTGACGGTGCAGGCGCAGGTGCTGGAGGTGCTGAAGACCGCGCAGGAGGTCACCGGCGCCGGCATCGTGATCATCACGCACGACCTCGGCGTGGTCGCCGGGTTCGCCGACCGGCTGATGGTGATGTACGCCGGGCGCGCGGTCGAGCAGGGTCCGGTCGACACGATCTACGCCCAGCCGCGGATGCCGTACACGCTGGGCCTGCTCGGTTCGATCCCCCGCGTGGACGCGCGGGAGAAGCAGCCGCTGGTGCCGATCGAGGGCCAGCCGCCGTCGCTGGTGAACCTGCCGTCGGGCTGCCCGTTCGCGCCGCGCTGCCCGCTGGCGATCGAGGCCTGCCACACGGCCGAGCCGGAGCTGTTCACGATCACGCCGGGCAACCCGAACGCGCCGGTCGACACGACGCACCGGGCCGCCTGCATCCGCACCGAGGAACTCGCCCGTCCGGAAGCGGACGCCGCCGAGGTCTACGGCGCCGAGGTGATCGAGGAGGCCGCGGTCGCGTCCGTGCCGCGCGCCCAGCGCTCGACCGTGCTGGACGTGCGGGAGCTGCAGAAGCACTACGCCGTCAGCAAGGGCACCGTCTTCAAGCGCAAGATCGGCACGGTGCGCGCGGTCGACGGGATCACCTTCGACATCGTCGAGGGCGAAACCCTTGGCCTGGTCGGGGAATCCGGCTGCGGCAAGTCGACCACGCTGATGGAGATCCTCGAACTTGCCGCCCCGGCGCACGGTTCGGTCGCGGTGCTCGGCAAGGACGTCGGGAAGCTCTCGGCCAAGGACCGCAAGTCCATCCGCCGCGACCTGCAGGTGGTCTTCCAGGACCCGATGGCCGCGCTCGACCCCCGGCTGCCGATCGGCGACATCATCGCCGAGCCGATGGTCACGCACGGGTTCTCGAAGGAGCGCATCTCCAAGCGCGTGCCGGAACTGCTCGGGCTGGTCGGCCTGCGCCCCGAGCACGCCGACCGGTACCCGGCGGAGTTCTCCGGCGGGCAGCGCCAGCGCATCGGCATCGCGCGGGCGCTCGCGCTGGAGCCGAAGCTGATCGTGCTCGACGAGCCGGTGTCCGCGCTCGACGTGTCGATCCAGGCGGGCGTGATCAACCTGCTGGACGAGCTGAAGGCCAAGCTGGGCCTGTCGTACCTGTTCGTGGCGCACGACCTGTCCGTGGTCCGGCACATCGCCGACCGGGTGGCGGTGATGTACCTCGGCAAGATCGTGGAGATCGGCGACGTCCGCACGGTTTTCGAGGCGCCGCAGCATCCCTACACGCAGGCGCTGCTGTCCGCGATCCCGATCCCGGACCCGGCCAAGGAGCGCGAGCGCGGCCGGATCATCCTCACCGGCGACCTGCCCAGCCCGGCGAACCCCCCGTCGGGCTGCCGGTTCCGCACCCGGTGTTTCGTCTTCTCCCAACTGTCCGAAGAGGACAAGAAGAAGTGCGTCGACGTCGAACCTCCGCGCGAGTCCCGCGCGCAGGACCACGACGTCGCGTGCCACTACGCCAAGACCCGCGAAGTTGTGTAGCCACAATCCGTTGGCACACCAGAAGAAGGAAGGTAAACACATGCGACGGAGAATGGCCGCACTCGTGGCCCCCGTTGCCGCTCTGGGGCTTCTGCTCGCCGCTTGCGGCGGAGGCAGCGGCGGCGGCGACAAGGGTTTGCAGGACGCCGGCACGACGGGCGTCAAGACCGCGGACATCAACGAGCAGCCGCTGGACAAGCTGAAAGACGGCGGCGACTTCAAGTGGCCGATCGACTCGATGCCGGACAACTGGAACTACAACCAGGTCGACGGCACGGTCCTGGACGGCGCCAACATGGACGGCGCGATCATGCCGTACATCTTCACGCAGAACGCCGACGCGTCGGTCTCGGTGAACAAGAACTACCTGACCTCGGCCGAGCTGGTCAGCCAGGACCCGCAGGTCGTCGAGTACAAGATCAACCCGAAGGCCAAGTGGAGCAACGGCCGGCAGTTCTCGTGGGAGGACTTCGCCGCCCAGGCCAAGGTGCTCAACGGCAAGGACCCGGCCTACCAGGTCTCCGGCACCACCGGCTACGAGGACATCGCCAAGGTCGAGAAGGGCACTGACGACCTCGACGTCAAGGTGACCTTCGGCAAGAAGTTCGCCGAGTGGAAGGCGCTGTTCTCGCCCTTCTACCCGAAGGAGCTGAACGCCGACCCGAACACCTTCAACAAGGCGTGGGCGCAGAAGGCGCTGATCACCGCGGGTCCGTTCAAGATCAAGGACGTGGACAACACCGCCAAGACCGCGGTGTTCGAGCGCGACCCGAACTGGTGGGGCGACAAGCCGAAGCTGGACACCGTGACCTTCAAGGTCGTGGACCGTCCCGCGCTGGCCGACGCGTTCGCGAACGGGCAGATCGACTTCTACAACCTGAACAACGACATCAACGCGTTCAAGCGGGCCCAGTCGGACCCGAACGCGGTCGTGCGCCAGTCGACCTATCCTGACTACACGCACATGACGCTCAACGGCGCTTCGTCCTCGATCCTCGCGGACAAGGACCTGCGGGTGGCCGTCATGCGCGGCGTCGACACCGTCAGCATCTCGAAGTCGATCCTCGGCCAGATGCAGAAGGACACCACGCCGCTGGGCAACCACTGGTTCCTCAAGGGCTCGAAGAGCTACGAGGACAACAGCGGGCCGTACAAGTTCGACCAGAACGCGGCCAAGGCCGAGCTGGACAAGCTGGGCTGGAAGCAGTCCGGCGACCTGCGCGCCAAGGACGGCAAGCAGCTGAAGCTGCGCCTGGTCATCCCGACCGGCACCCCGATCAGCCAGCAGACCGGCCAGATCCTGCAGTCGCAGCTGAAGGCGATCGGCGTGGGCATCGACATCGTCGCGGTCCCGACGGCCGAGTTCTTCAAGAACTACGTGAACGTCGGCAACTTCGACCTCACGCTGTTCCGCTGGATCTCGAACTCGTTCCCGATCGGCGGCAGCAAGGGCATCTACTACTTCGACCCGAAGAACGTCAACCAGAACTACGGCCACATCGGCAGCGACAAGGTGAACCAGCTGATCGACACCGCGGCGCAGGAACTGGACGACACCAAGCGGGCCGCGGACCTGAACGCCGCGGACAAGGAGATCTGGGCGCTGGGCCACCAGCTCCCGATCTTCCAGTCGACCGGTGCCTTCGCCGTTCGCAAGACCCTGGGCAACTTCGGTTCGCCGGGTTACGCGAACACCCCGTACGACTTCGTCAAGATCGGGTTCGTGAAGTAATCCTCCCCCAGCGGGAATCGAAGGAGCGGCGCGGACTCCCCGCGCCGCTCCTTCCTTTTTGGACAGTTAAGGTGATCTCTGTGCGGAAGTTCCTGCGGCTGCGGCCGGTACGGCACATTCTCGTGACGAGTGCGGTCGTGTTCGTCGCGTGCGCGGTGGTGTTCGTGGTGCAGCTGCTGGAATTCAACAGCACCCGGCCGCGGCTGCAGGGCCTCACGGTGAACACGACCGGAATCGTTTCGCGGGTCGACGACGCCACCGTCACGGTGCGGTTCCCGGTGCCGAACCAGCCGGAAGCGAGCGCGGCGGTCGAGCTGGACACCACTCCCCCGAGGCTGGGTGCGAAGGTCCCGGTGCGCTACGACCCGTCGGCTCCTTCGCGAGCAGTGACGACCGGTGCTTCGGCTCTGGTGACTGCCGACCGCGCCTCGACGTACGCGACGGTCACTGTGGTGGCAGTGGTCGCGATGCTTGCGGTGAACGGGTTCTTGCTCTTCACGCGCTTTGTGCAACCGTCGCGGCGCAAGACGGGTTCCTCGGTGCCGATGCGCCGGGTGAAGGTGCAGCGCGGCTTGCTGACGCGGTCGTGGCTGGAGACCGACACCGCGACGCCCCGATGGATCCCGGTGTACTTCTCGCCGACGTTGATTGGCCTTCCGTCGCCTTCTCGGGTCGAGGTGCTGGGCGACTTGCGCACGGACCGTCATGTCGCCGTCCGCATCGACGGCGAGGTGCTGTACCCGGCGGGTTCGGTGCGCACTGGCGAGCCTCGCGGCCGTCGGCTGGACAACCCCTCCGCACCGGACGAGGAGCGCACGCTTGCCGCTGCCACGCCGGTTCGCCTCGCGCGTCAGTTCCGTGCCGACTTGCCAGTGCTGGCCGTCGCCCCCGTTGTGGGTGCGTTCTGGGCGCTGGTCGACGGCAGCGGATTCGCGGGATGGCTGACCGTCAGCGTCCTGATCGCCGCATTCGGCTTCTGGTGGGCCGCACTCCGCGGCTCCGACCCCTCACTCTGACTCCAGCGCCGCCAGGATCTCGGCCACATCGGCGTACGTCTCGTCCACGTCCTGCTCCTTGAGCCGCTGCCGTTCCAGCCGCACCGCGCCGAGGTGCCGGGCCTCGTAGTACAGCGCCCGCCGCCGCGCCGACGGGGACTCGTCGGGTCGCCCGTAGGTGTCCCAGAACCAGTCCCGCCTCGAGCCCGTTTTCACCGAGGCCATGCGGATCGTCCAGTCCGCCGCCGGGTCGCCCCACCAGCTGCGGTCGTGGTCGAACACTCCGACGATCTCCAGCTCCGGCGTCAGCATGACATTCACGTGCCACAGGTCCCCGTGCATCAGGCGCGGTTCGGTGATCTCGTCGAGCAGCGCGGCGTCGCGCTTCACCCAAGCGGCCATCGCACGCAGGTCCGCCCCGTCGAGGCCGAGGCCTTCGACGTCTGCCGCGTTGTCCTCGAAATACGCGATGAGTGCTTCGCTCCAGGTCGCGAAATGCGGACCGGTGACAACGCCGAAACCGGGTCCGCGCACCTCGTGGATGGCGCGGGTGATGTCGCCGAGCTGGCGGAAGTACGGCGCCCGCTCCTCCGGCGTATGCGCGGAAAGGATTTCCGGGCCGGGCTCTCCGGGAAGAACCGCCTGCAGGACGTAATCCCGGCCGATGACCTGGTGCGTGAAGTCGGCGGCGAGCGTGCGCGGCATCAGCGGCGAGATCGGCGCGAAGTACGGCGCGGCAGTGTATTCGTTGCGCATGAACTGGTGCTCGATCCGGTTCTGCCGCGCCGGTTCCGGGGCGACGCGCAGGATCGCCGGGCCGTCGGCCAGCTCCACCCGGTAGGTGTTGTTGTACGCGCCCCATCCGATTTCGACCGCCGACCGCACGGTGGCACCGAGCGCACGACGGCAGAGCAGTTCGATCTGCTCGGCGGTGAGGGGTTGCTGGAACGCGTCTGAGGGCCGGTTCTTTGGCTGGAAGTCCACCGGGGCATCCTGCCACTCCGCTCAGGACAGCACGAATCCTTTACCGCTCAGCGAATCCTCGATCCGCAGCCGTTCGAGATCGCGGTCGGCTCCCTCGCGCAAGCCGTCGAGCCGGTGTTCGACGCCGAGCTCGCGGCAGGCGGTGACGAGCAGTTCGTCGTACGCCTGCCGGGTGCCGATCCGCCGCGCGGCGGGCGTTCCGGCGGGAAGCTGCGCGAGGGTCCGGCGTACCCGGCGCAGGTCGGCGGCCACCTGCTCTACGGGCGGTTCGGACGGCACGGGAGCCGCGCGTCGCCGACGAAGCCAGCGACAGAGCGCGGGTAGGCGGAGGGCAGCCCAGAACAACGCCGAGGGTGCCACGCTGACCACGACGAACAGCAGAACCGGACCGGCCGCCACCCCGCCGAGTCTAGCCGCGGCGGCGTTTGCGCGCCCGATTCGCGAACAGCACCGCGACGCCCGCCCCGAGCAGGACGATGCTGGCGATCACGTGCAGCTGCGGCGGCAAGACGTGCAACTGGACGAACCAGCTCGGGTGCTCCGCCCCGGCGAGCCGGTTGATCAGCCCGCCCGCACCCTGCGCCACCAGGAGAATGCCGAACAGCTCGATCATCGCGACGCCTCCTTCTTCGGCGCGGAAGAGCCGAAGATCTCCTGCCACAGCGGTCCGAAGACGAACCACAGGCCGGAGACCGTGCCCAGCCGCGGCAGCCAGCCCCACAGCGGTTCGGCCTGGCCTGAGCCGCCGACCACCGCGATCGCGAGCACCAGCAACCCGGCGCTGATCGCGGACGCCAGCACGCATTTGCCCCATTCGCGCCATTCCTTGCGGGCCTTCGCCCGGCCGTACAGCTTCTCCGGACGCGGCCCGCCGGCGAACCGGTGTGCGAACCGGACGTCGGCCCACTCCACCATCGACGGCCCGAACACCACCGAGAAGCCCAGGTACACCGCCGCCAGCCCGTGCGTCAGGTTCGGCACCGCGCCGTTCATCAGATCGATCACCGTGATCACCAGCAGCACCAGGTCGACCACGGGCACCAGCGCGAGCAGCACCGTGCTGGCCTTCTGCTTGCGCAGCGCGTACCGGGTAAGCAGCCCGGCCGCGATGAAGACCCAGAACCCGATCTCGCACGCCACGATGGCGGCGGTCATCGGGCTGTTCAGAATCTCGTCCATGGGTCCACTTTCGCGGGCGCGGACGTCCGAGCGCGTCAGCGGACGGCACGATCGGGGGGTCATCATTTCGTAGGACGACCGGGCCGCCGCGGTGTGCTGTCATGGTCGGGTGCGCTTGCGAGACCTGCGCTCGGCCCTCCCCCGGCCGCGCGAACTGCCGCCGTGGCAGCAGAACGGCCTCGTCGCGCTCGCGGTCCTCGCCGGCGGCACGATGCTGTACCTCATCGGCGTCCACCGGCTGCAGGGCGACAGCGACCCGTATCCGCTCTGGATCCGTTTCGCCGAACTCGGCGCGATGTGCCTCGCCTTGTTCCTGCGCCGGAAAGTGCCGTGGGGGCTGCTGATCGCGACCGGCATCGTCGGAGTCGACGTCGTGTTGGGTCTGTCGTTGCCGATCGTCGTCGCGTACACGGATTTCCTGTACTCCGCCATGATGCACGGCTCCCGCCGGACGACCCGGGCGCTGGTCGGAGTGACCGCAGCCGCCACGCTCGCGGTGCTGTTCGTCTTCGTGGCCATAGCGGGCTGGCGAGCGGCTGCGTTCGGCGTGTTCGGCATGCTGTCGTTCCTCCTGGTCCCGGTGTGGTGGGGCGCGAACGTGCGCCAGCAGAGCGACATCGCGGCGACCGAACGCGCCAACGCCGAGCAACTCGCGACGATCTCCGCGCTGGACCGAAAGGCGGCCGTGGCGGCCGAACGCGCGCGGATGGCCCGCGACCTGCACGATGTCGTCGCCGGGCATTTGTCGGCCATCGCCATCCAGTCGGAGGCGGCACTGTCCATGGCAGACGATCCGAAGACCGCGCAGACCGTGCTCGTCGCGGTGCGGGAGAACAGCGTGCGCGCGCTGGAAGAAATGCGCGCGATGATCGGCCTGTTGCGTTCGGAGTCCACCGACGACGAGGTGACCGCTCCGGCCCGGCTGGCCGAACTGTCCAGGCTGGTGGAATCGGCGCGCGCGGCGGGCATGACCGTGACCGTGGACTCCACTGTGGACGAAGAACTCGCGCTCCCGACGGCCGTCGACCTCACCGCGTACCGGATCGCGCAGGAGGCGCTCACCAACGCGGTCAAACACGCGCCGGGCAGCCAGACGACGGTGCGGCTGCGAGTGGCCAACGGCACGCTGACCGTCGAGATCGGCAATGAACTGCTCGGCGCGCCGACCCAGGCCGACAGCGGCGGGCACGGTTTGCTGAGCATGCGCGAGCGCGCGCACGCCGTCGGCGGCACCCTGCGGGCAGGTCCGTCCGGGCCGCGCTGGCTTGTCCACGCCGAACTTCCCCTCGCCGGAGAGGCACCATGACCATCCGAGTCCTCGTCGCCGACGACCACGGTGCCATCCGCGCCGGGCTCGCGCTCATCCTCGGCAACGCCGACGGCATCGAGGTGGTCGGCGAAGCCGCCGACGGCGAGGTAGCGCTGCGCCAGGCCCGCGCGCTGCGGCCGGACGTCGTGCTGATGGACGTCCGGATGCCCGGCACCGACGGGATCACCGCCACCCGGCAGCTGATCGCCGAAGGGCTCGCCGAGGTCCTCGTCCTCACTACTTTCGACCTCGACGAGTACGTCCACGCCGCACTGCGCGCCGGGGCCGCCGGGTTCCTGCTGAAGTCGGTGGAAGCGCCGCGGCTGATCGAGGCCGTCCGGCTCGTCGCGGCCGGTGAGGGCGTGCTCGCCCCGCAGGTCACGAAACGGCTGATCGCCGCCTTCGCCAGCACCCCGGCCGAACCGTCGCCCGCGCCGACCGGGCTGACGGACCTCACCGAACGCGAGCGCGAGGTGCTGGGATGCCTTGGCGCCGGGCTTTCGAACGCTGAGATCGGCGCCAGGCTGTACATCGGCGAGGCGACAGTGAAAACGCACGTTTCCCGGGTGCTCGCCAAGCTCGGCCTGCGTTCCCGGGTACAGGCGGCGATCCTGGCCCAGGACCGCGGCCTCACACCACCCGGATAGCCGATCTGCGCATCCGGCCGGCACCTTCTAACGTTCCCCCATGGGTGTGCGGAGAACTCTCGACGTCGACGAAGTCCTCAAGCGGCAGGAATCCGGCGAGCTGAAGCGGCGGCTCAGGGGACGCGACCTGATCGGCTTCGGCGTCGGCATCATCATCGGCACCGGGATCTTCACCCTCGCCGGGGTCGAGGCCAAGACGCACGCCGGGCCGTCGGTGACGCTGTCGTTCGTGATCGGCGCGGTGGTCGCCGGCCTCGCCGCGCTCTGCTACGCCGAGCTGGCGTCCAGCGTGCCGACCGCGGGCAGCGCCTACACCTACGCCTTCGCCACCCTCGGCGAGATCTTCGCCTGGATCATCGGCTGGGACCTGCTGCTGGAGTTCGCGCTCGGCGCGGCCGTGGTGTCGCGCAGCTGGTCCGGCTATCTCGCCAACCTGCTCGGGCTGTCGCCGGACTGGTTCGGCGAGGACGCGAAGGTCAACATCGGCGCGGTGCTGATCATCGCGGTGCTGACGGTCGTGGCCGTGGTCGGCATCAAGGAGTCCGCGCGGCTCACGAACGTGCTGGTGCTCGTCAAGGTCGCCGTCTGCGTGCTGATCCTCGCCGTCGGCGTGTTCTTCGTGAAGGGCGCGAACCTCACCCCGTTCGTGCCGCCCGCGCAGCCGCCGTCGAGCAGTGCGAACGCGTTGCACCAGCCAGTGGTCCAGGCCGCGCTCGGGCTCGAGCAGTCGGTGTACGGCATCGCCGGCATGGTCACCGCCGCGGCCGTCGTGTTCTTCGCCTACACCGGTTTCGAAGCGCTAGCCAACCTCGGCGAGGAGACCATCAACCCGCGCAAGGACCTCCGGGTCGGCATCCTCGGCGCGCTGGCCGTGTGCGCGGTGCTCTACATCGGCGTGTCGATCGTGCTCACCGGCATGGTCCACTACACCGACATCGACTCCGGCGCGCCGCTCGCGGACGCGTTCGACCGGGTCGGCCAGCACTGGGTCGGCGCGCTGATCTCGCTCGGCGCGGTCACCGGGCTGACGTCGGTGATGATGGTCGAACTGGTCACGATCGGCCGGATCGGCTTCGCGATGGGCCGCGACGGCCTGCTGCCCAAGGCCATCGGCACGGCGCACCCGCGCTGGGGCACGCCGCACCGGATGACCATCGGCGGGGCCGCGCTGATCGCCGTGCTGGCGGCGTTCGTGCCGATCTCGGCGCTGGCCGACATGGTCAGCATCGGCGCGCTGTCGGCGATGATCATCGTCGCGGTCGCGGTGCCGGTGCTGCGCAAACGCCGCCCGGACCTGAAGCGCCCGTTCACCGTGCCGTTCTCGCCGGTGCTGCCGATCATCGCCGCGGTGGCGTGCTTCTACCTGATGCTGAACCTCGACGTGATGACCTGGATCCGGTTCGCCGCCTGGCTCGTGATCGGCCTGCTGATCTACTTCTTCTACGGCCGCAAGCACTCCCGCTTCGCGAAGTAGGTTCAGGCCACCGCGAGGTGCACGCGGAGGTGCCGCGGGTTCTCGATCTCGTCGAGCAAGGCCACGGCGAAATCGGCGTAGGAGATCTTGGCGGAGAGATCGCCGTGCTCGCCGATTCCGTAGCGGCCGGTCCGCTCGCCGTCGTGGTCGAAGTCGCCGACCGGGCTGACGTACACCCAGTCCAGCCCGGTGCCTTCGGCGCGCAACACCTCGAGCCCCGCCGCGTGCGCCAGGCAGAAGGGCCGGAACTCGGCCGGAATCGCATCCAGCACCGGGGTTCCGTCGGCGGCGGGCAGCAGCGCGGACAGCCCGACCGCGACCAGCCGGGCCTGCGGCAGACCGGTGACGAGAGCGTGTGCGGCGTCGGTGAAGAACGCGTGCGGGTCGGTGACATCGCCGGTAACGACATCTGCCAGGTCGGGATAGCGCGAGGGATCGCGGACCACTGCGGTGACTTCGTGCCCGCGCCGCCGCGCCTCGGCGACTGCCTGCCGTCCGGCCCGGCCGCCCGCTCCGAAAATGACGATCTTGCTCATCGTGGGAATACCTCCTGGAGTGTCGATGCTCTGGAAGGTAGCCAGGGGGCCGGTTCCCTCCGGGATACTGAGAGGAGACCGCGATGACCGTTCGGCAGCAGTTGGAGCCGTTGCCTCCCGACCTGTTCGAGGAACTGTGCCCGTCCGCGATGGTGCCGTTCCGCTTCGGGGACAAGTGGTCCGCGCTGGTGATTCGCTGTCTGGAGGAGGGGCCGCGGCGGTTTTCCGAACTGCGGGTGCCATTGCATCGGGTCACGCCGAAGATGCTCACCCAGACGCTGCGCGGTCTAGAACGTTCCGGACTCGTGTCCCGTACTGCGCATGCCGACCCGGCGTTAGGTGTCGAGTATGCGTTGACACCGCTTGGGCGCAGCTTGCTGGAGCCGATGCGGGTGGTGTACGGCTGGGTCGCGGAGCATTGGGAGGAATTGCTGGACGCGCAGGAGCGCTACGACGCGCCGGCGCTGCGCAACCCGGCGTAGGAAACCGCCTGCGCCAACGCCTCCGCGTGCGCGGCGTCCGCCACCAGCAGCACCGATTCCAGTCCCGCCGCGACCCATTCCACCGGCTGGTCGTGCACGCCTTCGTCGCCCAGTTCGCGGTAAGTGTCCACAACGGACAGCAGAGTTCCCTCCGCACCGAGCCGCACTCCGGCGATCAGCACGTGATGCGGTGCGGGCGGACGCCACCGGTTCGTCCACAGTGGAGGGATGCCGGTGTCGAGATAGTCCAGCAGCGCGCGTTCCGGCGTGTCCGGCGCGCCCAGTTCCGCCGGGTCGACCCGCGCCAGCACCGCCACCCGCGGCAATTCCCACAGGCCCAGCAACAAATCCGAGACCGTCGAAGCGCGCCACTCCCCCGCCGCCGGAACCACCGCCAGCCTGTCCTCCGACAAGGTCCGGACAGCCGCGGCCAATCCGGTCACCGAGGTGCCCGCAGCCGTCTCAGCGAAGGGAATCGGAAGCCGGAAGTCGTTGCGGGACAACGCGCCTGCCGGAAGACTGACCGGTGCGCGCACAGTCCCGGCAGCGATCGCGACCTCGTCCTGGTCCGGCACCGCGACGTCCGCCGCGCGCAACGCCACCAGCGCGGTGAAGGCCGCCGCCAAGCCGTCCTTCTGCGGCAGTTCCGCCCGGGCTTCGGCGACCAGGCGCGCACCGCCGGGAAGCCAGTGGACGTCGGAAAGCCCCGTGTTCAGTACCGCCACAGATGCGCCGCCACGATCTCCTCAGGCGCCCGTTCGGCGGCCCACGCCGCGTCCGAGGCGCGCACCGCGCGGAACGCGCCGAGCAGCTCGTCCCCCAGCGCCCCGGACACGCGCGGGTTCGCCAGCAGCGCAGTGTCCTGTTCGGACGGACTCGCCGGCAGCGGCAGCACGCCCGCGGTGTTCCGTTCCCCTTCGCTCCAGCCGCCCGGATCCTCCGCGATCGGCTCCGGCAGGACCGCCGAATCCTCGATCCCGGCCATCCCGGCGGCGAGCACGACCGCCAGCGCGAGATACGGGTTGGCCGACGCGTCCGACGTCTTCAGCTCGACATTCGCGTGCTCCGTCCCGAGCAACGCCGTTCCCGGGATGTACCGCAGCGGCGCTTCGCGGTTCTCCACTCCCCAGAACGCATACGCGCCAGCGAAAAACCCCGGCCGCAACCGCATCGTCGAGGGCACGCTCGGCGCCGTGATCGCCGTCAGCGCGGGCAAATCCCGCAGCAGCCCGCCGAGGTAGCCCGCGCCTTCGCCCTCCGGTACGCCGTCGCCAGCCAGGAGGTTGCGGCCCTTGCGGCGGACGGAAGTGTGCAGATGCCAGCCGTTCCCGGCCGCGCCGAGGCCGATCATCGGCGCGAAACTCACCACGAGTCCGTGTGCGTGCGCGGCGGCGTGGATGGTCTGGCGGGCCAGGAGCTGATCGTCCGCCGCGGACACCGGATCCGTGGCCGCGAGCGACAATTCCAGCTGCGCCACGCCGTATTCCGCGTGCAACTGGCCGATCTGCAAGCCGTTGGCGGCGAAATCGTGCAGCAGCGCGGCGACGAACCCGTCCAGACCGATCAGCGCGTGCGGGCTGTACGCGGGGCCGCGATGCCCCGGCGCGGACACGACGTCCTCGCTGCCCGCCGGGGCGACGGAGAACTCCAGCTCGTACCCGGCCCGGAACTCGAGCCCGCGCTGCGCCGCTTCGGCGACTTGCCGCTCCAGCACGGAACGCTGGCAGTACGGCCAGGGCGAACCGTCCGCGGCGAGCTGCCGCACCGGCGCCCAGGCGAGCGCGGGCTGTCCGGCGAGCCGGCGGAGCCGTTCCACGACCGGCACGAGCCGGATGTCGCCGGACGGCGTGCCGAGGCCGGAGTGGGCGTAGGTGATGGCGTCGTGGCTGTCGAAGACCGCGAACAGCGAGGTCGCGCCCACGCCGCGGACCGCCGCGTCGGCCAGTCCGCCGACCGGGACCACGCGCGAGCGCGGGATGCCGTTGTTGTCCGCCCAGGCGAGATGGACGCCACCGACCCCCGCCGCGGCCAGGTCCTTCGCCGCCGCCGACGCCGCCTTGGTCATGGCAACCTCCTCGGGCTCGGGATCAGTATCGCGGGCCGGGGCCGCCCGGGCCATCCGCGAGTGTTCACCCGGGCGGCTCAGTGACCGGTCCGGCGTCGTCCCGGCCGCGCAACGCCACGCCCGCGACGACGGCGAGCGTCCCGACCGCTTCGACCGCACTCGGCACCTGCGCGAGCACCAGGAACCCGACGACCCCCGCCGTCACCGGCAGCAACGCCAGCAGCACCGCGAACCGAGCCTGCCCGAGGCGGCGCAGGACCACTTGGTCGAGCGCGTACGGCACAACGGTCGACAGCACGCCGACGCCGATCCCGAGCAGCAGCATGCGTGGCGAACCCCACATTTCGCCGGTGCCGAACGCGAGCGGCGACAGCGCGACGGTCGCCACCACGAACCCGACCGCCAGCGAATCCAGCCCGTCCCCTTCGATCGCGACCCGCTTGCCGAGCACGATGTACCCGGCCCACGCGGCCGCCGCGGCCAGCGCGAACACCACCCCGAGCGGACTGCCCGCGATGCGCA
Organism: Amycolatopsis sp. NPDC004079; assembly: GCF_040610415.1. NCBI lineage: Bacteria > Bacillati > Actinomycetota > Actinomycetes > Pseudonocardiales > Pseudonocardiaceae > Amycolatopsis > Amycolatopsis sp. NPDC004079. The sequence continues at coordinate 1,664 of NZ_JBEXMH010000096.1, read as the reverse complement.
CGTCCGCGATCGCGACCACCCCCAAAGCCACCAGGACCAGCGCGATCAGGTCCCGCCGCGTCCGCGACCCGACCGCGGCCACGACGACCGGCCCCGCGAACTCCAGCGCGACGACGGTGCCCAGCGGCAACCGCGCGATGGCCTCGTAAAAGACCACGTTCATCCCGGCCGTCACCACGCCGAAAGCGCCCGCGAGCAGCAGCCGCTTGCCCCGCCAGGCGGCCTTCGGCGGCCGCCGCCACAACAGCAGCACGACCGCCGCCCCGAGACAGCGCAACCACGCGACCCCGGACGGCGTCGCGTGCCCGAAGAGGCCGACCGCGATGGCCGCACCGGCATACATCGAAATTCCGCTGAGAACGAACAAGACCGGTGCCGGAATCGCGTTCACGCGTTTCCGAGAGAGTGCAATGCCCACTCCCGCATGGTGCCTGACCACGGAAAACGCTCCGTTCCGGGTGGTCTGGTCCTACGGGATGGGATGACGTTGCGGCAACCGGGCTAATTCGGCGTGACGCACCTCCCACCGGCGCGGGAACACTTGCGGGCCGCCAAACGTCTGCAAGAGTGGAAGCACGAACACCGCGGAGCCGGAAGCGATCCCCGCCGAAGGCATCGACACCGAAGTGGGCGTAGCTGGATCGAGGCACCGGGCGACCGGTGCCGGGACGGAGGGAGACCCCCATGACAACACCGACGCTCACCCGCCCCGAATTGACCGCAGCCGACCGATGCGACCGGTGCGGAGCAGCAGCTCAGGTACGCGCTGTCCTCAGCTCCGGAGGCGAGCTGCTCTTCTGCGGGCACCACGCCCGCGAGCACGAGGCCAAGCTCAAGGAACTGGCCGCGGAGATCCAGAAGTAGATCGCTCACCGACAGATTCGACCCGGAGGCGGCAGGCGCGACGTGCGCTTGCCGCCTTCGGCGTTTCCGGGCGAGGTGATCGGGCGGGACGGGGTGAGCGGGTTTCGCGCCCTCGGGTTTGTACGGCCTCGGTGCCTGCCGTTTGGGCTGTGAGGTGCCCCCAGGGCTGTTGTCTGGCGAGTGCTGGTGCGGGCAAATGTTGGCTAGCTCACGCCAGCCGCTGGGCGAATGCAGGCCCCGCACACCCACCGCAGGGCAAGTCCTGGCGTCCGCGCCCCCGCCGCTCGAGCGAACGCTGACCGCATACCTGCCGCTGGGCGAATGCAGGCCCCGCACGCCCGCCGAGCAGGCGCCACACAGGCCATCCACGACAGCCGCCTCGATGCGTTCCCGCCCATCAACAGAGCGAACAGCCGCCTGCTAGGTCTGTGAAGGGCTCCTTGAGGGAATCTGATTCCCTCAAGGAGCCCTTCACAGACCTCGGACGCCACGCGCCCCACGAGGCTCGTCGCCTCCCGCTGATGTCCGTGAGGGGAACCCTGAGGGACTCTGATTCCCTCAGGGTTCCCCTCACGGACGTCAAAAGTCCGCACCCGCACCCAGTGCACTCACCCAGGCGGGGCACCCAGCCCCCACCCTGCACCCCGATACGAAGCCGAAATGCGGGCGGCGGGTGCTTGTCAAGGCATCTTTCCCGCCTTGACACTTCGGGGTGGTCGGGATGAAACTCAAGTCCGTCTATCAGTCCCTGACCATCGACCACGCAGACCGTGCGCAGACCGCTGAAATACTGGAGTTCG
>NZ_JBEXMH010000095.1:0-26039 GCF_040610415.1 Amycolatopsis sp. NPDC004079 | reverse complement strand
AGCTTGATTGTGCTGACGGTTCGGGGGTGCTTGTCAAGGCGGGAAAGATGCCTTGACAAGCACCCCCGAACCGCAGGGAGGCTTCGTATCGGGGTTGGGGGAGGGGCTGGGTGCCTCGATGCGTGGGTGCACCGGCGGCGGTTTCGGGTTGGGGCTAGCGCCCCAATGTGGCGTTGGGCGCGTCAGATGCACCGAACGCCGCATTGGGTGCGTGGGACGCACCGAACGCCGCATTGGGTGCATCGCGGAGGTGGGGGGCGGTCCGTGAAGGGCTCCTTGAGGGAATCTGAGTCCGTGGAGGGGCCCCTCACGGACCGCCGCTGGTCGTGAGGGGAACCCTGAGGGACTCTGATTCCCTCAGGGTTCCCCTCACGGAAAGCGCGACCAGGGGCGGGGTGCGCGGATTGCCAAGACCTCTGCCTGCGGCGACAAGGCGATAGGCCGCTGAGCAAGCAGACTGGGACGCTCGCGGGGCAACGGTCGCCCTGGAGTGGATCGGGAGGCCTGGATGGCACAGCAGTCGACACCGGAGGCCGTCGGAGGGCAGCTTCGCGCTGATGCGTTGGGGACTGGCGGGATCGCGTTTCTCGTGTTGGCGGCTGTCGCGCCGTTGACGGGGATGGTCGTGATCGCGGGGCTGGGGATCGCGCTGGGGAACGGCGGCGGGATGCCTGCGTCGTTCCTGATCGCCGGGGTCGTGCTGTTGTTGTTCGGCATTGGGTACGCGCGGATGAGCCGGTACGTCTCCAATGCCGGTGGGTTTTACGCGTATCTTGTCGCGGCGTTGGGGCGTCCGGCTGGGCTTTCCGGGGCGTTCGTCGCGTTGGCTGGGTACAACTGTTTCGTGGCTGGGGCGGTGGGGACATCTGGGGCGTTGACGGGGGGTGTCGTCAACCGGGTATTTCATCTTGATTTGCCGTGGGAGTTTTGGGCTGGGTTGTCGGTGGCGGCGGTGTTTTTGCTGAGCCGGCGCGGGGTTGACGTTTCGGCGAAGGTGCTTGCCGTGTCGTTGATCCTTGAGGTCAGCATTCTGGTCGTGTTCGACGTCGCGGTGCTGGTGAAGTCCGGGTATTCGTTCAGTGCGTTGTCGCCCGCGGTCGTGACGTCCGGGTCGATCGGGCTGGGGTTGTTGTTCGCTGCCACGTGTTTCATCGGGTTCGAGGCGACGGCGCTGTTCAGCGAGGAAGCGCGTGACCCGAACAAGTCGGTGCCGCGGGCTACCTACATTGCGGTGATTGCGATTGGAGTGTTCGCGGCGGTCACGTCGCTGGCGTTGGTGAGCGCGATCGGGGTGGGGAGCGCGAAATCTGTGGCGCAGGACCATCTCGCGGCTGGCGATCTGTTGCTCGCTACCTCGCAGGATGTTCTCGGGACTGTGCTCACTGATGTCATGCAGTTGCTGCTTGTGGTGAGTTTGTTCGCCGCGTTGCTGGCGCTGCACAACTCCGCTAGTCGCTACATCTACGCGCTTGCTCGTGATGGTGTGTTGCCGAAGGCGTTGGGGCGCACGGTTTCTGGTACGCCGCGTAACGCCAGTGCGGCGCAGATCGGGTTCGCTACTGTGGTGGCGGCGATCTTCGCGGTGCTGGGACTTGACCCGGTCGCGTTCTTGACGTCGTCGATGACCGGGTTCGGGACGTTGGCGATCCTCGTGCTGCAGGCGATGGCGTCGATCGCGGTGGTGGTGTTCTTCCGGCAACGACGTGATCCGCATTGGTGGAGCACGTTCGTCGCGCCGGGGCTGGGCGGGGCCGGGTTGATCGGGGTAATTGTGCTGGCTGTGGTGAATTTCTCGACGATGGCTGGGTCGGACGCGGCGTGGATTGGGCTGTTGCCGTGGTTGTTGCCGATCCTGATTGTCGCTGGGCTCGTCACAGCGGTCTATTTGCGACGGAGGCGGCCCGAGACGTATGCGGCGCTCGGGCCGGACGTGCATTGAGTCAGCTTTTCGTCTTGGTCCGGTTGGCGCCCCAGCTGGCGATTGCTATTCCGATGAGCGTCAGGACTATTAAGGCGATGAGCTGACCGGTCCATCCGCCAGGGACCCAGTCGAACGCACCCCACAGCTGGCGTGCGTCGTGGTCGAAGAAACTGCGGATCGCGGCCTGTGCGCATACGACTGTGATCACCATGCCGACCGTTTGCACTGCTGTGTAGCCGCCCTTGCTCATGTGTTCTCCCCTGACTCGTGGTGGCTCAAGCGTGGCGGTCGGCAAGCAGCTGTGCATCGGACCTGCGGAGCGAATCGGGGCCGACCAAAGTCGAGGGATACGACTTTGGTCTAAAGCGGCGCTGTGCCGTGGACGGCTGCACGGGCCGGGCGGATCGGCGAAGATGGGCGGGTGATCGTTCCGCAGGTCAGGCTCAAGGCGTGGCAGCAGGGGTGGCGGCTGCTCGTGGCCGCGCTGCTCGGGGTGTTCGCCTGGGTCGCGGTGGCCGCCCAGCTGCCGGAGGGGTCTGACGACCCGCGGATCGGGTGGCTGCTCTTCGGCGACCCGATTATCGGCGTGGGGTGTCTGGTCGCGACGTTGTGGCGGCGGAAGTATCCGCTTTCGATCGCGACGGGAGTGGTGATCGTCTCGGCGGTGTCGTCGTCCGCGGGAGGGGCGGCGCTGCTCGTGCTCGGGTCGCTCGCCACCCGGCGACGGCCGCTCGAGACTGCGTTCATCGGGTTTGCCTGCATCGCGACGGGGGCGATCACCGAAGGTATTTACCCGCGCGGTGCGGATCCCGACCCCTGGTGGCTGTCGGTGGCGTTCATCGTGCTGATCACCGGCATCGTCGTGGCGGTCGGGGCGGCGATCGGGGCGCGGCGCGAGGAGTTGCAGTCGCTGCGGGAACGTGCGGAGAGCGCGGAACGCGAGCAGGTCGCGCGGGCGGCGGAGGCGCGGATCGTCGAGCGGCATCGGATCGCGCGGGAGATGCACGACGTCCTCGCGCATCGGGTTTCGCTGGTCGCGATGCAGGCCGGGGTGCTGGGGCATCGGACGGATCTGCCTTCTGACCAGGTGTCGCTGTTGGCCAAGGGGATCGCTGACGGCGCGCATCAGGCGCTGGAGGAGTTGCGGGAAGTGCTGGGGGTGCTGCGGGCGAGTCCGGGTGGGCTTGAGCCGCCGCAGCCGTCGCTCGCGACTTTGCCCGCGCTGGTCGCCGATGCGCGGGCGCTGGGGGTCAACGTCGCGTACATCCCGGAATCCATCGGCACGCCGCCGGATCTGCTTGCGCGGACGGTGTACCGGATTGTCCAAGAAGGACTGACCAATGCCGGGAAACACGCACCTGGCGCGGAAGTGTGTGTCACGGTGGAGGGCGGGGAAGGCGACGGCCTGCGCGTGACTGTGCGGGATTCGGGGGCGGCGAGGGGTGAGAAGCCGCCGCCGTCGGCCGGGTTCGGGTTGCTGGGGCTGTCCGAGCGGGTCGAGCTCGCCGGTGGTGAACTTGACCATCACGCGGACCCGGACGGCGGGTTCGTGCTGACCGCGTGGCTGCCGTGGCCTGCCCGCGGCGAAGGGAGCGAGTGAGTGGACCGGGTGCGGGTCGTGATCGTCGACGACGATCAGCTGGTGCGGATGTCGTTGCGGCTCATGCTCGACGGCGAAGCCGACCTGGAGGTCGCCGGCGAGGCCGCGGACGGCGACGCCGCCATCGCCGAGGTCCGCCGGATCCGGCCGGACGTCGTGCTGATGGACGTGCGGATGCCCGGCCGCGACGGCCTGAGCGCCACCGAGGCCATCCTCGGCTGGCCGGACCCGCCGCGGATCCTGGTGCTGACCACCTTCGACTCCGACGAGATGGTGCTCGGCGCGCTGCGGGCCGGGGCGCTCGGCTTCGTGCTCAAGGACACCCCGCCGCCGGACATCCTGGCCGCGGTGCGCGCGGTCGCCGACGGGAATCCCGCGCTGTCCCCGGCGGCCACCAGCAGGTTGATCACCGCGGCGATGGGGCCGCAGTCGTCGGAGACCCGGCGGACCGCGCGGGAGGCGGCGCGGGCGCGGCTGGCCGCGTTGACCGAACGCGAACGGGATACCGCGCGGGCGATCGCGGAGGGGCTGTCGAACGCCGAGGTCGGGGCGCGGCTGCACATCAGCGTGGCGACGGTGAAGGCGCATACGAGCAGCCTGTTCGCGAAGCTGGGCGTGGTGAACCGGGTGCAGATCGCGCTCGTGGTGCGCGACAGCGAGGAGTGAGCAGTGCGCAAATCTCCGCGACAAGCCGCACGCGCGCAGGTATTCGGAAATGAGAGCGTGTTCGCCGATGGAATGCGAATCGGTCTATCGGGAATAGTCTGACTGGGCAATTGACGCTGTTTGTCGCAGCGAATCGCCCGTGCGTTCCGGACGATTTTCCGCGAGGCTTCACTAGTTTCCGGCTGGTTCTCCGCGCCGACGACGAAAGAGGGGCAGTTCACCGACAACCAGAACAGCCTCACCGTCACGCACGACATCAGCGGCTACACGAGGGCCGCGTTGTTCAGCAAGGTTGGCAACGAGGTCGAGACGTTCGTGCGATTCTCGACCGTCGCCGGGGAACGCGGCGCGGCGGACGCCGAACGCGACATCCCGAAGACCTACCGGCACATGCACGGTTTCGGCTCGCACACCTTCAGCCTGATCAACGACGCGGGCGAGCGGCACTGGGTGAAGTTCCACCTGCGCACCCAGCAGGGCATCGAGAACCTGGCCGACCGGGAAGCGGACGCGCTCATCGGCGAGGACCGCGAATCGCACCAGCGCGACCTGTACGAGGCCGTCGAGCGCGGCGACTATCCTAAGTGGACGCTGTATGTGCAGCTCATGCCGGAGGCGGACGCGGCGACCTACCGGTTCCACCCGTTCGACCTCACCAAGGTGTGGAGCAAGAAGGACTAACCCGCTCGTCGAGGTCGGGGAGCTGGAGCTGAACCGGAATCCGGAGAACTATTTCGCCGACGTCGAGCAGGCCGCGTTCACCCCGGCCAACCTGGTGCCGGGAATCTCGGTCAGCCCGGACAAGATGTTGCACGGCAGACTGTTTCCTACGGCGACGCTGGTGAACACCTATCACCGCGACGGCGCAACGCGAGTGGACGGCAACCAGGGCGGGGTGCCGGGCGTGCAGCCGAACTCCTTCGGGCGGTGGGAGGAGCAGCCGCAGTATGCCGAGCCCGCGGGTGCCGCTGGTGCGGTCGCGGACCGGTTCGACTACCGCGAGGACGACGACAACCTGTTCCGGCTTGACGAAGGTGCGCGGCAGCGGCTTCTCGAGAGTACGGCACGGGGGATCAAGGGCGCGCGCAAGGAGACTGTCGAGCGGCATATCGACAACTGCGCCAAGGCGGATCCGGCTTACGGCGCCGGGGTGCGGAAGGCGTGTGAGGAGACCGGGGTGTTGTGACCGGCTCCGGATCGGGTCGCCGCTGTCCGTCAGGGTTCCCCTCACGGACGGTTGGCAAGGCTGAGGCGGCGCAGTTGTTGGCGAGAGGTCAGGCGGGCGCCTGCACGTGTTCCGGGCAGTCGGTGCGCAATTCCGTCAACTCCAAGGGTTTCCCCATCAAGTGACAATGGTGCGGAGCCCTCGGATCGGGATGCTCGTCCCGCCCGAAGAACCGGCACGTCGTGCACACCCGGGCCACGCTGATCGCGCCGCCGCGCTGCAGGTCCGCGATCACCCGCAACAACGTGTTCAGTGTCGTAGCCCGATCTGTTTCCGGCACCGCGGCCAGCGACTGCACCAATTGCTGATCCCATGCCGACAGTGCCGCAGCGGCAGCAAAGCCGCGCTTGGTCAGGGTGAGCAGGCGACGTCGGCCGTCCGAGCCAGGTGAGCGCGTCAGGAGCTCTTTGCGCTCCAGAGCGCTGATCGCGTCGGACATCGTCGGGGTGGTGACGTCGAATTCCGCGGCCAGTGCGTTGACCTCGCGGCGCGGCGCGGGATGGCGGGAGAGCGACAGCACCGCCTGTTGCTGCAGCGGCGAAAGACCCTGCGTGCGGGCGCTGCGCTGGGAAAGCGCGCGCAGGCCGTTCCCGAGCCGCTCGATGGCGTCGGCCAGTCGGCGGTCGAGGCCGGGTTGGTGCTCGGGCATGCGCGCCGCCTCGCGGTTAGGACTCCTTTACTCATGATAGGCGACGGCACGGAAGAAGGCCGGGACCACACGGTCCCGGCCCCCTCCCTCGCCAGTTGGCTCAGACGAGTTTCTGCGCCTCGAGCAGCGCGTCCCGCAGGATCTGCTCCATTTCGTCGAACTCCGCCTGCCCGGCGATCAGCGGCGGAGCGAACTGGACGACCACGTCGCCCCGGTCGTCCGGACGGCAGTAGAGGCCGCGGTCGAACAGCGCGCCCGGCAGGAAGCCGCGGACGAGGCGTTCCCGCTCGTCGGCGTCGAACGTCTCGCGGGTCGCCTTGTCCTTGACCAGTTCGACGGCCCAGAAGTAGCCGTCGCCGCGGACGTCGCCGACGATCGGCAGGTCGAGCAGCTTGCCAAGGGTCGCCTCGAACGCGTCCTGATTGTCGAGCACGCGCTGGTTGAGTCCTTCCCGCTCCATCAGGTCGAGGTTCGCCAGCGCGACCGCGGCCGAAACCGGGTGACCGCCGAACGTGTAGCCGTGCGGGAAGCCGACTCCCGCGCGGAGGAACGGCTCCATCACGCGGTCCGACGCGATCAGCGCGGCGATCGGGCTGTAGCCGGAGCTCAGCCCCTTGGCGCAGGTCAGCAGGTCCGGCTGGAGGCCGAACTTCTCGCTGGCGAACGTCGTGCCGTGCCGCCCGAACGCGCAGATCACCTCGTCGGCGACCAGGAGCACGTCGTGCCGGTCGCAGATTTCCCGTACCCGTTCGAAGTACCCGGGCGGCGGTGTGAGGCAGCCGCCGGAGTTCTGCACCGGTTCGAGCACGACCGCGGCGACCGTGTCCGCGCCCTCGAACAGGATCGCTTCCTCGATCCGGTCCGCGGCCCAGCGGCCGAACGCTTCGAGGTCGCCGGCGAACTCCGGATGCCGGTACAGGTTGGTGTTCGGCACGCGGAAACCGCCCGGCGCGAGCGGTTCGAAGTCCTTCTTCATCGCGGGCAGCCCGGTGATCGCGAGCGCGCCGTGCGGGGTGCCGTGGTAGGCCACCGCGCGGCTGATCACCTTGTGCTTGCCGGGTTTCCCGGTCAGCTTGAAGTACTGCTTCGCGACCTTCCACGCGGACTCGACCGCCTCGCCGCCGCCGGTGGTGAAGAAGACGCGGTTGAGGTCGCCCGGCGCGAGGTGCGCGAGCCGTTCGGCCAGTTCCGCCGCCGGTTTCGTGGCATAGCCCCAAATCGGGAAGTACGCGAGTTCGTTCGCCTGCTGTGCGGCGACTTCCACGAGTTCCCGGCGGCCGTGTCCGGCCTGCACGACGAAAAGCCCGGCCAGGCCGTCGAGGATGCGGCGGCCGCGGTCGTCCCACACGTGCACGCCCTCGCCGCGGGTGATCACCGGGACCGGCGAGTCCTGGTAATTTCCCATGCGGGAGAAGTGCATCCACAGGTGCCGGGCTGCTGCCGACTGAGTGTCCATCGCCGATCCCCTCTCAGACGTTCTGCGGGAAGCCGAGGTCGAGTCCGCCCTGTTCGGGGCCCGGCCAGCGGGTGGTGACGACCTTGGCGCGGGTGAAGAAGTGCACGCCCTCGCCGCCGTGCGCGTGGGTGTCGCCGAACAGCGAGTTCTTCCGGCCGCCGAACGAGTGGTAGGCCACCGGAACCGGCACCGGGACGTTGACGCCGACCATGCCCGCCTCGACGTCGGCGGAGAACTGGCGGGCCGCGCCGCCGTTGTTGGTGAAGATCGCCGCGCCGTTGCCGTACGGTCCCGCGTTGATCAGCTCGATCGCGTCGGCGAACGTCTCCACGCGCACCACCGAAAGCACCGGGCCGAAGATCTCGTCGGTGTAGATCGGCATGTCCGGGCGGACGTTGTCGAACACCGTCGGGCCGACGAAGAACCCGTTGCCGTCCGCGTCGAACTCGCCTTGGCGGCCGTCCAGCACCAGTGTCGCGCCAGCTTCGGCTCCTGCGGCGATGTAGCCGGACACGCGGTCCTTCGCCGCTTCGGTGACCAGCGGGCCCATGTCGCAGCCGCGGGTGCCGTCGCCGGTCACCAGGGTCTTCGCGCGGTCGGCGATCCGCGGCACCAGCGCGTCGGCGACGTCGCCCACCGCGACCACCACCGACACTGCCATGCAGCGTTCGCCCGCAGACCCGAAACCGGCGCTGACGGCCTGGTCGGCGACCAGGTCGAGGTCGGCGTCGGGCAGCACCACCATGTGGTTCTTCGCGCCGCCGAGCGCCTGGACGCGCTTGCCGTTCGCCGTGCCGGTCTCGTAGACGTACTGCGCGATCGGGGTCGAGCCGACGAACGAGACCGCCTCGATGTCCGGGCTGTGCAGCAGTGCGTCGACCGCGGTTTTGTTGCCGTGCAACACGTTGAACACGCCTTCAGGGAGACCGGCTTCGCGCCACAGCTCAGCGATCCAGTTCGCGGCGGTCGGCACCTTCTCCGACGGCTTCAGCACGACGGTGTTCCCGGCGGCGATCGCGATGGGGAAGAACCACATCGGGACCATGGCGGGGAAGTTGAACGGCGAGATGATCGCGACCGGGCCGAGCGGCTCGCGCAGCGAGGTGACGTCGATGCCGGTCGACGCGTTGGCCGTCGCCGCGCCCTTGAGCAGTTGCGGGATCCCGCAGGCGAACTCGACGACCTCCAGGCCGCGTGCGACCTCGCCCGCCGCGTCGGAGAGCACCTTGCCGTGTTCGGCGGTGATGATCGCGGCCAGTTCAGGCGCGCGTGCGTCGAGCAGTTCGCGGAACCGGAACAGCACCCGGCTGCGCTTCGCCAGGGAAGTCTTGCGCCAGGACGAGAACGCGGCTTTCGCGGCGGCGATCGCGGCCTCGGCGTCCGCGGCCGAGCCGAGCGGCACGCGCGCGGTGACCTTCCCGGTCGCCGGGTTCGTGACGTCCCCGTAGCCGTCCGGCGCACCTGCTGCCTCGCCGCCGGCGATCCACTGGGACAGCGTCGGCACGGAATCGCTCATCGAGCCACCTTTCTTCCTGGTATTCGCCCTCTGAGGGTCCCTCCCGGACGGGTCGCGGGTAACCGACGAAGCGTCGGTTTGCGGGGGCCTTGCTTTACACATCGTCGGGTTATGCTGAGGTCGTGCACCTGACTCTGCGCGACGTCCTCGAGCTGCCCGTGATGGCCGCCGGGTCCCCGGTCGTGCGCTCGGCGGCGGACGCGGTCGACGTGCCGGTGCGCTCGGTGCACGTGAGCGAGCTGAGCGACGTCGCCGGGACGCTGACCAGCGACGTTCTGGTGCTCTCCATCGGACGGGCGTTCACCGAGCCGGGCTTCGACGCGGTGGCCTATGTGCGGTCGCTGCGGGACGCCGGTGCGATCGGGCTGGTCGTGGAGCCGGGGCAGCATCTGAAGGCGGTGCCGAACGCTCTGGTGCAGGCCGCTCGCGCCGCGCGGTTTCCGCTGGTGGAGCTGCGCAGCACGGTGCGCTTCATCGAGGTGACCGAGATCGTGCACGCGCGGATCGTCAACGCGCATTACGAGCGGTTGCGGCTCGCCGAGCGTGCGCACGAGGCGTTCAGCACGGTCGGGTCGGCTTCGCAGGCACCGGATGCAGTCCTCGCGCACGCGGCGGACTTGATCGGTTTGCCGGTTGTGCTGGAGGACCGGACGCATCGAGCGCTCGCGTTCGCTGGCGTCGGCTCGGCGGAGTCTTTGCTGCGCGATTGGCCAGCACGGTCCCGGCGAGTGCCGTTTTCGGCGGCGACTGAGGTCGGCGGTCCGGAGAGTTGGATGTGCACGCCGGTCGGGCCGCCACGTGAACGCTGGGGTCGGCTGGTCGTGCCCGCGCGGTCGGCGGAGCAGCCGGCGGCGTGGATGGTGCTCGAACGCGCGGCTGAGGCGTTGACCGTCGGGAAGTTGCTGGAACGCTCGCCGCTGTCGGTGGAAATCGAGGCACAGGGCGATTTGCTGCGAGACCTGTTGCACGGCGCGGACGAGGGTTCGGTCCGCGCGCGGGCCCGGGCGTTGGGACTGGCGTCGGCGGCGTACTACGCGGTGTTGGTGTGCCGCCCGGCTCGGACCGGGCAGGAGCGAGCGTTGCTGGACGCGGTGCTGACCAGCGACGGGATCGGCGGCGTGCTGGCCGAGGGACGGGTGGCAGCGGTGTTCCCGTGTTCCTCGGCGGCCGCGGAGAAAGCCCTGCTGGAACGGGTGGTCGCCGGTGTTCCGGCTGGACTGGCGGCGGCTTTCGGAGCGGCTGGGCCGGTGCGACGGCTCGGTGAACTGCCGGCCGCGTTGCAAGAGGCGGTGCATGTCGCGGACGTCGAATCGCCTGGCGCGCCTGGGCTTCGGCGGGCTGGCGACTTGGGGGTGCGCGGGTTGTTGTGGTGGTTGCGGGAGCATCCGCGGTTGCATGAGTTCACCGAGGCGCAGTTGCGGCCGTTGTTGACGTTGCCGGAGCCGCGTGCCGGTCGGGCGTTCGCGACGTTGCGGGCTTTTGTCGAGTCGGGTTATTCGATGACTGAGTTCGCGAAGGTGGTGAATTTGAGTCGTCCGGCGGCGTATTCGCGGTTGGCGACGATTGAGCGGTTGCTGGGGGTGGATCTGTCCGATTCGGACACTCGGCTTTCCTTGCACCTGGCCGTTTTGGCGCATGGACACCGCGATTCAGCTTCCGGCTCCCCAACGCAGTGAGAGCCGGTCGGCGGCGCGCTCGGTGCTGATGTGCATCATGCTGCCGAGAATGGTCGCGCGGTCGATGACGACGATCGTGCCGTCCGGGGTGCTGGTGGTGCGTTCGCTGACCAGGACCGGGGTGCCGACCGGTTCGTCGAGGAGGCGGGCGAGCTTGTCGTCGAGGGCGTCCGGGCGGATGGTTTCGGCGGCCCGGTCGACCACGACGTCCAGTTCGGACAGTGCACTGTAGAGCGATACTGTGGTGAAGTCCGTGTCTCGCAAGCGTTCTCCGTGCGGTGGAGCGACCCAAGACACCTGATGGATCGCCCGGCGGCCGCCGAATTCGCGTACGCGCTCCAGTCGCAGGCCGGAATCAGTCGTCCGAGCCTGCAGCCGAGCCGCGACTCGAGAGGGCAGCCGCCGGACCGACTGGCTGACGACTTCGGTGCGCACGACGTAACCCTGATCGCGCAGGTCCTCGGTGAAGCTGCGCAGGGAGCCCAGCTGGTACGAGGCCGGTGTCGGCGCCACGAAGGTGCCGCGGCCGGGTTGTTGCACGATCAGGGCTTCGTCGCTGAGTTCGCGCAGCGCCTGCCGGAGCGTCATGAGCGTGACGCCGTAGGACGCGCTCAGCTCCCGTTGCGGCGGCAGGGCCGCGCCGGGCGCGTACTCCCCGGCGCGGATCTTCGCGGCGAGATCCGCGGCGATCGCTCGGTATCGGGCCATGCGCGTCCGTTCTGGTCCAGTTCTGGCTTGACCAGCGGATTCTAGTCCAGCGCGGCTCGCAGGGTCGCGACGTACTCGCCGACCTGCGCCGGACCGGCGCCGTCGAGCACCCGCCGCATGATCGCCGCGCCCACGATCACGCCGTCCGCCACCCGCGCGGCCTCAGCGGCGTGCGCGGGTCGGGAGATGCCGAAGCCGACGAGAACCGGCAGGTCGGTGGCGTTCTTCAGCCGGGTGGCGAGGTCGATCGCGGAGGCGGGCAGGTGGTCGCGTTCGCCGGTGGTGCTCATGGACGAGACGGCGTAGACGAAACCTCGGCTCCGTGCGGCGATCCCGTGCGCGCGGTCGGTCGGTGTCGCGGGGGAGACCAGCAGTGCCAGGTCGATTCCCTCCTCGATCGCGGGCACTTCTTCCAAGGGAAGATCCGGAACGATCAGGCCCTCGACTCCGGCTTCTTTCAGGTCAGCACAGAAACCCTTTCGGATGGCCAAGTTGGCGTAGGTGCTCACGATGATCGGAACGTCCACTGTGGTCTCGGACAGTGCTTTGAGGACACTTTGCGGGGTCGTTCCGTTGGCTAGCGCCACGTTCGACGCCTCTTGAATGGTCACGCCGTCCAATGTCGGGTCGGAGAAGGGGATGCCGACTTCGATTGCGTCCGCACCGGCCGCGGCCAGCGCCGGGAGATAGTCAGTCCACTGTGGAGTAACTCCGCCGGTGATATACGGCATCAGGATTTTGCGGTCGGTTTTCATGCGCGGGACTCCTCGGAGCGGGCGATGAGCGTGGCGATGTCCTTGTCGCCGCGGCCGGACAGGGTGAGCAGCACCGTCGAGCCCGCCGGAAGATCCGGCGTACCAGCGGCTTCGGCCACCCAGGCAAGCGCGTGCGCGGATTCGAGTGCCGGGATGATCCCCTCGGTGCGAGCCAATTGCGAGGCCGCGGCGACCGCTGCTTCGTCGTTGACCGCGACGTACTGAGCCCGGCCAAGATCGCGCAGGTGCGCGTGTTCCGGTCCGACACCGGGGTAATCCAGCCCGGCCGCGATCGAGTGGGCTTCGAGGATCTGCCCGTGCTCGTCCTGCAGGAACAGCGACCGCGAACCGTGCAGCACTCCGGCCTGGCCGAACGTCGCGCCTGATCCGCCGATCGCTTCCACCCCGACCAGCCGCGCGCTGGTGTCGGCGAATCCCGCGAAGGTGCCCGCCGCGTTGGACCCGCCGCCGACGCACGCGACGACGAAATCCGGGGTCGCCGCGTACTGCTCGCGGGCTTCCTCGCCGATGACGCGCTGGAATTCCCGCACCATCCACGGATACGGATGCGGCCCGACGACCGAGCCGAGGCAGTAGTGCGCCTCCTCGGTCGAGCTGACCCAGTGCCGCATCGCCTCGCTGGTCGCGTCCTTGAGCGTGCGGCTGCCGCTCGAGACCGGGACGACCTCCGCGCCGAGGTAGCGCATGCGGAACACGTTGTGGGACTGGCGTTCGACGTCCTGCTCGCCCATGAACACCGTGACCCGCAGGTCGAGCAGCGCGCCCGCGGTGGCCGTCGCGACGCCGTGCATCCCGGCCCCGGTCTCGGCGATCAGCCGCCGCTTGCCCATCCGCCGCGCGAGCAGCGCCTGGCCGACCGCGTTGTTGATCTTGTGCGATCCGGTGTGCGTGAGGTCTTCCCGCTTCAGCACGACGCGCACGCCGAGTTCGGCAGACAGCCGCTCGGCGGGCGTCAGCGGCGTCGGCCGGCCGACGTGCCGGGCGAGCATCGTCTGGAGCTGCTCGCGGAAGCCGGGGTCGACCCAGGCTTTCTCGAACGCGTCGGCGACTTCGAGGCAGGCGGGCACCAGGGATTCCGGCACCCAGCGCCCGCCGTACTCCCCGAAGCGTCCTTTCTGGGTGGGGGTGCGCATGGGCTTCTCCTTAGAGTTCTATAACTGTCTCCACTGTTATAGAACTCTTGACGGCGAAGTGCAAGGCCCTCAGCGCTGCCGCAGGACCTCGACGCCGTCGCCGTCCAGGTCGTCGAGGAACCGGGAGCGGCCGGTCATCGCCATGATCAGCGCGAGCGTCGGGCCGGTCACGAGGGGTCCCGAGCCGCCGGAAAAGTCACTGTCGGTCGCCGCGAGGCGGAGGCCTTGGACGCGTCCTTTGGCGAGTACGACGAGGTCGGAACCGAGGTAGTAACGGGCCACCGCGGTGAGGACGTCGCTTGGGTGTTCACGGCGAATCCCGAGCGGGCGGCGAATGTCCTCGCCGTGCACGACGATCTCGCCGAGCATCGCGACGACCGGCAACGGCGGTTTGGTCGTGCTGGCGCCGACCCGGCGGAAGCGGGCCAAGGTGTCGGCCGGGCGGTCGCCGAGGTGCTCGGCCAATCGCATCGCGACCTGCCGATCGAAGTCGAAACGGCAGCGGATTACGCCCGCCATCCAGCGCAACGGCGTGAGCGACGCGCCCGCGGTGAGGTGGGCCAGCACCTCGCGGACGGAGAGCCCGTCGCACAGCGACGCGGTGCTCCATCGGTCGTCGGGCAGTTCGGCGAGGTCGTCGGCCAGCGCGGCGCGTTCGGCGTGGATCTGCGGCCAGGTGGCGGTCATTCCGGTTCTCCTCGGTCGTGGTTGCCAGGTGAGACCGGCTGGATGCGGCAGAATCGTCGGTCGTGGGGGAATTTTCTTCCGAAACGGCGTTCACTCGTGCGGTGGCCCCGTTGCGTGCCGAACTGCGTGCGCACTGTTACCGAATGCTCGGGTCGATCCACGATGCCGACGACGCCGTCCAAGAGGCGTTGCTGCGAGCGTGGCGGGGGCTGTCCGGGTTCGAGGGCCGCAGTGCGCTGCGCACCTGGCTCTACACGGTCGCCACGCGCACCTGCCTGGACCTCATCGCGCAGCGCGGCCGCCGTGCGCTGCCGGTCGACCTGGGCCCATCGAGCGAGCAGGTCGTGCTCGGGACCCCGCGCACCGACGTGGCCTGGTTGGGCCCGTGCCCCGATTTCCCCGCGGCCAGCTACGAACAACGCGAGGCGGTCGAGCTGGCCTTCGTCGCCGCGTGCCGCCACCTGCCGGGCAATCAGCGGGCGGCGCTGCTGCTGTTCGACGTCCTCGGATTCTCCGCCGCCGAGATCGCCGCGATAATGGAAACGTCGGTGACCTCGGTGAACTCCGCCCTGGCCCGCGCCCGCCGGACCATTTCGACACACGTCCCCGCCGGCACTCAGCAACAAACCCTCCGCACCCTCGGTGACGCTCGCCTCCAGGAACTGGTGACCGGCTTCGCAACCGCTCTCACCAGCGGCGATGTCGACGGCCTGGTGCGCCTGCTGACCGAGGACGTCACTTGGTCGATGCCGCCGCTGCCGCACTGGTATCGCGGCCGCACCGCTGTGGTGGATTTCGCCTATCAGGTTCCGATGACGCGATGCCCGAGCTGGCGGTTCCGGCTGACCAGCGCGAACGCCCAGCCCGCAGTGGCCTTCTACCTCGGCGGTTCGGCGACTGCCGCCCACGAGGCGTGGTCGATCACCGTCCTGACCCTGCGCGGCGACCGGATCCGCGACCTCACGTCGTTCCTCGGCGCGGAGCATTTCCCGGCCTTGGGACTGCCTGCGTCGGTCACGCCTTAGGCGCTGCCCGCACGTGCGCGCGCTGCCCCTGCCGGCCGATCAGGCACAAGTACTCGACCGGTTCCGCCGAAGCCGCGCCGAACCAGTGCGGGACCCGGGTGTCGAATTCCGCTGCCTCGCCCGGCGAAAGGGCCATGTCGTGCTCGCCGAGCACCAGTCTTAGCTGTCCATTGAGGACATAAGTCCATTCGTAGCCCTCGTGGGTTTTGGGGTCTGGTTCCTGCGGTTTCCCTTGCCCGGGAAGGATGAATTTGTACGCCTGGATCCCGCCCGGACGGCGCGTCAGCGGCAGGATCGTTACGCCGTCGGCGCAGCTGATCGGGCGAAGGTGGATGCGCGGATCGCCGGTTTGCGGGGCGTCGACCAGTTCGTCGAGGGTCACGCCGTGTGCGCGGGCCAGCGGCAGCAACTGCTCCAGGGTGGGTCGCCGGCTGCCGGACTCCAGGCGCGACAGCGTGCTGGCCGCGATGCCGGTCTGCGCGGCGAGTTCGGCCAGCGTGACCTCCCGTTTCCGGCGCAGTTCGCGCAGCCGGGGGCCGACTGCGTCGAGGGCACGGTCGTCGTCCATCCGCCGAGTTTGACAGATTGGCAAGATTCCTTGCCAGTCGTGCCGGAGGGTTTGCAAGCTGGAAACAGGAAGCAGGAAAGGAACTCCTTGTGCCGCACGCATTCGATCAGTCCTATTGGGACGAGCACTGGGCTGGTGCCGCCGGGCACGCGCAGCTCGAACCGCATCCGCGGCTGGTCGAGGAGGCGGGGAAGCTCCCGCCCGGACGCGCGTTGGACGCTGGCTGCGGGGAGGGCACCGAAGCGGTCTGGCTCGCCGGGAACGGGTGGCAGGTGACGGCGGTCGACCTGTCGGCGGAAGTGCTGCGGCACGCGCGCGAACGGTCGAGTGCGGTCGACTGGGTGTGTGCTGACCTGCTGAAATGGTCCCCGGAAGGACAGTTCGACCTGGTCGCCACGCATTACGTGCACGCTGCTGGTCCGCTGTTCGAGCGGCTCGCGGAGTGGGTCGCGCCGGGCGGGACGCTGCTGGTGATCGGGCATCACCACGGGGAGATGCATCCGCCGGAGTCGACGATCACCGTCCACGACGTTGGGCTGGATCCTGCCCAGTGGGCGATCACGGTCGCGGAGAACCGGACCAGGAAGGTTCCGGGCGGGGAATTGCACGACACGATTCTCTGCGCACGCAAGGTTTCTTCGCCCAACGCGTAATCGGTGGCGGCCACGAGCGGTTCGGTAGTGCACTGGAGTGGTGGCGGCCTATGACGAGATCGCGGACTGGTACGAGGAGGAATTCCTTCGCGCCCAGCCGGTGAACCCTGGTGCCGAGGCGTTGCGGGGTCTTCTCGGCCACGGCAGCGGCGTGTGCCTGGAGCTTGGCTGCGGCACTGGCGTGCACGCTGACCTGGTGCGGGAGCTGGGCTGGACGCCGGTCGGCGTTGACCTGTCCAGCGGGATGCTGCGGCATGCTCGCGCCCGGCTGCCGATCGCGCAGGCTGACGCCGCGCGGTTGCCGGTTCGGGACAGGAGCGTCGCCGCGGTGGTCGCGGTCCTGGTGCACACCGACATGCCCGCGTATTTCGCCGTGCTGCGCGAGGTGGCCAGGGTGCTGCGGCCGGGCGGAGTGTTCGTGCACGTCGGCGTCCATCCGTGCTTCTGCGGAGGATTCGCCGACCGCGGCGATCCGGCCCCGGTGGTCGTCCGCCCTGGCTACCTCGACGGGCACTGGACCAAGGAATCGTGGACTGACCAGGGAATTCGCGACAAAGTCGGTGCGACGCACCGGCCGCTGCCCGAACTGTTGAACGGGTTCCTCGACGCCGGTCTGACTCTCGACCGGTTCGCCGAGACCGGCACTCCGTTGCCGATCGTGCTGGCCGCCCGGGCACACGCGCGGTGAAATTCGGATGCGCGCCGCGGGGAAGATCTTTATCCTGGCGATCGTGATACAGCACCAGTTCTACCTCTGAGGGATTACCGCCTCCACCGGTCCGCGCGCGTTCGCGGCACCGGCCCTCGTCCTTGCTGTTCATCACGTTTCTTCGGAGGCATTCCCTCATGACATCTCCGCTTTCGCCTGCGCTCGTGCGTACGGCGCACGTCCGGCTGTCCGACGTCCACGTAACCTTCGGCGGCCGTCCGGTGCTCGCCGGGGTCGATCTGGTCGCGGCGGCCGGTGACCGGGTCGCCGTTGTCGGCGAGAACGGGCGTGGCAAGACCACCCTGCTGCGCGTGCTGGCCGGGACGCAGCCGGTCGATCATGGCGACGTCCGCCGTGCGGGCACGATCGGTGTTGCCGACCAGCAGATTCCTTTGGGAGAACAGGAAAATGTCGGCGATCTGATCGACCTCGAATTGGCTGCGGTACGAAATGCGTTGGCCCGCTTGGAAGCCGCGACGACCGCGCTCGCCGAAGGGCAGCCCGGCGCGGACAACGCTTTTGCCGAAGCGCTCTCGGACGCCGAAGCCCTCGACGCGTGGGACGCGGACCGGCGGGTCGAAGTTTCGCTGGCCGCACTGAACGCGGTCGACGATCGGAGCCGTCCACTCGGGACACTCTCGGTCGGGCAACGGCATCGAGTCCGACTGGCGTGTCTGCTCGGCGCGGGACATTCCGTGCTGCTGCTGGACGAACCGACCAACCACCTCGACGCATCCGGTCTTGCCCACCTCACCGAGCAACTGCGCGCGTACCCAGGCGTGGTCGTGCTGGTGAGCCACGATCGTGCGTTGCTCGCCGATGTTGCGACGTCGGTGCTGGACCTCGACCCGTCGAGCGACGGCCGTCCGCGCGGTTACGGCGGCGGTTATTCGGCGTACGTGGAAGCCCGGCAGGCCGAACGGGCCCGATGGGAGGCACTGCACGCCGAACAACTAGCGGAACGGCAGCGCCTGGCGGACGACCTTTCCGCCGCGCAGAACCGATTGCGCGACAACTGGCGTCCGGAAAAGGGCCACGGCAAGCACACCCGCGCGACCCGGGCGCCCGGCTTGGTCCGCGCTGTCCATCGTCGGCAGGAGGACCTGAACGCGCACGTGGTGGCTGTCCCGCCGCCACCGGCGCGGTTCGTCATGCCGGAATTGCCGCAGCACCAAGGAACCGTCGCGCTGCGGGCCGCCGGGGTGACCGTCGCTGGGCGGCTGGACAGCCCGGTCGACCTGACGCTCGGCGGCGCGGACCGGCTCGTCGTCACCGGCCAGAACGGGGCTGGGAAGTCGACGTTGCTGGCGGTGCTGGCCGGGGCGCTGGAGCCGACGTCGGGCACGGTCACGCACGCGAGGTCGGTGCGGATCGGCTGGCTGGGCCAGGAATCCGACCTTCCCGCGCGCCGCACCGCCGCCGAACTGCTCGAGCAACGGTCCCCGGCCGACCTCGGCTTGCTCAGCGGGTACGACCGGAACCGCCCGATCGCCGAGCTGTCGACCGGAGCCCGGCGGCGGCTGGACCTGGCGTTGGTGCTGGCCGCGCGCCCGCAGGTCCTGCTGCTGGACGAGCCGACGAACCACCTGTCCGCGCCGCTGGTCGACGAGTTGACCGCCGCCCTGCAGTCGACTCCGGCCGCGGTGGTGGTGGCCACGCACGACCGACAGTTGTTGCGCGACACGGCTTCCTGGCCGCGGTTGGCGCTCTGAACCGGGAGGCTGGGCGATCGCTCCCACAGATGTCTGTGAAGGGCTCCTTGAGGGAATCAGATTCCCTCAAGGAGCCCTTCACGGACCTCGGCATCGCGCGGCAACATCCGCGAAACATCCGCGGGGCAGGCTAGGCATCATGCCTCTGTTGATCAACCGAGCAGACTTCGCGAACCCGCAGCTCCGTGCGCAAGCCGTTGTTCGGCCCGGACCGGATCGCGCAGTTCCTCATCGGAATCTCCACGATGGAGGAGGTGACGATCATCAACGGCGGCGCGGGCGCGGTTTCCTGCAGGACGGCAAGGCGCCGACCACCGTCACGGTGCGAGCGAACAACCAGGGCGTGTCGACGCTGTGTTTCGTGCGCAACCCCGACAAGCTGACCGGCGTCACTCTCGCCTAGCCGCGATCCCGTCGTACATCATCCGCCGCACGGCTTCGCTGATTCGGCGTTGTTCGTCGGGGTCCGGGTTGCGCAGCGAGGCGATCGCCGACGCGAGGATCATCCCGTTGATCGCCCGTGCGCTGTTGTCGACGTCGAGATCGGCGCGCAGGTAGCCGAGTTCCACGCCGTGCGACAGATACGCCGCGGTCAGTTCGGTGGCCAGCTCGAAGAAGTCCAGTACCCGGGCCGCCATCGCTTTGTCGATACCGGCGGCTTCGAACAGCAGCAGCCGCGGGACGCGCGGGTCCTCGCCGAAGATCTGCGCGAGCGCGTCGCCGATCCGGGCGGTCTGCTCGCGGTAGGCGTCCAAAGTGGACACCGCGTCCGGCGCGTTCTCCGCGGTCAGCGCGGTGACGATGCGGGCGACCAGGTCGTCGATGACGTGGTCGACGATGTCGCGCTTGTTCTGGAAGTAGCGGTAGAAGGTGCCGTGCCCGATGCCGAGCTTCGTGGCGATGTCGGAGATGCCGGTGGCGTGGTACCCGAGGTCGGCGAAGCAGTCGAAGGCCGCGTCGATGATCTCGCGGCGCAGTTCCTGCTTCTTGCGCTCGGCTCGGGTGGTGCGGGCGCTCTCCTGGGCTGTCACACACTGCAGTGTATTGCCAAGTCCAGCGAAGTGACATACCGTTCCGTTACTGACAAGTAATTCCGGACGAGAGGTCGGACATGGACGCGCAGTACGACGCAGTCATCGTCGGCGCGGGCTTCGGCGGCATGGGAGCGGCCATCCAGCTTCGCCGCCTCGGCTACCGCGACCTGCTGATTCTCGACCGCGAGGACGACCTCGGCGGGACCTGGCACGTCAACCGGTACCCGGGGCTGGCCGTCGACATCCCGTCGTCCACCTACTCGTACTCGTTCGAGCCCAATCCGTACTGGTCGCGGCTGTTCGCGCCGGGCGCGGAGCTGAAGAAGTACGCCGAGCACGTCGCGGACAAGTACGGCCTGCGCGGTTCGATGCGGTTCGGCACAGTGGTGACCGGCGCGACCTGGGACGGCTCCAGTTGGCGGGTCAGCATCGAAGGCGGCGAGACGGTCACCGCGAAATACCTGCTCACCGCCACCGGCTTCCTGTCGCAGCCGAAGATGCCGGACATCGAGGGCATCGAGAAGTTCGCGGGCAAGGTCATCCACACCACCAAGTGGGACGACAGCTACGACCTCGCCGGCAAGCGCGCCGCGGTGATCGGCACCGGCGCGACGGCCGTCCAGCTCATCCCGGAGATCGCCAAGGTCGCCGCGGACCTGACCGTCTACCAGCGCACGCCGATCTGGGTCAGCCCGAAGCCGGACTACGCCGTGCCGAAGCCGCTGCAGCAGGCGTTCGCGAAGCTGCCGCTGGTGCAGCGCGCGGTGCGGCTGGCGGGCAGTTCGGTGCTGGAGCTGATGATGATCTCCGGCGTCGTGCAGTACCGGCAGTTCCGCGGCGCCAACCGGATCGCCGAACGCTGGTGCCGAGCGCACCTGTACCGCCAGGTCCGCGACCCGGAACTGCGCCGCAAGCTCACCCCGGACTACTCCTTCGGCTGCAAGCGGCCGACGTTCTCCAACGACTACTTCCCGGCCTTCACCCGCCCGCACGTGCACCTGGAGACCACCAGCATCGAGCGGATCGACGAGACCGGGATCGTCACGGCGGACGGCAAGCGCACCGAGATCGACACGCTCGTGCTGGCCACCGGCTTCAACCTGTGGGACGTGAACTTCCCGGCGATCGAGATCATCGGGAAGGACGGCAAGAACCTCGGGAAATGGTGGCGGGACAACCGGTTCCAGGCGTACGAGGGCGTGACCGTGCCCGGGTTCCCGAACCTGGTTTCGCTCAACAGCCCGTATTCCTACAGCGGCCTGTCGTACTTCACGACCATCGAATGCCAGATGAAGCACATCGACCGGCTGTTCAAGGGGATGCGTGCTCGCGGCTCCGACGTGTTCGAGGTGACCCAGCGGGCGAACGACGAGTTCCTTGACCGGATGAAGCACAAGGTCGGGCATTCGGTGTTCTCGCTCGGCCAGTGCGCGACGGCCAACAGCTACTACTTCAACCAGCACGGCGAGGCGACACTGCTGCGTCCGACGTCGACGATCAGCGCGCACCGGGAGGCGGCGCGGTTCCCGTTGGAGGATTACTGCTTCGCGTGAGCCCGGGTGATGCGCGCCGGTCAAGGGAACCTTCGGCCCTCGATCGGCGTCGAGGTTGGCGTGAAGACTGAGCAAGACGTCCTGGCCCGCCTCCGCACGCAGGCCGAACCCGTCCTCGGCAAGGGCGCGGCGGCGCGGATTCGTGCGTTCGAGAACGGCGACCTGTACGTCGAGGCGCGGACCGCTTCCACGATCTGGGCCTGGCTGGTCGACTTCCTCCTGGTCACCGGCCTGTCCGTCGCCGCGGCGGTGGCGTACTACTTCAAGTCGTACAGCGTCGACGCCGCGGTCGGCGCGAGCGTGATCGGGGTGGCGGGGCTCTTCGTGCTGCCGCTGCTGTACGGCTGGTTCTACGGTAACGGCCGCGGCCTAGGCGCGCTGTTCAACGGGATCCGCCTCGTCCGGCTCCGGGACGGCGGCCGGATCGGGCTCGGCAAAGCGGGCTGGGCCATGCTGATCCGCACGCTCGGCTTCGTGATCATCGCGCTCGGTGTGCTCAACGGCGACGTGACCGTGACGAACGGGGTCCGCACGAGCATCGACGTCCGCGAGACCGACCGGCTCCGCGCCGCCGGTTTCGTCCGGAAGCCGTGAGCGGGTACCAGGTCCGCGCGGTCGCGGACACTCCCGAACAACGGCTGCGCGACTACACCGTCCGGCTGCAGGCGATCGTCACCACGCGGCGGGTCTACCGGGTGATGACGGCCAGCCTCGCCGGGCTCTTCGGCGTCAGCGGGCTGCTGGTCGGAGTGCTGGCCCATTCCGCGGCCGGAGGTTTCAGCCTGGCGGGCGGCGGCGTCTTCTTCGCGGTGCTGTGGCTCGGCGGGGTCTTGATCTGGCGCGGCAGGCCCGCGACCGAACGTGCGGTGAACCCGGATTCGCGTCCGCCCGCCGGTCGTACTCCGGGGAACCTGCGCGGGGCTTTCTCCGCCGCGGCGGGAATGGGACTCCTCGCCGCTGTCGTATGTGGACTGTCCTTTATGTCCAGCAACCCGCCGGACGCGGTGCTGAAGCTGGCGATCATCGGGCTCGGCACCTTCGCGGTCTTCGCCGTTTTGTTCGTCCCGCCCGGATACGTCTACACCCAGTCCGACCAGTACTTCGCGAAATGGCTCAACCGCAACCGCGCGGCTTACGAGGAAGCGGCTCGGCGGCTCTAAGGCGTACGACGGCGCAGCGTCGCCGCGCCGAGGGTGCGTCCCGCGACATCGAGCCGCTGACTGGCCAGTCGCCAATAAAATGACGGCAGCACCAGTAAATGATCGGCAACTTCTCTTGTGGTGCGGCGTTCTCCACGCGTTGAAGGTCAAGCGATGTGGGTCGAGAGGGCCTTTGACATGTTCGGCTTGCTAGGCAAGGATGTCAAACCTTGTGTAACGATCGACGTGAGCAGGGTGGGGCAGCGCGTGAATAGTGAGAATGAACAGAAGAAAGAACTGATGGATCTGGAGGACGAGTTCGGGGGCTACCTTACGCCTACGGATGGTGATTATCAAAGTGTAATGCTATCTGGGATGGTTGTTCTTGACGCTAACGTTCTGCTGAATCTTTATAGGTATGCGACCTCCACTCGTGAAGACTTATTCAATGTTCTTGGCAAACTTGGTGATCGCCTGTGGATTCCTCATCAGGTCGCGCTTGAGTTCTGGAAGAATCGGGAGGGGGCGCTAGAAGATCTAAAGAAGGTGACCAAGGAGACGGTTGACGCCTTGGAGGGAGTCTCTTCTCAAGCTCCAGAAATCGTTTCCGCATGGGCGAATCGAATATCTCTCGATAATCCCAATGGCGAGGAACTTTCTAATTTGATTCAAAGTGGTTTCAAGTCTGCCATTAAGGCCATCAAGGAACTTGGAGACCCTGAAGGGGTAAGCGGTCATTGGGACACTAATAAGGACAATATCCTGGCGAGTCTGAGGCGTATTTTTTCGGGCAAGGTTGGCAAGCGACTTGAGGTGGAAGATGAAGTGAAGGCTAGGGAGGAGGCGCGACGGAGGATCGCTGAAAAGATTCCACCGGGCTACAAGGATTCTGGCAAGGACGATCCTTGCGGTGACTATATTTACTGGGTGCAAACTCTCCGGGAGGCTCGTCGTCGCAAGGTTGGAGTTCTGCTTGTGACGGATGATTCAAGAAGTGATGATTGGTATAGGCGACAAGCTGGAAAGACGCGTGGACCTCGTTTTGAACTGGTCGACGAGATGGCCGATTTTGCGGGAGTCCGGCTCTTTATGATGCGCACCCAATCTCTACTGTTTCATGCCAGGCGAGTACTTGAAGTCGATGTGCGAACTTCTTCCGTAGAGGAAGCGGCCAGGGTTGATGAGCGGCATTTCGAGTTGAATCAGCAGAAGCACTTGGTCGATTCGCGAGAACTTAAACGTGGAAAGGATCGAGGAATCGATATTGATCAGATGCGGAAAATTGTCAGAGGAAGCCTGGCGGAGGATGCTAGAAACGAACAGTTTAGAGTGCAGGCGAGGTTGGTTCGGGAGCGATACCGCGAACACATCGAGCGTCTTGGATTCGAAGTATTCAAGCGATGGGAAGCAGATGGACCTTGGGATTTATTGGCGGAGCGAGAAATTTTGCGCATCGCTTACTATACTCTTTCGCAGGATTATTTGAACAATCTCAGGCTGACTCAAACTCGAATAGTGCGGATTGTTGAAGAATTGGCCGATAAGAAGCCGGGAGCCTCGGTAAAAGTTGCACTTATTCTTACGGGGGAGCCGGATCCCATCATCCTCGAGTTTATTGACGAATTTGACTTACCGGCAGTCTGGTTAGATGGCCTAGAGTGGGTTGGAAATCCGCGAGCCGTGAGCCTGGGATTGGTTTAGTAGGGAGCTCTGCAGCGAATTTTCCAGGTCTGAGGAGTGGAATCTGAATTGAATTGTTTTAATGGTCGGCGGCTTGGTCGGGGCTCGATAATTGTAGGGGCGGGGATGCTCTATTTTTATTGCTGGAGTGAATTTAATCATAATTTTTTGGATTGGTTGCCTGGCGAATCCTTCCGTGTGACCGCAGTCGTCAGCTGGCTCCAATAGATTTCCAGTTGCGCGATACGTGACCTAGGAAATTCGTACGATTCAACCGCGGACGGCCAAAGATGGTCGCTGGTCTGCTTCTTGACTTACTGCGGGCAGCGGCTCGGCGGCTCTAAGGCGTACGACGGCGCAGCGTCGCCGCCCCAAGGCCCAGCGCCAGCACCGCGCATCCCAGCACGATAAGAATGTTGCGGGTCAACGGCATCGTCCACTCCGCGCTGCGCGTCACCTGAGTGAGCGCTTCGACGGCGTAGGACAGCGGCATCACGTCCGACAGCCAGTGCAGCACCCAGCCCATCTCGTCACGCGGCTGGAAAAGCCCGCACAGCAACGTTTGCGGCAGCACGAACAGCGGCATGAACTGCACGGCCTGGAACTCGCTCGTCGCGAACGCGCTCACGAAGAGGCCTAGCGCCATGCCGAGCAACGCGTCGAGCACGGTGATCAGCAGCAGCGACCACACCGAACCGGAGACCGTCAGCCCGAGCCACCACAGGCTGACCGCCGTCGCGACCGCCACCTGCAGCACCGCGACCAGTCCGAACGCCAGCGCGTACCCCGCGAGCAGGTCGAATTTCCCCAGCGGCATCGTCATCAGCCGTTCCAGGGTGCCTGCGGTGCGCTCGCGCAGGGTGGTGATCGAGGCGATCAGGAACATGATCACGAACGGGAAGACGCCGAGCAGCGCGGGCGCGATCCGGCTGAACACCTCGGCCGAGTTGAACACGAAGCGCAGCAACAACATCAGCAGCGTCGGCACGAGCACGAGCATCACGACGGTGCGCGGATCGTGCCGCAGCTGGGCGAGAATCCGGCGGGTGGTGGCGAGAGTGATCGAGACAGTCATCGCTGAGCCTTCACCAGGTGCAGGAACGCGCGTTCGAGGTCTTGTTCGCCGGTGGCCGCGCGCAGGGCGTCCGGCGAATCGTCGGCGAGCAGCACGCCGTCGCGCATCAGCAGCAACCGGGTGCAGCGCGCGGCTTCGTCCATGACGTGGCTGGATACGAGAAGCGTGGTGCCTTCTGCGGCGAGCCGATGGAAAAGGTTCCACAAATGCTCGCGCAGCAACGGATCCAGCCCGACGGTCGGCTCGTCGAGCACGAGCAGTTCGGGTTTGCCGAGCAGTGCGACGGCGAGGCTGGCCCGGCTGCGCTGACCGCCGGAGAGCCGGCCGACCAGCGCGTCGGCGTGCGAACCGAGGCCGACCTGTTCGATCGCGTCGGCCACTGACCGCGACGGCGCGCCCAGCACGGAGGCGAAGTAGCGCAGGGATTCGGTGACGGTGAGGTCCGCGTAGACGGCGGGTGCCTGCGTGGCGTACCCGATCCGCTTGCGCAGCCGACGACTTCCGGCGGGTTCGCCGAGCACCGTGACCGTGCCGCCGTGGGTCACCTGTACGCCGACGACGGCACGCATCAGCGTGGTCTTCCCGCAGCCGCTCGGCCCGAGCAACCCGGTGACCGAACCGGCCTCGACGCGGAAGCTCACGTCGCGCAGCACATCCCGGCCACCCCGGACGACCCGCAGACCGTCGATGGCCACCGCGGAATTAATCATGCGGTTAATTCTGCGCGCGCGGAATTTCCCTGTCAAGCACGGGTGCGCGGCGGGAAGCGCCCCGTGAGGCTTTCTCCGCGGCGGGCGCTGGGGAGGTCCGTGAAGGGCTCCTTGAGGGAATCTGATTACCACACGGAGCCCGGCACGGGGGGGTGGGGGGGGAGGGCG
>NZ_JBEXMH010000094.1:0-26080 GCF_040610415.1 Amycolatopsis sp. NPDC004079 | reverse complement strand
GGGTGTTTGTCAAGGCGGGAAAGATGCCTTGACAAACACCCCCGCGCCGCGTTTTTGGCTTCGTATCGGGGAGCGGGGGAGTGTGGCTGCCTGGTTGGGCGGGTGCACTGGCTGCGGTTGGGCAGTGGGTGCGCACGGCTGAGTGGATGGTCGCGTTGGGGTTCGCGAGGTGGGGCTGGGTAGGGCCCCAATGTGGCGTTGGGTGCGGGGGATGCACCGAATGTGGCGTTGGGTGCATGTGGCGCACCGAATGCCGCGTTGGGCGCGGTGGGATGTGTCGAATGCGGCGTTGGTGCGTCGCGGCAGTGAGGGCGGTCCGTGAAGGGCCCCTTGAGGGAATCTGATTCCGTGAAGGAGCCCTCACCGCCGCCGGAATGGGCGCGTGGGTCGTGAGGGGAACCCTCAGGGACTCTGAGTCCCTGAGGGTTCCCCTCACGGAACCGGAGGTCAGGCCAGGGCGGCGTCCAGCGTGATGGTGGTGCCGGAGAGGGCCTTGGAGACCGGGCAGGTTTTTTCCGCGGTTTCGGCCAGTTCGGCGAATTGTTCGGCGGTCACGCCGGCCAGTTTCGCGCGCAGGGTGATGGAGATGCCGCTGATTTCGAAGCCGCCGCCGGCAGCCGGGCCCAGGGTGACCTCGGCGGAGACGTCGATGTAGTCGGCTTCCAGGTTCTGGGATTCCAGGACGCCGGAGAGGTTCATCGCCAGGCAGCTCGAGTGGGCTGCGGCGATGAGTTCTTCGGGGCTGGTGTGTCCGTCGGGATTGCCGGACCGGGTCGGGAAGGACACCTCGTAGGTGCCCAGGTTCGACGAGTCGAAGGTGACCTCGCCCTTGCCTTTCTGCAGTCCGCCGGTCCAGTGGGTGGTTGCGTCGCGGCTGGGCATCGCTGTCTCCTTGAGTGCGGTCGGGGATGCGTACCCTCATGAAGGTAGTGCACAATTACATTGTGCGCAAGATAATTCACGAAAACGGGTGGCCTCGTGCGGCAGACTTCTGGGGTGACCAATGCTCCTGAACGTCCTGACCCGCCGATGGCGGGGGACGAGCGCACTCAGCTCACCGGGTTTCTCGACTTCCTGCGGGCCAGCGTGGTGTGGAAATGCTCCGGGCTCTCCGACGAGCAGGCTCGCCAGAAGCACGTGCCCAGTGAGCTGACCACTATCGCTGGGCTGCTGTGCCACCTCACGCTCGTCGAGAACTACTGGTTCCGCGTCGTGCTGGACGGGCAGCCGGACGAATGGGCGGATCGGCTCGAAGTCGACCGGGACGCTGAGTTCCGGGTCGCGTTGGAGCTGCCGATTACGCAGTTGATCGCTGACTACGAGGCTGAGGCCGAGAAGTGCCGGGCTGTGGTGGCGGCTCGGGGGTTCGAGGACACGGTGTTGTTCAAGGGGGACAAACCGCTCACGGTGCGTTGGGTCGTCACGCACATGATCGAGGAGACCGCGCGCCATCTCGGGCACTTGGACCTTTTGCGCGAGCTGACCGACGGTCTCACCGGGGAGTGAGCCTCGACCGCGCGCAGCTGGTCGACGACCTCGAACTGCTGCGCGCGACCGTGGCGTGGAAGTGCTCCGAACTCACCGACGAACAGGCTCGCTGGCCCGGCGAGTTGATGACTGCCGCCGGGATTTTGTGGCATCTCGCGCTGGTGGAGAACGCCATGTACGACGTGGTCGTCACCGGGCAGCCGGAGCGATGGGCCGAGCGGCTGGAGGCAGGGCGCGACGCCGCCTTCGCAGTTGGGCTCGACCTGCCGGTCGAGGAGTTGCGCAGCGCTTATCAGGACAATGTCGAGCTGTGTCGCGAGGCCCTCGCGGATCGGTCGCTGGAGGATCCGGTGGGGTTCGAGGGCGATCGGCTGGTGACGGTGGCGACGGTGGTCGAGTACTTGGTGAAGGAGACCTCGCGGCATCTTGAGTTGTTGCGGGAGCTCATCGGGGAGTGAGTTTCTTCGGGGGCAGCGGCAGGAATCCGCTGGTGCGGGCGATGTAGTCGGCGTACCCGGGGCGGGTGTGCTGCATGCCTTTTTCCAGCATGGGCTTGCCGGTGCCGCGGGCCAGGGTGAAGGTCATCGCGATCGGCGAAAGCACTGTCGCGGCGCCGGGCCACGTTGAGCAGGCCAGCAGGTAGAGGCCCCACCAGACGCAGGCGTCGCCGAAGTAGTTCGGGTGGCGGGTGTAGCGCCAGAGGCCGGTGTCCAGGACTTGACCGTCGGTCGCCGGGTCGGCGCGGAAGCGGCGGAGTTGTTCGTCGCCGATGGTTTCGAAGGCGAAGCCGAGCAGCCAGACCGCTGTGCCCAGCCAGGCGGTGACTCCGAAGCCCGTGCCGGACATGGCGAATTGCACCGGCAGCGAGACGAACCACAGGACCACGGCCTGCATCAGGTAGGTCCGCACGAAGATCCGGAGGCCGGGGTTCTGGCCTGCGCGTTCGACAATCTGCTGGTAACGCGGGTCTTCCGGCTTGCCGCGGTTGCGCAGGTGCAGGTGGACGGCCAGGCGGACGCCCCAGATGACGGTGAGCGCGGCGGTGGTCAGGCGCAGGGCGAGCGGACCGGTGCCGAAGGGGAACGCGACCACGGCCACGAGGGCGAAACCCAGGCCCCAGAAGGTGTCGATGGTGTCGTAGCGGTGGCGCAGGCGGGCGATGCCGAAGGTCAGGGTCACCGCGGCCAGGGTGACTCCGGCGGTGAGGCCGAGCAGCGCGATCATGCCCACTCCCTTGTCCACGGCATTCCGGTGCGGCCGGTTGCGTCGGGACGCACGGCCAGGATCTGGTCCACGCCCATGCGGTTCTCCTCGAAGGCGAGCGCGCCGCCTGCCAGGTACAGCCGCCAGACTCGGGCGCCTGCCTCGCCGATCAGCGCGACGGCTTCGTCCCAGTGTTGTTCCAGGGTGGCTGCCCAGGCTCGCACGGTCGGGACGTAGTGCTCGCGCAACGCGTGCACGTCGCGGATTTCGAAGCCTGCGGTTTCGAGGTGGCTGAGCGTGCGGCTCAGCGGGCGCATCGTCATGTCGGGGGCGATGTAGCGCTCGATGAACGCCCCGCCGCCGGGTGCGACGGCTCCGCGCGACATTTGTTGCAGCAGCAGTCGTCCGGCGGGTTTGAGCATGCGGAACAACGTGGCGGTGTAGGTCGGGTAGTTGTCCTCGCCGACGTGTTCGCCCATTTCGATGGAGGCTACGGCGTCGAAGGAATCTCCGGCGAGTTCCCGGTAGTCCTGTCTGCGGACCTCGACGCGGTCGTCCAGGTCGTGCTGCGCCAGGCGGTTCTTGACATGTTGCACCTGCTCGGCGGAGATCGTGACGCCGACGGCCTCGACGCCGTGGTGCTTCGCCGCGTGTACGAGCAGCGAACCCCAGCCGCAGCCGACGTCGAGGAGCCGCATGCCTGGTCGCAGGCCGAGTTTCTGACAGATCAGTTCGAGTTTGTCGTGCTGGGCGCGGGCGAGATCGGCGGATTCGGACCAGTAGCCCGAGGAGTACGCCATCGAATCGTCCATCAGCAGCTGGTAGAAGGCGTTCGACAGGTCGTAGTGGTGCGAGATCGCCGACCGGTCCCGTCCGGGGGTGTGCAGCTTTCCGCGCAGCCGGGCCTCCTCGGCGGGCGGCTTCGGCGGCAGGCCGAATACCCCGAGCCGCGCGGCCAGGCGGATCGCCTCGCCGAAGTCGCGTGCGGACAGCTGCGGCCGGTACGCCCAGGCTCGCCGGAAGCCTTCGGTGAGATCGCCCTCGACGTCCAGGTCGCCCGACACGTAAGCCCGCGCCAGGCCGAGCTCGCCGGGGGAGTACAGGAGCCAGCGCAGCGCGCGGCGGTTTTTCAGGACGACGGTCGGCCCGGCCGGCCCGGCCTGGTGGCCGTCCCAGGTGCGGACGGCCACCGGGAGCGGACCGCCGAGGACGCGTTCGGCGAAGTCGGCTAGTCGGTGAGCTGCGGATTTCGGCATACCAGGGCTTCGGAACCGACAGTCGCGCGGATTGGTGCCAATCCGCGCGGGCGGCGGTGCCGAATGCCTTCCGTGCACCACACCACGGGACAACGCATCGCTGTCATCGGCAGCGGGGTCGCCGGCCTCACCGCCGCGTACCTGCTGCAGCGCCGCCACGAGGTTCTGCTGTTCGAGGCCGACGACCGGCTCGGCGGACACGCCCACACCCACGACGTGCCGAGCGCGCACGGCGGGACGGTCGCCGTCGATTCCGGGTTCCTCGTCCACAACGAGCGCACCTACCCGACGCTGCTGAGGCTGTTCGGCGAACTCGGCGTCCGCACCCGCGAGACCGAGATGTCGATGAGCATCCGCTGCGACGGCTGCGGCCTGCAGTACGCCGGGGCGAAGGGCCTGCGCGGGCTGTTCGCGCAACGGGGCAACGCCGCGTCCACGCGTTACCTGCTCATGCTGGCCGAGGTGAAGCGGTTCCACCGGCACGCAGAACGCTTGCTGGCCCGCCCCGAAGCGGGTGACGTCCCGCTCGGCGCGTTCCTGGCGATCGGCGGGTATTCGCGGTACTTCGTGGACCATTTCGTGCTGCCGCTCGTTTCGACGGTGTGGTCCGCCGACCGCACCGACACCATGCAGTATCCGGCGCGGTACCTGTTCGAATTCCTGCGCAATCACGGAATGCTCACCGTGCGGAATTCGCCGACGTGGCGGACGGTCGTCGGCGGTTCGCGGGAGTACGTGGAGCGGGCGGCCAAGCAGCTGACTGCCGTGCATTTGTCCACTCCGGTTCGCGCGGTGCAGCGGACCGCGCGCGGCGTCGAGGTGCGCGATGATGCCGACACCGCGCACCGGGTCGACCGGGTTGTGGTGGCCACGCATGCCGATCAGGCGTTGCGGATGTTGGCGAATCCCACTGCGGCGGAACAGGAATTGCTCGGTACCTTCCGCTACTCGCGCAACGAAGCCTGGCTGCACACCGATCCCGCCGTGCTGCCGACCGTGCCCGCCGCTCGCGCTTCCTGGAATTACCGGACGCCTGCCTGCGGTGCCGACCTGCACGCCGTCCAAGTCACTTACGACCTGAATCGGTTGATGGGCCTCGAAGAAACGACGACGTACGCCGTCACCCTCAATCCGAGCGATGACCTCGATCCCGCCGCAACGGTCGCGAAAATGTCTTACGAACACCCGATCTATACGCCGGAATCCGTTGCCGCGCAGCGACGTCTGGCGGAATTGAACGACGGCGTCATCGCGTACGCCGGTGCTTATCAAGGCTGGGGCTTCCACGAGGACGGCTGTTCCTCCGGCGTCCGCGCTGCGGCCAGTTTCGGGGTGACCTGGTGACCGCTCTCTACGACGCCACCGTCGCGCACGTCCGCCGGGCCGATCCGCCGTACTCCTTCGCACACCGGATGTACCTGTGGCTGACCGACCTCGACCGCCTGCCGCGGCTGCCGTGGTGGCTCCGGCCGTTCGCCCGCTTCGACGGCCGCGACCACTTCGACCGCGACGAGCCCGGCGACATCCGGTCCAAACTGGACGCTTGGCTCGCGCACCGCGGAGTGGACTTGCGCGGCGGGCCGGTGACGATGCTCGCGTCGGCGCGCGTTCTCGGGTACGTGTTCAATCCCATCACCGTCTACTGGTGCCACACGCCGGACGGCGCGCTCGCCTGCGTGGTCGCCGAGGTGCACAACACCTACGGCGGCCGCCACGCCTACCTGCTCCAGCAGGGGGAAGACCTCGGGGACCTCCGGGCGGACAAGGAGTTCTACGTGTCGCCGTTCCAGGAGATGACGGGGGAGTACCGGATGCACCTGCCGCGCCCGGACGCGCTGCTGGCGTTGACCGTCGTCCTGCACCGCGACGGCGACGCGGCTCTGACGGCTACGCTGCGAGGAGTCCGCCGTCCGGCCGGGATCCGCACGCTCGCGCGCTTCCTGCTGGGCAGGCCGCTGCAACCGCACCGCGTCTCCGCGTTGATCCGTCGCCACGGGCTCGCGCTGTGGCGGCGGAAAGCCCCGCTCGCCGCCCGGACCGGACAGAACACGGCAGGAGCCCTCCATGGATGAGAGCGCACGCCCGGCCGACCGGCTCTCGGCGGTGCCGTCGACGAGCGCCGAGGACCTGATGGCGCTGGTCGCGAAGGGGGACGAACGCGCCTTCGAGCGGCTTTACGATCAGCTCGCCGGCCCCGTCTACGGGCTCGTCCGCCGCATCGTGCGGGACCCCGCGCAGTCCGAGGAGGTCGCGCAGGAGGTGCTCGTGGAGCTGTGGAAGACCGCCACGCGCTACTCGTCGGCGAAGGGCAGCGTCCTGAACTGGGCGATGACCCTCGCGCACCGCCGCGCGGTCGACCGGGTGCGGTCCGCCCGGGCGAGCACTGAACGCGAGCGGAAAGCGACCTTCGAGGCCGCGCGCGGACGTCCGTTCGACGAGGTCGCGGAATCCGTCGCGACCCGGCTGGAACGCTCGCAGGTGCGGCGCTGCCTGAAGACGCTGACTGAATTGCAGCGGGAATCCGTCCTCCTGGCGTATTACCAGGGCTACACCTATCGCGAGGTGGCCGACGTGCTGGACACGCCGCAGGGGACGGTCAAGACCAGACTGCGCGACGGGTTGATCCGCCTGCGCGACTGCCTGGGGGTGACGGCGTGACCAGTCCGGACATGCACACGTTGGCCGGCGCGTACGCACTCGACGCGCTGTCGGAGGTCGAGCGGGCCCAATTCCGCCGTCATCTCGACCAGTGCGAGGCCTGCGCACAGGAAGTGCGGGAACTGAGCGAGACCGCGGCCCGGCTCGGCGCGGCGATGGACGAGCAGCCGCCGTCCGGCCTCAAGGACCGGGTGCTCGCGGAGATGCGCACGACCCGCCAAGTGCCGCCGCGGACCGGTTCCGCGGAACCGCGCCCGCGCGGCCCGCGCCGCTGGCCGATGCTGATCGCCGCCGCTGCCGCCGTCGTCGGGCTTGCTTTGGCCGGCGTGTTCGGCGGGATCGCACTGCACACCAGCAGTCAGCTCACCAGCGCACAGTCCGAATTGGACGCCGCGCGCGACCGGTACCTGCCGGTGGCCGAACTGCTCACCGCGCCCGACGCGCGGACCGAACATGTCGCGTCGCCGCGCGGGGGCGGCGGCACGGTGGTGATTTCGCGGAAGCTCGACCGCGTGATGTTCATGCAGTCCGGGCTGCCGCCGGTCCAGTCCGGGAAGGTGTACGAGGCCTGGCTGATGGGCCCGGAACTCGCGCCGCGTCCGGCCGGATTGCTGCCTGGCGGACCCTCGGGTTCGCTGGTGGTGGCGGACGGTTTGGCTGGTGCGCAGCAGTTCGCGATCAGTGTCGAGCAGGCCGGGGGATCGCCGTCGGGGAAGCCGTCGAGCGACGTCGTGCTGGTCACTTCAGTGCCCGCATAGCAGACCGCGCGCCGGGCTCCGCGGCGGGTTCCGGCCTTGCGCGCGGCTTCGCGTTGTGGCAAAACACCTTTGCCGCTCACGGCGTGGCTACTGGATTAGAGCTTGCGCGGCGCCTACCGTCCTGCCTTGACGCCGGTGGTTGACATAACTCTCACTCTCGGGTTGAGGTTGAGGGTTTCCGGCCCCGGCGGGCGGCATGTGCACATCACGATCAGGAAGGCGGACCCGATGACGCCCCCGCACAACTACCTTGCGGTGATCAAGGTCGTCGGCATCGGCGGCGGCGGCGTGAACGCCGTGAACCGGATGATCGAGGTCGGCCTCAAGGGTGTCGAGTTCATCGCGGTGAACACCGATGCCCAGGCACTGCTCATGTCCGACGCCGACGTCAAGCTCGACATCGGCCGGGAACTTACCCGCGGACTCGGCGCCGGAGCCGCCCCCGAGGTGGGGCAGAAGGCGGCCGAGGACCACCGCGAGGAAATCGAAGAGGTCATCAAGGGCGCCGACATGGTGTTCGTGACCGCGGGCGAGGGCGGCGGCACCGGCACCGGCGGCGCGCCGGTCGTCGCGCAGATCGCCCGCAAGCTCGGCGCGCTCACGATCGGCGTGGTGACCCGGCCCTTCACCTTCGAGGGCAAACGCCGCGGCAAGCAGGCCGAGGACGGCATCCAGCAGCTGCGCAACGAATGCGACACGCTGATCGTGATCCCGAACGACCGGCTGCTGCAGCTCGGCGACATCGGCGTGTCCCTGATGGACGCGTTCCGCTCCGCCGACGAGGTGCTGCTCTCCGGTGTCCAGGGCATCACCGACCTGATCACCACGCCCGGTCTGATCAACCTGGACTTCGCCGACGTCAAGAGCGTCATGTCCGGCGCGGGTTCCGCGCTGATGGGCATCGGCTCCGCGCGCGGCGAAGGACGGGCGATACAGGCCGCGGAGAAGGCGATCAACTCGCCGCTGCTGGAAGCGTCGATGGACGGGGCGCACGGCGCGCTGCTGTCCATCGCGGGCGGATCGGACCTCGGGCTGTTCGAGATCAACGAGGCCGCGTCGCTCGTGCAGGAATCGGCGCACCCGGACGCGAACATCATCTTCGGGACGATCATCGACGACTCCCTCGGCGACGAGGTCCGCGTCACGGTGATCGCGGCCGGCTTCGACGCCGGCGCGCCCACGCACAAGAAACTCGACCCGCCCGCGTTCGGCGGCAAACAGGGCAACGGCACCGCGTCCGCCGCGGCGGGCCAGGTCGGCGGCGGTTCGGCTCCGCAGTCCCCGCCGCAGACCGGGGCGACCCCGGTGCCGCCCGCGGGCAGCTCCGGCTACCCGGTGGCCCCGCCGCGGACGCCGTCGTCGGGCCTGCCGCAGCCGGGCACCGGTACCCCGCCGGGCGGCCTCCCGCAACCCGGAGGCGGCACGAGGGGGTATTCGCCGATCGGTTCGGGTTCTGCGACGGGCGGTCTGCCGAGCCGCCCGACGACGGTCCACGACGACCCGACCGACGACGATGTCGACGTGCCGCCGTTCATGCGGCGGTAAGCACGGTTTTCCGGCAACGGCCGTCCCGATGCGTTCGGGGCGGCCGTTGCCGTGTGCCGGGCCCTCCGGGAGGGCGGCCGCCGTTGTTTTTGGCAGGATGACGGGGTGCGAGTACGACGAGTGGTCACGACCAGGGCGGGCGGGGCTTCCCGGCCGCCGTACGAGAGTTTCAACCTCGGCGACCACGTCGGCGACGACGCGGGCGACGTCTACGCCAACCGCAAGCGGCTGGCGTCCGAGCTCGGCCTCGCCGAGGACAAGCTGGCCTGGATGGAACAGGTGCACGGCCGCACCGCGACCGTCGTGGACGGGACCGAGACCTCGGCCGCCGAAGCCACCGACGCGCTGGTGACCGACCGTCCGGGCGTCGCGCTCGTGGTGCTGGTCGCGGACTGCGTTCCGGTGCTCATGGCGGATCCGGAAGCGGGCGTCGTCGCCGCGGTGCACGCGGGCCGGGTCGGCGCGCGGGTCGGCGTGGTGCCCGCCGCGCTGGAGGCGATGCGCGAACTCGGGGCCGAACCGGGCCGGGTCGAGGCGTTGCTGGGTCCGGCGATTTGCGGCGACTGCTACGAGGTCCCGGCCGCGATGGCCGCGGACGTCGAGAAGCATCTGCCCGGCAGCTCCTGCAAGACGCGCAAGGGCACGACCGGTCTAGACCTGCGCGCCGGGCTCTGGCAGCAGCTGGCCGACCTGGGCGTCGGGCGCGTCGGCGCGGATCCGCGGTGCACGGCGGAGGACAAGACGCTCTTCAGCTTCCGCCGCGACGGCACCACCGGCCGGATCGCCGGCATCACCTGGCTGGAAGAGGAGAAGGCGTGACCGAGGAGCGGCGGGCGGAGCTGGCGGCGTCGCTGGCCGCGGTCGAGGAGCGCATCGCGAACGCCTGCGCGGCGGTCGGGCGGTCCCGCGACGAGGTGCGGCTGCTGGGCGTCACCAAGACGTTCCCGGCGACCGACGCCGCGCTGCTCACCGACCTCGGGCTGCTGAACCTCGCCGAAAACCGCGACCAGGAAGCCGGTCCGAAGGCGGCCGAGGTCGCGGAACTGCGCCCGGACGTCGCGCCGCGCTGGCACATGGTCGGGCGGCTGCAGCGGAACAAGGCGCGTTCGGTCGTGCGCTGGGCGGCCGAGGTCCAGTCGGTCGATTCGGTGCGGCTCGCCGACGCGCTCGCCCGCGCGGTCGCCGCCGCGCGGGAGGCCGGGGAGCGGACCGGACCGCTCGACGTATTGGTCCAGGTGAGCCTCGACGGCGACGTCGCGCGCGGCGGAACCCTGCTGGACGACGTCGACGCCCTCGCGGACCACATCGCCCACACGGGGGAGCTGCGGTTGCGAGGCGTGATGGCTGTGGCCCCGTTAGGGGAAGACCCGGGCACAGCTTTTGCCCGGCTGTCCCGCTCGGCGGAAAGAGTTCGCGCCCGGTATCCGGAAGCCGCTGACGTGTCCGCCGGAATGAGCCATGATCTGGACCAGGCGATCCGGCACGGCTCGACGTGTGTGCGTGTCGGAACCGCGTTGCTCGGCGGGCGCGGTTTAGCCTCGCCGTAGGGAGCCCGCCCGGTGGTCACGTTTCGTGTCCGGCCGGGCGGGGCACAACGGTGCGGGAGCGGCAAGGGCTAGGGAGAGGCTATGAGCGCGCTGCAGAAGCTGAAGGCCTACTTCGGGATGGTGCCCGCGGACGAAGACGGCTACGACGACGGTTACGACGAGTACGACGACGGTTACGACCAGCCGCCGGCCCGGTCCCGGGCACGCTACCGCGACGTCGACGAGAGCTACGACGAGCCCGCCGCGCGAGTGCGGTCGCGCTCGATGGCGGCCGAACCGACGACGCACGGCGCGCTCGCCGTGGACCGCCAGCCGGAGCCGGTCGCCCGGCTGCGCCCGGTCGCCGAACCGGTCGCCGCGCCGGTGCGGGACCCGCTCAGCCGGATCACGACGCTGCACCCGACGAGCTACATCGAGGCGCGGGCGATCGGCGAGCACTACCGCGAGGGCATTCCGGTGATCATCAACCTCACCGAGATGGAGAACGC
Source organism: Amycolatopsis sp. NPDC004079 (assembly GCF_040610415.1). Classification (NCBI taxonomy): domain Bacteria; kingdom Bacillati; phylum Actinomycetota; class Actinomycetes; order Pseudonocardiales; family Pseudonocardiaceae; genus Amycolatopsis; species Amycolatopsis sp. NPDC004079. The sequence goes on along the minus strand of NZ_JBEXMH010000094.1, from coordinate 15,137 downwards.
GGACGCCAAGCGGATCGTGGACTTCGCGGCGGGATTGGCGTTCGCCGTGCGGGGCTCGATGGACAAGGTCACCAACAAGGTGTTCCTTCTCTCACCGCCCGATGTGGACGTGACCGCCGAGGACCGCAGGCGGATCGCCGAGGGCGGATTGTTCCTGCGCGGGTGAACACGGCCGGACCGCTGGGCGCAGCCAGACGTGATTTTGTCGACTATGTCGCCCTCAGCGCGGCTGGTCGCGCCCAACTCGGCCGTCCCCCGCTAGAGTGGTCGCCGTGAATGCTGTGTGGCTTGCGATCTGGTACGTGCTGTTTGCCTTCTGGCTGCTGCTCACGGCCCGGATCGTGGTCGAGCTCGTGCGGACTTTCGCACGGGAATGGCGTCCCGCCGGAGGGGTTGCGGTGACGCTCGAGACCATCTACACAGTGACCGACCCGCCGGTGCGGTTGTTCCGCAGGATCATTCCGATGGTCCGGATCGGCGGCGTAGGACTGGACTTGTCGATTATGGTGCTGCTGTTGGTTGTGTTCTTCGCGATGCAACTGACACCCAGGTGATCGGGGAAAACCCGGGTGTGTCCAGCAGGCCATGGAGTGCGTGAGGTGATCTGATGTCGTTGACCCCCGCTGACGTGCATAACGTCGCGTTCAGCAAGCCGCCCATCGGCAAGAGGGGCTACAACGAGGACGAGGTGGACGCGTTCCTCGACCTGGTGGAGACCGAGCTTGCCCGGTTGATCGAGGACAACAACGAGCTGCGGCAGCAGGTGGAGCAGCTCGACGCCGAGCTGGAGTCGACCCGCTCCGAGCTCGAGAACGCGAAGGTCGCCGGCCCGCCGCCGGGCCGCGACCCCGAGCCGTCGCGGCGGCTCGCCCCGGTTCCGCCGCCCGCGTCGGCGATGGAGCAGACCCAGGCTCACTCGATGGTCCCCGACAGCGGCGAGCCGAACGTCCAGGCCGCCAAGGTGCTCGGCCTGGCGCAGGAAATGGCCGACCGGCTCACTGCCGAGGCGAAGACCGAGTCCGACGGGATGCTGGCGGAGGCGCGGACCAAGTCCGAGCAGCTGCTGTCCGACGCCAGGGCGAAGTCCGACTCGATGGTGAACGAGGCGCGCACCCGCGCCGAGACGATGCTGAACGACGCGCGCACGCGCGCCGAGACGCTGGAGCGCCAGGCGCGCGACAAGGCGACCACCATGGAACGCGAGTCGCAGCGCAAGTACACCGAGACGATGAACAACCTGAACGCCGAAAAGGGCGCTCTGGGCAAGAAGATCGAAGAACTCCGCACGATCGAGCGCGAATACCGCACCCGGCTGCGCGGATTCCTCGAGTCCCAGCTGCGCGAGCTCGACGACCGAGGCTCCGCGGCCCCGGCGTCGGCGTCCTCCGGCTCGAGCCAGTCCTCGACCGGCACCAGCGGTCAGGGCTACTCCTTCGGTCCGCGCGCCGAGGCCGGCTGACCGAACCGCCGTACGCACCCCGCCGGATGACCTTCCGACCCGGCGGGGTTTCGGCGTGTCCGGATCCGGTACCGCCACGGTGGGGAACCGGCGGGGTACGCCGCGTGGGCGGGTCGCATCCGGAAAACGGGCGGCCCGTGTTGTAATTCAGCGTGCTCTACATCGTCCTCCTTCTGGTGCTGGCGGCTCTCGGGCTGCTCGTCACGGCGCTCATCACGGGCACCTCGCTGTGGGCCTGGGTTTCCATCGGCCTCTCCGTGCTCGCCGGGCTGCTTCTGCTCGTCGACTGGCTGCGGCGGCGCAAGCGCGCGGACGCCGATGACGCCGCGGACTCCGACACGGATTCGGATGCCGACACGGATGCGGACGCAGATGCGGATTCGACGGAGGAGAAGGACGAGGCGGCCCCGGCCGAGGAGGACGCCGAGCAGACCGCGCTGCTCCCCGCGACGGGCGAGCTAGGCGATCCGGCGGACGTGCCGGAACCGAAGGCCGAGAAGCCCGCTTCGGAAGGCGAGCCCACATCCGAAGCCAAGGCCGTGCGCGACACTCCGCCCGGCGTCGAGGAAACCGCGCCGGAGGACCTCGAGGTGGTCAAGGAACTCGAGGACGAGGTCGTGGTCGTCGACGAGTACCCGCGCTACCACCTGGTGGACTGCGGCTGGCTGTCCGGCCGCGACACCATCCCGATCGGCGTCGGCGAGGCGCGGCAGCTGGGCTTCACGCCGTGTGCGCGGTGCGGTCCGGACGCGGTGCTTGCCGCGGCGCATCGCTGACTCCCAGCACCTCTTCCAGCACCCGTGCGCCATTCTCGGTGAGCTGTACCGCTCGATGGGCCTTCGCCCGTGACCGAAGCCATCCCGCGTCCATGAACCGTCGTGTGACGGCCGCGCCCAGCGCTCCGGCCAGGTGATGGCGCTGCTCCGTCCAATCCAGACAGAACCGCAGCAGCGGACGTCGACTCTCCCCGGCAGCCGCGACATCCACGCCTAGCGCGGCGAACACCTCGTCGGCGGCAGGACCCAGCACGTACGGATGTTCTTGCAGCTGCGAGGAGATCCGGTCCACGGGCCGCCGCTGGGTGGTCGGATCACCGTCCACAGTGGCCAGTGCGCCGCGGTCGAGCAAGGCCGCCGTGACGGTCACGCCGAGCCGTCCGGCGACGTGGTCGTAGCACAATCTCGCTGTGCGCAAGGCTTCCGCGCGCGTTCCTTCCCGCAGCGAGCGGACCGGACGCGCGGGGGAGTGCCGGGCGAGTGCTTCCAGCAGATCGGGGGCAGCTCCGGCGATGCGGTAAAACCGGTGCCTGCCGGACTTTTCCGCCGTCACCAGGCCCGCGGCCAGCAGCTTCGACAGGTGTGCGCTTACGCCCTGCGCGGTCAGGCCCGCTTCACCGGCCAGTACCGAGGCGGCCAGCGACCGGCCGTCCGCGAGGGCCATCAGCACGCGGACCCGCGCCGGATCGGCGAACAGGGCGGCGGTGCGCGCGATGTCGGCGTCTCCTTCCATGCCTCCAGCATGCCCCCGGCACACTTCCACCGCGACGGAAGCGTCCCCGGTGTCTCCTGGACCCATGCGCACCGCGATCTTGTTCACCATGTGCGCCGGGATGTTCCTGGTGCAGCTCGACGTCACCGTCGTCAACGTCGCCCTCCCCACCCTCGGCGGCGAACTCCACGCCGATGTTCCGCAGCTGCAGTGGGTGGTGGTCGGGTACTCGGTCGTGCTCGCCGCGCTGCTGCTGACCGGGGGAGCGCTCGGCGACGTGCTCGGGCACCGCGGCGTGGTGCTGACCGGGCTGGCCGTTTTCGGGGCTGCTTCGGCGGCGTGCGGGCTGGCACAGTCGGCGGGCTGGCTCGTCGCGGCTCGCGCGGTGCAGGGTGTCGGGGCGGCGTTGTTGCTGCCGGGCACGATGGCGGTTCTCACTGGGACGTTTCCCGGACGTGCGGAACGCGCTCGTGCGCTGGGGATCTGGGCTGGGATTTCAGCGCTCGCCTTGCCTGCGGGACCGCTGCTGGGCGGGATTCTCGTGCAGACGGCCGGGTGGCGGCCGGTGTTCTGGCTGAACGTCCCGATCGTCGCCGCGGCGGCCGTCGCGACCCGGCGGTTGGTGCCGCCGGACGTCCGGAAACCGGGCCGCGTGGACGTTCCCGGCGCGGTGACCGCGGCCTTGGCCCTTGGTTCCGGCGTGTACGCGGTGATCGCGAAGACGCCGTGGGTCGGGCTGCTCGCGGTGGCGGCGGCCGGGGCGTTCGTCGTGGTGGAACGGCGCGCTGCCGAACCGATGCTGCCACTGTCGCTGCTGCGGTCTCGGCAGACTGCGGGCGCGAACCTGGTGTCCGCGGCGATGAACTTCGTCGGCCTCGGTTCGGTGCTGGTGTTCACGCTCTACTTGCAGGACGTGCTCCACGCGGACCCGATCGCCGCTGCCGCCGCCGTTGTGCCGATGTTCGTCCCGATGGTCCTGCTCGGCCCGGTCTCCGGACGGCTCACCGCGAGGTTCGGCCCGCGCCCGCAGATCGTGACCGGGCTACTCCTCGGCGCGGCGGCGATGCTGAACCTGCTGCGGATCGGCCCTGACACCGGATACGGCACGTTGCTGCCGACGCTGCTCGTGCTCAGTGTCGGGATGGGACTGCTGACCGCTGCCGTGGTGACCGCGGCGGTGGCCGACGCGCCGGGGGAGCGCGCGGGCATCGCGGGCGGGATCAACAACGCGGCGCGGCAGGCGGGCGGCGCGCTCGGCGTGGCGGTTTTCGGTGCGGTGGCGGGAGAACCGGCGGCGCACGCGGCGTTCGTGCACGGCCTGCATCTGCTCGGATTCGTCTCGGCAGGGCTCTGGGTCGCGGCGGCGGTGCTCGCGGCGGTGACGGTGCACAGCCGGGCAGGGCGAAAGCGAGTTGCGGCGACGGGTTAATCTGGAGTCAGCAAGGCGTCGATCCGGCCATCACCGGGGAGCCTCCGGAAGAACCGGGCGCTCGCCGCCCGCAGTAGAACCGGACGGGTGCGGCCCGTGACAGCCGTGCGAACGAGTGGCCCGGGAGCAGTGTGCCGGGCAAGCGGGGTGGTACCGCGTGACGCGCGAGCGTCTCGTCCCCGTGTGGGCGGCCGCCGGTCGCCCGTACGAGCGACGAATGCGAGGAGCACCCGGATGTACCCCCAGGCTTCGCCGGGCGGAGAGACCACGGTCCCGTCCCAGCCGTCGTTCCCCGCGCTGGAGGAGAGCGTCCTCGCGTACTGGGAGAGCGACCGGACCTTCCAGGCGACCATCGACGCCCGTCCCGAGGGCACGAACGGCGACAACGAGTACGTCTTCTACGACGGCCCGCCCTTCGCCAACGGCCTCCCGCACTACGGGCACCTGCTCACCGGGTACGTCAAGGACATCGTCCCGCGCTACCAGACGATGAAGGGCAAGCACGTCGAGCGGCGGTTCGGCTGGGACACCCACGGCCTGCCCGCCGAACTCGAGGCGATGCGGCAGCTCGGGATCACCGAGACGACCGAGATCGAAGCGATGGGCATCGCGAAGTTCAACGAGGCTTCGCGGGAATCCGTGCTGCGCTACACCGACGAGTGGCGCGAGTACGTCACCCGCCAGGCCCGCTGGGTCGACTTCGACAACGACTACAAAACGCTCGACGTCACCTACATGGAGTCGGTGCTCTGGGCGTTCAAACGCTTGTGGGACAAGGGACTCGTCTACGAGGGCTACCGCGTCCTGCCCTACTGCTGGCGCGACGCGACGCCGCTGTCCAACCACGAGCTGGGCATGGACGCCGACGTCTACCGCAACCGCCAGGACCCGGCCGTCACGGTCGGATTCCGCCTGGAGGGCAACGACAACGAGCTCGACGGCACCTACCTGCTGATCTGGACCACGACGCCGTGGACGCTGCCGTCCAACCTCGCCACCGCGGTGCACCCCGAGGTGCAGTACGTCGTGGTGGAAAGCGACGGCAAGCGGTTCCTGCTCGCCGAAGCGCGCGTGGCCGCGTATGCCCGTGAACTCGGTGAGGAGCCGACGGTCGTCGCGCACTACACCGGCGAGCAGCTGCTCGGATCCCGTTACGCGCCACCGTTCCCGTACTTCGTCGGCACGGAGAACGCCCACCGCGTGCTGTCCGCGGATTACGTCACCACTGAAGACGGCACCGGCGTCGTGCACATCGCGCCCGCCTACGGCGCCGAGGACAAGGTGGTGACCGACGCGGCCGGGATCGCCCCGGTGACGCCGGTGGACGACCACGGCAAGTTCGACGACACCGTGCCGGACTACGCCGGGCAGCAGGTGTTCGACGCGAACCCGAACATCGTGAAGGACCTCAAGAACGGCACCGGCGGCGCGGCGGCGCAGGGCGCGGTGCTGCTGCGGCACGAGACCTACGACCACTCGTACCCGCACTGCTGGCGCTGCCGGAACCCGCTGATCTACCGCGCGGTGTCGTCGTGGTTCGTCGCGGTGACGCAGTTCAAGGACCGGATGGTCGAGCTGAACCAGCAGATCACCTGGTACCCGGAGAACGTCAAGGACGGCCAGTTCGGCAAGTGGCTCGAGAACGCCATCGACTGGTCGATCTCCCGCAACCGCTACTTCGGCACGCCGATCCCGGTGTGGCGCAGCGACGACCCGGCCTACCCGCGCATCGACGTCTACGGCTCGCTGGACGAGCTTGAGGCCGACTTCGGGGTGCGGCTGGACAACCTGCACCGGCCCTACATCGACGAACTGACCCGGCCGAACCCGGACGACCCGACCGGCCGCTCCACCATGCGCCGCGTGCCGGACGTGCTCGACGTGTGGTTCGACTCCGGGTCGATGCCGTACGCCCAGGTGCACTACCCGTTCGAGAACGCCGACTGGTTCGAGCACCACTACCCGAGCGACTTCATCGTCGAGTACATCGGGCAGACCCGCGGCTGGTTCTACCTGCTGCACGTGCTCGCGACGGCGCTGTTCGACCGGCCCGCGTTCCGCACCTGCGTGTCGCACGGCATCGTGCTCGGCTCCGACGGCCAGAAGATGTCGAAGTCGCTGCGGAACTACCCGGACGTCAACGAGGTCTTCGACCGCGACGGGTCCGACGCCATGCGGTGGTACCTCATGGCGAGCCCGATCCTGCGCGGCGGCAACCTCGTCGTGACCGACCGGGGGATCCGCGACGCGGTCCGCCAGGCCGTGCTTCCGCTGTGGAACTCGTACTACTTCCTTGCCCTGTATGCGAATGCCGAAGGCAAGCAGGGACAGTGGCGCACGGATTCCACGCACCTGCTCGACCGGTACGTGCTCGCGAAGACGCACGAGCTCGTCACCGACGTCGAGGCCGCGATGGACGGCTACGACATCGCGGGCGCGTGCCAGACCGTGCGGGACTTCCTGGAAGTGCTGACGAACTGGTACGTCCGCCGTTCGCGCGACCGGTTCTGGGCGGGCGAGCAGGACGCGATCGACACGCTGCACACCGTGCTGGAGGTGACCTGCCGGGTCATCGCGCCGCTGCTGCCGCTCACCACGGAAACGGTGTGGCGCGGGCTGACCGGCGGCCGTTCGGTGCACCTGACCGACTGGCCGAACGCGCTCGACCTGCCCGCCGACGCGGCGCTGGTGACCGCGATGGACAAGGTGCGGCAGGTGGCGTCGTCGGCGCTGGCGCTGCGCAAGGCGAACAAGCTGCGGGTGCGGCTGCCGCTGGCGAAGCTCGTCGTCGCGGCCGAGGACGTCGAGCCGCTGCGCGGGTTCACCGAGATCCTGCGGGACGAGGTGAACGTGAAGTCGGTGGAGCTGACCACCGACGTCGCGGCGCACGGCACGTTCGAGGTCGCGGTGAACGCGCGGGCGGCCGGGCCGCGGCTGGGCAAGGCCGTGCAGCAGGTGATCAAGGCGGTCAAGGCGGGCGACTGGACGACGAACGCGTCCGGCGCGGTCGTGGCGGCGGGCGTCGAACTGGTCGAGGGCGAGTACGACCGGCGCCTGGTCGCGGCCGGCGGCGGCGCGGCGGCCGAACTGCCCGGCGGGGCCGGTCTGGTCGTGCTGGACACCGAGGTCACCGAGGAACTGGCGGCCGAGGGCCTGGCCCGCGACCTGGTCCGCGTGGTCCAGCAGGCCCGCCGCGAGGCCGGTCTCGACGTCGGCGACCGGATCTCGCTGACCGTGGACGCCACCGACGAGGTGAGCGCCGCGGTGCGCAAGCACGAGGAGTTCGTGGCGTCCGAAACGCTCGCGACGTCGGTGTCCTACGGCGAGGTGGCCGAGGGCTTCGACGGCACGGTCGGCGAGGGCGTGAAGGTCCGCGCGGCGGTCGCGAAGGCGTAAGGCGCCGAGGTCGCTCCGGCCGAGGCGAACGTACGTGAGGGGAACCCTGAGGGAATCAGATTCCCTCAGGGTTCCCCTCACGTACCTCAGCGGGAGTGGGGAAAGCCACGCGGCTCAGCCGGTGACTCCGGACGGGCGAGCCTCGGCTCCTGCGCGCGGGGAAGCGTCTGCTAGGGATTCCCCATGACTTCAGAAGCCGCCGCCGAACCGGCCGCCCAGGGGCTGGCCGCCGGCTTGCGCCAGCGGCACCTCGCCATGCTCGCGATGGGCGGCGTGATCGGTTCGGGATTGTTCGTCAGCTCCGGCGTCGGGATCAAGCTCGCCGGGCCCGGGATCGTGCTGTCCTTCGTGCTCGCGGGCACGCTGGCGATGCTGGTCATGCGCATGATGGCGGAAATGGCCGCCGCGATCCCGGCCAGCGGGTCGTTCTCGGTGCACGCCGAGCGCGCGTTCGGGCCGTGGGCCGGGTTCGCCATCGGCTGGCTGTACTGGGCCGCGCTCGTCGTCGTACTCGCCGTCGAGGCCACCGCGGCGGCGATCATCGTCAACAGCTGGCTGCCGGGCATTCCGCAGTGGGTGCTGGTCCTGATCTTCATGGCGGTGCTGACCGCGATCAACTTCACCGCGGTGTCCCGGTTCGGCGAGCTCGAGTTCTGGCTGGCGCTGATCAAGGTCGTCGCGGTCGTGGCCTTCCTGGTCCTCGGCGTGCTCGCGTTCCTCGGCGTGCTTCCGGGTACTTCCTTCGTCGGCACCGACAATCTCCTCGGCCACGGCGGCCTGCTGCCCAACGGGTGGCAGGGCGTCGGCACCGGACTGCTCGCCGTCGTCTTCACCTTCGGCGGCCTGGAGGTGGTGACCATCGCCGCCGCGGAGTCCGACGATCCCGCGCACGCCGTCGGCAGGGCGGTGCGCAACGCGGTCGTGCGGATTTCGGTGTTCTACGTCGGTTCCATGCTGGTCATCGTCTCGCTCCTGCCGTGGACGAGCGTCCAGGCCGGACAGAGCCCGTTCGCCGCGGTGCTCGAACGCATCGGGATCCCGGCGACCGGGCAGATCATGAACGTCGTCATCCTGTTCGCCCTGTTGTCCACGCTCAACACCAACATGTACGGCGCGGCGCGCATGGTGTACTCGCTGGCCCAACGCGGACACGCCCCGCGCGCACTGACCAAAGTGGACCGAAGCGGCGTGCCCGTCTTCGCTGTCGCGGCTTCGGTGTTGTTCGGCTTCGTGGCCGTGGCGCTCAACGCGCTCTGGCCGGACACCGTCTTCCAGTACCTGCTGAACGCGGTCGGCTCGGTGCTGCTGATCGTGTGGATCCTGGTTGCCTGCACGCAGTTGCGAGTGCGCCGTCAGCTGGAGCGCACCGCGCCGGGGAGCCTGACTGTGCGGATGTGGGGCTTCCCGTACCTGACGTGGGTGACCCTCGTCGCGATGGTGGCCATCTTGGCGGTGATGCTCGGCGACCACGACGCCAGAATCCAGCTGATCAGCTCGGGAATCCTGGTCGCGGTGCTGGTCGTGGCCGGGATCTGGTGGCAACGCGCCCGCCGGAAGGCCGACCAGACTGTATAACGACCTATACGGCTCGGCATTGATCACAAATTTGTCGCGTTGTCCGAGGTAACGCCCGGTTCCGTTCAGCGATGGGCAAGCTGAGCCAGGGACGCGGGCGGACCGCGTGGGGCGAGGGGGATGCGACGGTGAGTCCTGCCGGGAAGAAGGGCGTGCTGATCGGCGGCGCGCTGGCCGTGGTCGGGATCGTGGTGGCAGCGCTCGTGCTGCTCCGCGGCGGGGGATCGACGGCGGCAACGCCGGAGCCGGGATCGACGGCTGCGGAGCCGAACGACCCGTCGTCGGCAGCTCGCACGTACCTGCTCGCCTTCGGCGCGAAGGACGCCGATACGGCCAGCAAGGCCACCGACGCTCCGACGGACGCCTCGTCCGCATTGCAGGACGCGTGGGCGACGCTTCGGCCCACGCAGCTGACCACCAAGCTCGGTGACGTCGGCGCGGCGCAGGGGGACAAGGCCACGGCGGCCTACACCGTCACCTGGAACCTCGGCCCCGGGCACACCTGGACGTACACCGGCAACCTCGGCCTCGTCCAGGCGCAGGGCAAATGGCGGGTCCACTGGGCGCCGACGGTGCTGCACCCGAAGCTCGAAGCCGGGCAGCGGCTGGCGATCGCGTCCTCGGCCGTTCCGGCCGTGGTCGACCGCGACGGCAAACCGCTCGTCGTCTCCGGCAGCGGAGGGCTGAAACTGGCTGACGACAAGGTGTTCCCGCTGCTCCGTTCGGCGCTCACCGGGCACGGGCAGGCGTCCGAAGCCTTCGCGGTCGAGCGCGTGGACGCGTCGGGCAAGAGCCAGGAGACGCTCTTCGGGAACCCCGAAGGCGACCACAAACCGGCCGCCACTGGGCTCAGCCTCGCGACCCAGAGCGCGGCGCAGGCCGCGGTGGACGGGTATCGCGGCAAGGCGGTCCTCGTCGCGATCCAGCCGTCTTCCGGCGATCTGCTCGCGGTGGCGCAGAACAGCAACGTCACCAACGCGGCGTCGGCGTTCAGCGGCCAGTACGCGCCGGGTTCGACGTTCAAGATCGTCACCGCGACCGCGGCGCTGGAAGCCGGGCTGGTCACGCCGGATTCCTCGGTTCCGTGCCCGCTGACCGACCGGATCGGCACCCGCACGCTCTCCAACGAGGGGTTCGACCTCGGCACGACCACCGTGCACAAGGCGTTCGCGAAGTCCTGCAACACCACGTTCGCCCGGCTCGCGTCGCAGCTGCCCGCCGACGGGCTCGCGAAGGCGGCCACCCAGTTCGGCCTCAACGCCGACTTCGGGATCAGCGGCCTGTCCACCGAGCTGGGCCGCGTCGACCCGGCGGCGAACGCGGACGAGCAGGTCGAGGACGGCATCGGCCAGGGAAAGGTGCAGGTCAGTCCGATGGGAGCGGCGGTGATGGCGGCGACCGCGGCGTCCGGGCGCGCGGTCGTGCCGCGGCTGTGGGCGGACGGCACCAAGGTCAACACCGGCTACACCCCGCCGCCGGGCTCGGTGCTGTCGGCGTTGCGCGGGATGATGCGCGAGGTCGTCACCGGCGGCACGGCGACCGGGCTGTCGCACTCGGGCTCGGTGTTCGGCAAGACCGGCACCGCGCAGTTCGGCGACGGCGCGGAGGCACACGGCTGGTTCGTCGGCTATCGCGGCGACCTGGCGTTCGCGGTGTTCCTGGAGGGGGCCAACGACTCCAAACCGGCCGTCTCGCTGGGCGCGAAGTTCCTCGACGCGCTGTAGCGGCTCAGTTCGGCCGCGGCCGAAGCATCCGCGCTCTACCGTAGGACCATGGAAACTGTCGCCTTGGCCGAGGTCGCCGCCGTGCTCGCCGATCCGAGCCGCGCGACCATGTGCCTCGCGCTGCTCGACGGCCGCGCCTGGACGGTCGGCGAACTGGCCGCCGCGGCGCGGATCGCGGTCTCGACGGCCAGCGAGCACGTGACGCGGTTGGCCGAGGCCGGGTTCGTGGCCCGGGTGAAGCAGGGACGACACGCGTACGTGCGGCTCGCAAATCCGCGGGTTGCGGAGTTGATCGAGCATTTGGCGCAGCATGCCGAACTGAAACAGCCGTCCGGGCTGCGGACTTCGTTGCGAGTACAGCGATTGGCGTTCGCGCGCAGTTGTTACGACCATCTGGCCGGGACGCTCGGGGTCGCTTTGCGGGACGGGATGGTCGATCGGGGCCTGATCGACGTGTCGGACGGGCTCGCGCTCACCGACACCGGACGCGAGGTGCTGGCCGATCTCGGCGTGCCGGTCCCGGATCGGCCGCGGCGGCCGTTGCTGCGCGACTGTCTGGATTGGACAGAGCGGCGGGAGCACCTCGCCGGCGTGGTTCCGGCGGCGGTGCTGGAGCGGGCGGTCGAGGCGGGATGGCTGACGCGGGACCAGCAGCGCGCGGTCCGGGTCTTGCCCGGCGCGAGGGGTCCGTTCGCCGCGCTCGGTGTCGATCTCGCGACGGTGAGTGCCGCCCAGGCGTCGTAACACACGTTGGTGGTCCCCCGCATCGGTGGTGCGGGCTCGGGAACCGGACACTGCCTCACTATTCTGGACGCCTGCGGGCGACGGGAGGGAGGCGGGCGAGTGGACGAGCTTCCCATGGTGCTGGGCGTCGGCGCGCTGGTTCTGGTCGTCTCGGTCATCGCGGTGCGGGTGTCCATCCGGCTCGGATTCCCGTCGCTGCTGCTGTATCTCGGGATCGGCGTCGTCCTCGGCGAGGCCGGGTTCGGCATCCGCTTCGACAATCCGGCGCTCACCCAGTCGCTCGGGCTCGCCGCGCTCGTCCTGATCCTCACCGAAGGCGGGCTCACCACGCGCTGGTCCGCGGTGAAACCCTCGCTGGGGCCCGGAATCCTGCTGTCCACAGTGGCCGTGGTGATCAGCATCGCGGTCACCGGCGCGGCTCTGCACTGGCTGCTCGGCCTCGACTGGCGGCTCGCCCTGCTGTGGGGCGCGGTCCTCGCGTCCACCGACGCCGCGGCGGTGTTCTCCGTGCTGCGCACCGCCGGGGTCGGCAAGCGGCTCGTCGGCGCGCTGGAGCTGGAATCCGGCATCAACGACGCGCCCGCCTACATCGCGGTCGTCGTGCTCGCGTCCGGCGAGGCGGTCGACTGGTCGCTGCCGCTGCTGGTGGTCTACGAACTGCTCACCGGCCTGGTGCTCGGCCTCGCGTTCGGCTGGCTGGGCGCGCAGGCGCTGCGCCGGGCCGCGCTCCCGGCGACCGGTCTGTACCCGCTCGCCACGGTGGCGGTGTGCGTGCTCGCGTACTCCTCGGGACAGCTGGCGCACGCGTCCGGCCTGCTGGCCACCTACGTCGCCGGTCTGGTGCTCGGGAATTCGAAGCTGCCGCACCGGTCGGACACCCTGTCGTTCGCCGAAGGGCTCGGCTGGCTCGCGCAGATCGGCTTGTTCGTGCTGCTCGGCCTGTTCGCGTCGCCGACCCGGCTGCTCGAAGCGCTCATCCCGGGTTTGGTGGCGGGTGCCGTGGTGCTGCTGCTCGCCCGGCCGCTGTCGGTGGTTCTGTCGCTGCTGCCGTTCCGGTTGCCCTGGCGAGACCAGGCGTTCCTGTCCTGGGCGGGCCTGCGCGGCGCGGTGCCGATCGTGCTCGCGATGATCCCGTTGTCCGAAGGAGTGCCCGGCGCGCAACGCCTCGTGGACGCGGTTTTCGTGCTCGTCATCGTGCTCACCGTGCTGCAGGGCGCGACGCTCAGTCCGCTCGCGCGGATCCTCGGGCTGGCGAAGGCGACTCAGGCGCACGAGATCGAGGTCGATTCCGCGCCGCTCGACGAACTCGGCGCGGAACTGCTGCAGGTGCGCATCCAGAAGGGGTCGAAGCTGCACGGCGTGTACCTGTCGGAGCTCCGGTTGCCTGCCGGTGCGACGGTCAGTCTCGTGGTGCGCGGGGGAACAGGCTTCACGCCGCAGAAAACCAGCCGGTTGCAGGTCGAGGACCAGCTTTTGGTGGTCACGACCGCCGCCGACCGCGACGCGACCGAACGGCGGATCCGGGCGGTTGACCGAGCTGGTCGCCTGGCCCGCTGGCACGGCGAATCCGGAGCCTGACTTCTCTGTCCTTTGTGGACGTTCCTTGTGACTGCCGTCTCAGATCACGAGACGGGTCTGGTTTCTTTCGCTGGTTTTCCGCTATCGTCGGTTTCAGGTCATGAGTGCCAGCGCGAAGCCCCGGCTTGCTGGCCGGCAACCCTCCTACCGCGGTGGGGTGCCCCGGGTGAGGACCAGGCCGGTCGCGCAGCGCGACGGGCAAGCGCGGGCCCCTCGCCGGGGGTCCCCCGGAACGCCGAGGAGGCGCCGTCATGACTCTCGCACTCGACCGGTCCACGGAAACTGTTGTTCCCGCCGTTCCCGCTGTGGCCGGTGCGTCGCTGCGGGTGCCGTTGGTGACGGGCGGCGACATCGGTTACGCCAATCTTGATCACGCGGCCAGTGCGCCGTGTCTGGACGCGGTGCGTTCGGCGGTGGACGAGTTTCTTCCCTGGTATGCCAGCGTGCATCGCGGTGCTGGGTTTGCTTCGCAGGTTTCCACTCGGTTGTACGAGCGGACTCGGGGTGTGCTGCGTCGGTTTGTGGACGCTCGTAGCGGGGACTCGGTGATCTTCACTCGCAACACGACTGATGCGTTCAATCTGCTGGCGAAAGCGTTGCCGCGTAAGACTTCTGTTGTTGTTTTCGACAGTGAGCACCATGCCGCGTTGCTGCCGTGGCGGGGGCCGAATGTCCGGCGGGTGCAGTTGCCGCGGACTCGGCTTGCCGCGGTGTCCGTTGTGGACGAAGCGCTTGCGGAATGTCCGCAGGGGCCTCGGTTGGTGGTTGTCGCTGGGGCGTCGAATGTGACTGGCGAACTGCTGCCGGTGGCCGAGATCGCTGCGGTGGCTCGGAAGCATGGGGCTCGGGTGGCGTTGGACGCTGCTCAGCTTGCGCCGCATCGGCGGATTTCGTTGCGGGAGTTGGATGTCGACTACGTCGCGTTGTCCGGGCACAAGCTGTACGCGCCGTTTGGGGCTGGGGCGTTGGTCGGACGCAGCGACTGGTTGCGGGCTGCTGAGCCTTATCTTGCCGGTGGTGGGGCGACCAAGCTGGTGACTGAGGAAGCCGTCGTGTGGAACAGCGGTGAGGAGCGGCACGAGGCTGGGTCGCCCAATACCGTTGGGGTGTATGCGTTGGGCGTGGCTTGCGAGCAGTTGGCGGCCCAGTGGGATGCCGTCGGGGCGCATGAGGCTGCGTTGCTGGAGCGGTTGCGGAAGGGGCTGGCCGGGCTGCCTGGGTGTGCTGAGTTGCGGTTCTTTGACGCGCCGGTGGATCGGGTTGGCACGGTGAGTTTTGTCGTCGACGGGTTTGAGCCTGGGTGGCTGGCGGCGGTGTTGTCGGCTGAGTACGGGATTGGGGTGCGGGACGGGGCGTTCTGTGCTCATGTGGCTGCTCGGCGGTTGATTCGCGAGGCTGGCGGGGAGGGGCAGCAGGCTGTTCGGGTGAGTCTCGGGTTGGGGAGTACCGAGGAGCACGTGGATCGGTTGGTGCTGGCGTTGCGGCAGATTGTCGCTCGGGGGGCTCGGTGGGAGTACGCGAAGGTTGATGGGCGGTGGGCTCCGGTGGGGGATACGCGGGAGTTGCCGGGGTTTTGTGCTTGATGGTGGTGCTGGGGCGGTGGGGGCGGGTTTCGGGGGTCTCTCACCAGCTGTGTTTTTGGCGTCGGCTTCGCCGCCGCGGGCGGGATCGCTTTTAAGCCGGCGTTTGGGGGCTGACCGGCGTGAGGGGCCTTCGGCCTGTCACGCCGCTCAGCCCCCAAACG